>NZ_JBBYXL010000008.1 GCF_039655865.1 Prosthecobacter sp. SYSU 5D2 | reverse complement strand
GGTGCTAGGAAGCAAAGAGTTCGTCGAAAGCGTCTTCCAGGAAAACCGCACCCTCTTTGGCCCCAAGCGCAAAGACGGTGCCCGCCGCCTCAGCGAATGTGACAGCGAGCTGTTTTCCCTGCGACAATTACGTGTGCGGGCAGTGGACTAGGGGATGAGCGTGCCCTGCTGCCGGTCCTTCATTTTTCCATCTATCATCTTCTCCCGCTCAGCAGATTTCGCGCATGCTCACGCGCGGATTCGAGCTTTCCGCCAAGCATCCGGGCGAGCTCTTCGATGCGCTCTTCGTTGGCGACTTCGCGGATGTGGGACTTGGTGCGGTCACCTTCGATCTCCTTGGTGACGACGAAGTGGCTGGCGGCCAGGGAGGCGACCTGCGGGAAGTGGGTGATGGCGATGACTTGATGCGTGCTGCCGAGGGAGGCCATTTTGTGGCCGACTGCTTCGGCGATGTTGCCGCCGACGTTGGCGTCAATTTCATCAAAGACGAGGAGTGGCACGGCATCCTGTTTGGCCAGGGCACTTTTCACGGAGAGCAGCACGCGGGACATTTCTCCGCTGCTGGCAGTGAGGCGCAGGGGTTTCAGCGGCTCGCCGGGGTTGGGGGCGAACTGAAAGTCCACTTCCTCCAGGCCGTTGCGAGATGGCTCGTTGAGCGGGGCCAGGTGGGCTTCGAAGACGCTGCGTTTGAAACCCAGGTCGGTCAGGTGGGCGGCCACTTCTTTGGCCAGCTTGGGGGCGGCTTCAGCGCGTTTTTTGGTGAGCTGCTTGCCCAGCTTGTCCACGTCGGCCCGGCGGTCCTTGACCAGCTTGGCCAGGCGCTCCAGCTCGTCGCCACGGTTTTCGATCCTGGCCAGCTTCTGCTCGGCATCCTTTTGGAATTCGATGATGGACGCAACGGTGGGGCCGTATTTGCGCTTCAGGGTCTGGATGGTGTGGATGCGCTGGTCCAGTTGCGCCAGCTCGGCGGGGTCGGTTTCCAGTTCGTCGGCGTATTCCTGGACGCTGCTTTCCAGCTCTGTCAACTCGATCTGGGCGGACTTGAACCCCTCAAACATGGCGGTGGTGCCGGGGTCTATTTTTTCCAGCTCATGGATATGGCGGCCGATCTCGCGCAGGGCGTCCAGAATGCCACCTTCGCTATCACTGAGGCGGCTGGTGATGGCGGAGCAGACTTCGGCCAGGCGGGCGCCGTTGGCAGCGATGCGGTGCCGGGCTTCGATCTCCTCTTCCTCACCGGGCTTGAGGCCTGCGGCTGCGATTTCCTGGGCTTGGAAGCGCAGCATGTCCTCCTGCTGGCTGCTGCTGCGCTCGCTGTTTTCCAGGTCATCCAGCTCGGTCAGAGCACTGCGCCATTGCTGCCAGGTGGCCTGGTATTTGGCCAGGATGTCCTCGCAGCCGGTGTATTTGTCCAGCATCTCAAGCTGGCGGTCCTGGGAATGGAGGGACTGATGGTCGTGCGGGCCATGCAGGTCCACCAGGTGCTCTCCCAGGGCCTTCAGCACGTGGATGGTGACGGGAGAGCAGTTGACGAATTGTTTGTTAGCGCCGCCGGTGCTGATGCTGCGTTTGATCAGCAGCTCGCCATCCTGGCAGGGATCGAGACCAGCTTCCTGCAGTACCATGTCCAAGGCGCGGGTATCCCGCAGGTGAAAGCTGGCCTCCACGGTGCAGGTATCCTGGCCGTTGCGGATGAGGCTGCGGTCAGCACGCTCCCCCAAGATGAGTTTTAAAGCACCGACGATGATGGACTTGCCAGCGCCGGTTTCACCCGTCACGCCGATCAGACCGGCCCGCAAATCCCAGGTGACATCCTCGACGAGAGCCAGATGACGGATTTTGATGAAGGAAAGCATGGGTGGGATAAAAGAGGATGCGCCGAGTATGGAAAGAGTACGCTGCATTTCAACTACAAGTACCATTCATTTGAACACGAAAAGTGCGTCAGAGATGAATCTCTGACGCACTGACAATGAATAAGATCAAGGGCGAAACAGAAACCTCACTTGGCCAGGATGGCCTGGGTCTCCTCCAGCACCTCTGAGGGGATGGGATAATAACCGTCTTTCACCACCACCTCCTGCCCGTCCTTGCTCTGGATAAATTTCACAAACTCGGTGGTGAGGGTATCCAGGGGCTCGCCGGGTTTTTTGTTGATGTAGATGAGGAGGAAGCGGGCCAGAGGATAATCACCGCTGATGCAGTTATCATAGTTGACCTCAACGAGGCTGTCTTCGCTTTCGCCGATGGGCAGGGCGCGGACGCCGGAGGTGATGTAACCGATGCCTGAATAACCCAAGGCAAACTCATCGGTGCTGATGCCCTGGATCACTGCGGAGGACCCTGGCTGCTCCTTGACACTGCTTTTGAAGTCGCCCTTGCCGAGAGCATGTTCCTTGAAGAAACCATAGGTGCCGGAGGCACTGTTACGACCGAAGAGGGAAATGGCGCGACCTTTCCAGGCATCCATGCCAAGCTGGCCCCACTCAGTGATGTCAGCCGGAGCACCGAGCTTGCGGGTGGAGGAAAAAATGGCGTCAATCTGCGCCAATGTGAGGCCTCTGAGGGTGCTGTCTTTATGGGCAAAGACGGCCAGGGCATCCACGGCCACTTTGATCTCCGTTGGCTTGTAGCCGAATTTTTTCTCGAAGGCGTCAATCTCCTCCTGCTTCATCTCGCGGCTCATGGGGCCGAGCTGGCTGGTGCCGCTGATCAGCGCGGGAGGCGCGGTAGCGGAGCCTTTGCCCTCGATCTGGATGTTCACATTGGGGTATCTCGCCTTGAAGCCTTCCGCCCACAGGGTCATGAGGTTGTTCAGTGTATCGGAGCCGATGGAGATGAGGTTTCCAGAAACACCGCTCACCTGTTTGTATTCAGGGATGGCAGGATTTATCTCGGTTCCCTGGGCCAGGGCAGTCAGGCTGAGGGCAGCGAAAAGGGCAGGTCGGATCTTCATACGATGGGGCGTTGGATAAGCTCAGCACAAATGGCTGAAGGTTTGTCACATGGCTCGAAAAGACATGTGACAGTTTTGTCACATTCATCCTGCGTGCGTGACAGGAATGTGACAACAAGGGCGGTTGCCAAGCCCGCCAGTCCAGTCATGTTATGTTCCGCTGCATGGCCATCCGTGAAAAGAACCCCGTCTCACACCTGCCCACCTCCATCCAGGTGCGGAATGTGGATTTCTATTATGGCAGCAAACAGACGCTCTTTGACGTCTCGCTAGACATTCCCCGTCACCAGGCCACGGCCTTCATCGGCCCGTCGGGCTGTGGCAAGTCCACCCTGCTGCGCTGCTTTAACCGCATGAACGACCGGGTGGATGGCGCAACCGTGAAAAGCGGCTCGATCAATGTGGAGGGGCAGGACATCCACAGCCAGGCGCTGGATGTGGTGCAGCTGCGCCGCCAGGTGGGCATGGTCTTTCAGAAATCGAATCCCTTTCCCCGCAGCATTTACGAAAACATCTCCTACGGTCTCGCCCTGCATGGCGAGAAACGAAAAGACTACCTGGACCATGTGGTGGAAGAAAGCCTGCGTGGTGCGGCTCTGTGGGATGAGGTGAAGGACCGCCTGGATCAAAGTGCCTACGGACTTTCGGGCGGTCAGCAGCAGCGTCTTTGCATCGCTCGCGCCATCGCCGTGAAACCGCAGGTGCTGCTGATGGACGAGCCCTGCTCAGCCCTGGACCCTATCGCTACCGCGAGGGTGGAGGACCTGTTTCACCAGCTCAAGGAGAAGTATACCCTGGTCATCGTGACGCATAACATGCAGCAGGCCATGCGCACGGCGGATTACACGGCGCTGTTCTACCTGGGGAAACTCGTGGAATATGACGAGACGATGAGCCTCTTTGAGAATCCGAAGGAAAAGCTGACGGATGATTATGTGCGGGGGCGGTTTGGGTGAGTTGTAAATCTCATATATTCAAATCATGATGCGTTGATGCGAGATTGACGCTGGGGTTTGGAAGGGGTAATTTCACCCCATGCCCGTCCGCCCCAATGTCCGATCCGAACTCGAAGCCGCCATGCGCCAGCGCATCCTCGTCATTGATGGGGCAATGGGGACGACGATTCGCGGTTACGGGCTCAAGGAAGCCGATGCTCGGGGGGACCGCTTTTTGGACAACGAGAAGGACCTGCTCAATAACGGCGACATCCTTTCCATTACCCGGCCTGACATTATTGAGGACATCCATCGTCGTTTCTTGGAAGCCGGGGCGGACATCATCGAGACCAACACCTTTTCCGGGACCAGCATCGCTCAGGCGGAGTTTTTCCGCGAGGTGCCGCATGGCCGCCGGAAGGATCCGGAGTTTTTCCAGGAAATGCTGGAGGACAAGTTTCTCAACGACATCGCCTGGGAGATCAATTTTAACTCCGCGCAGCAGTGTCGGAAGTGGGCGGATTTGATCGGTGAAAAGACGGGCCGCAAGCGTTACGTTGCCGGAGCCATCGGGCCGCTGACGGTATCTCTCTCGCAGTTCCCGGACCTCAATGACCTGAGCTTCCGCTACGTCACCTTTGACCAGGTGAAGGCCGCCTATGCCCACCAGATCCGCGCCTTGATCGCCGGCGGAGTGGATACCTTGATGGTGGAGACCATCTTTGATTCCCTGAATGCCAAGGCCGCGTTGGTGGCCATCCGGGATGTCTTTGACCAGGATTGTGTGGAGCTACCCATCCAGATTTCTGCCGCTGTCGGCCCTGGTGGTGAGACGATGATTTCCGGCCAGATCACGGAGGCGTATCTGAACGCGATGCGGCATGTGAAGCCGCTGTCCATTGGTCTAAACTGTTCGTTAGGCCCGGACAAGATGCGCCCGTTCCTGGAAGAGCTGGCGACGAAGGCCGATTGCTTCGTTTCCGCCTATCCGAACGCCGGTATGCCCAACCCGCTGGCACCCACGGGCTTTGACCTGCTGCCGCCGGACATGGCCGGATACGCCACTGACTTTGCCAAGAGCGGCTTCGTGAACATCATGGGCGGCTGCTGCGGCAACACGCCCGAGCACATCGCCGCCATCGCCAAGGCGGTGGAAAATCTGCCACCGCGTGAAGTCGCGCATCCTGAGCCCAATATGCGCCTCAGCGGCTCGCAGCCCTTCGTACTCAGGCCCGGGGCGAATTACCTGATGATTGGTGAGCGCACGAACGTGGCGGGATCACCGAAGTTCGCCAAGCTGATCAAGGAAGGCAAGTTGGAGGAAGCCGTGACCATCGCCCGCCAGCAGGTGGAAAACGGGGCCAACGTCATTGATGTGTGCATGGATGAAGGCCTCATTGATGGCGTGCCGATGATGACCAAATTCCTCGTGCTCCTGCAGACGGAACCGGAGGTGAACAAGGTGCCCATCATGGTGGACTCCTCCAAATGGGAGATCATCGAAGCCGGCCTGAAGTGCCTGCAAGGGAAGGGGATCGTAAACTCGATCTCCCTGAAGGAAGGCGAGGAAAAGTTCAAGGAATATGCCCGCAAGATCAAGCAATACGGGGCCGCCACGGTGGTGATGGCCTTTGATGAAAACGGTCAGGCCGCGACCTATGACGAGAAGATCCGCATCTGCGAGCGCGCCTACCGCATCCTGGTGGACGAGGTGCAGTTCCCGCCGGAAGACATCATTTTTGACCCCAACATCCTCACCGTGGCCACCGGCCTGGAGGAGCATAACAACTACGCGCTGGATTTCATCAACGCCACCCGCTGGATCAAGGAAAACCTGCCCCTGGCCAAGGTAAGCGGCGGGGTCAGCAACATCAGCTTCAGCTTCCGCGGTAACAACAAGGTGCGCGAGGCCATGCACAGCGTGTTCCTGTATTATGCCATCAAGGCCGGCATGGACATGGGCATCGTGAATGCCGGCATGCTGGAGGTTTACGAGGAAATCCCCAAGGAGCTGCTGGACAAGGTGGAGGACGTCATCCTCAACCGCCGCCCGGATGCCACGGAGATCCTGGTGGACTATGCCGAGCAGTTCAAAGGCCAGGCTGGAGCCGCCAAGAAAAGCGAGGTGGACATGTCCTGGCGTGAAGCCCCCGTGGCCAAGCGCCTGGAGCATTCCCTGCTCAGAGGCATCACCGATTTCATCAACGAAGACACGGCGGAAGCTCTGAAAGAACTCGGCAAGCCCCTGTCCGTTATTGAAGGCCCGCTCATGGACGGCATGAGCGTCGTGGGGGACCTCTTCGGAGCTGGCAAGATGTTCCTGCCGCAGGTGGTCAAAAGCGCCCGCGTGATGAAGCAGAGCGTGGCCTATTTGCAGCCCTTCATGGAAGCCGAAAAAGCCCGCAAGGCTCGTGAGCGTGAGCTGCTGGTGGAAATCGCTGCGAAGACGGCGGAGGCTCTCCAAACAGGTGACGAAGTCCGCGTAGTGGAAGGTTTCAGCTATCTGCCATACCCCGGCCTGAGCCTGGAAGAGCGGCGTGTGGAAGTGAAATTTGCTGCAGAACTGGCGGCTGATTTGGAGACGGCCGAAACCGAATACAAACGCCGTTTTGGCATTATCCTGGACCGCAACAGTGTACAGGAAATGAGCCCCGACTACGCCGCCACCCGCGAGAGCCGCCAGCGCTGGAGCGTCGCGACTCTGGAGCCTGCCGGGGCGTTTGTGGACTGGATGTTTCATCGCAGCCTGGAGGCCGCCAAGCCAAAGGACAGTGTCATTTTTAACGCAGGGGGACAAGGCAGTGGCAAGACCACCTCTACTCGTCACTTGAAGGTGACAGGTAATGCCTTGGTCATCATGGATGGAACCTTGCAGAACCATGCAAGGTCCTTGGCGCATTTCCGTGCTGCCCTCGGAGCAGGCTGTTCCGTCGAACTGCGTTTTGTTTATTGTAAGTGGGACCATGCTGTTCGCAATATGGCCCAACGTGCAGCCAAGGAAGCAGGGCGTGTGGTGCCTCTCAGCCGCGCGGCCAAAGGCCACTATCAGGCGGCACGCACAACGCTGAAACTTTGCGGTGAATTTGCAAATACTACAGATTTTGATGTGTTTGTGGTCGAAAATTGCGTGGGCGCAACGCCGCGTTCACGCAACCTTGCCTGGCTCTCTGAGCATTTGCACAAATCCGTTGAAGAACTCCTTAAAACCGGCAACACTACCCTTGAAAATGAATTCAAACTCCACAGCGACGATTCCGATTACCACGGAGGACTCCTGGCGCAATTTCAAGCCGCGCCTCAGCCCCGAAGTGGCGGAGAGATTTCGTCAGATAGAGCAGGGCACCCTGGAAGCACTTCGTCAGGCGTCGGCTTCAGGCAGCCGGGTGATGGAGGAGCCGGAAGAGGCTCCGATGCCCCGGCCCTGACCGCCGCTGATCTCATCCCCGCCGAGGCTGCAAAGCAGGGCGGAGGCAAGATCGTCCTCGCGACGGTGAAGGGAGATGTGCATGACATCGGCAAGAACATCGTCGGCATTGTGCTGGCATGTAACGGCTTTGAAGTGACGGACATGGGCGTCATGGTGCCTTGCGCCAAGATCCTGGACAAGGCCGTCGACGTCGGCGCGGATGTCATCGGCCTCAGCGGTCTGATCACGCCTTCGCTGGATGAAATGGTCCACGTGGCTTCTGAGATGGAGCGCCTGGGAATGAAGCAGCCTCTGCTCATCGGCGGTGCCACCACCAGTGCCGCGCATACGGCCATCAAGATCGCCCCTCATTACAGCGGTCCCATCGTCCATGTGCTGGATGCGAGCCGCAGTGTGCCGGTGACCACCTCTCTCATCAGCGAGGAGCAGCGTGAGGATTTTGTCGCCAAAAACGAAGCCCGCCACGTCCGCCTACGTGAGGAATACGGCAAGAAAAAAGACCGCCTGCTTCTCAGCATCGCGGAGTCACGGGAAAAGGGATACAAGTGTGACTGGACCGCGCAGGACATTGCCAAGCCAAGTTTCACCGGCACCCAAATCCTTGAAGGCACGGACTTGGTGGCGCCTTTGAGGCCCTACATTGACTGGTCTCCCTTCTTCCATTCCTGGGAGCTGCGCGGGCGCTGGCTGACGGCGGAAGGCCGGTTTAATTCCGCTCATGAAGACGCGGAGTTGAAGATCCAGGCGGAGGAGCAGGCGCTGAAGCTTTACCAGGATGCGAATGCTCTGCTGGACCGGATTGAAAAAGAAAACCGTTTCACTCCTCGCGGAGTCTTCGGGTTCTTTCCGGCCAACAGTTGCGGCGATGACATTGAAGTTTATTCCGATGAGTCTCGCACCCGCTTGCTGGCCGTCTTTCACACCCTGCGCCAGCAGGTCATCAAGAAGGAGAAGCCTAACTTCGCGCTGAGCGACTATGTCGCACCCAAGGAAAGCGACTTGGAGGACTACATCGGCGGATTTGCCGTGGGCATTCACGGGGCGGATGAATTCTCCAAGGAATTTGATGCCATCAACGATCCCTATAGCGCCATCATTGTGAAAGCCGTGGCGGACCGGCTTGCCGAGGCCTTTGCTGAATACCTGCACCAGCAGGCCCGCTTTGCCTGGGGTTATGAAAAACCGGGCGACCTTACCCATGAGGAAATGGTGAAGGAAAAGTATCGCGGCATCCGCCCAGCTCCCGGTTATCCTGCGCAGCCTGACCATACGGAAAAGCCAATCCTGTTTGATCTCTTAAACGCCACCGCCCTGACCGGTGTGGAACTGACGGAAAGCATGGCCATGCACCCCGGCAGCGCCGTCAGCGGCTTGTACTTCAGCCACCCGGAGGCGCATTACTTCGGCATCAGCGTGGTCGGCAAGGACCAGGTGGAGGACTATGCTGCGCGGAAAGGCATGACAGTACCCGAGATGGAAAAATGGTTGGGGCCGTGGTTGGGATACTGAGTTTCACCCGCGCCCTCCCCGGTGTGCGTAAAAAGACTTCGCCATATCTGCATAGCGTTCACATCATGATTTGTATGATAATTGTGGTGAAAACGGATTAAAAAGTGTAAATCATCCGGTTTTACAAATTATTTACTCTTCCAGCTGCTCCCTCGCCCTCTGAAAAAGAGTATCATATGGCGATGCGATTGAGTCTATTCACTGATTATTCCCTGCGAGTGCTGATTTTTGGAGCGGTGAAGGAGGGGCCGTTTCCACTTCATGAGGTCGCTGATGCATACAACGTCTCCCGGCACCATCTGGTGAAGGTGGTGAATAACCTGACCAAACAAGGGTATCTGAATACACGTCGGGGCCGGGGTGGCGGCATCGAGCTGGCGATGAAACCGGAGGACATTCAAATCGGAAAGCTCGTCCGGGGCACGGAGACCAGTTCCCCATTGGTGGAGTGTTTCGATCTGAAAACGAATACCTGCCCGATTCATTCCTGCTGTGGATTGAAGGGGGCCATGTCGCAGGCATTGGGGGCCTTTTATGGAACGCTGGACCGCTATACCCTGCAGGACATCCTGGGTGGAGGGAGGAAGGAGTCTTTGAAGCAAATTTTGTTAGCTCCTCGACCGACTAGACAAGAAGATCCTCTGGAAGAGGGCTTGGCAAAGGATTATGAGAGCACTTCTGTAATGACGGTACCTTTGTCGCCGATGGTAAACGGGCGGTTGCTGGGTGACATGACAATCTGATTCACATCCATGCCCATGGCATGGCCCACCGTACTGTGGAAATCCTGGATGCTGACCTGCTTGTCAGCGGGGGCGAAGCCGTCCTTGTCACTGGCACCAAAGATGGTGCCGCCTTTGACAGGGCCGCCGGCCAGGAGGGTGCTGAAGACTTTGGGATGATGGTCACGGCCATTCCGGCTGTTGATCTTGGGCGTGCGGCCGAATTCTGAGCACAGCACCACCATCGTCGTTTCCAGAAGACCGCGAGATTGCAGATCACTCAGCAGGGAGGACAGGGCGGTATCCAGCAGTGTGCCATTGTCCTCCATGGCGTCAGCGATGTCGTTGTGCATGTCCCAGCCGCCGTGGGCCACTTCTACAAAACGCACCCCGCGCTCCACCAGGCGGCGGGCCAGCATGCAGCCCTGGCCAAATTTGTTCATGCCATACTTCTCACGGGCGGCGCTGTCCTCTTCCGTGAGGCGGAAGGCATTCAGATCCTCCGTGCTCAGCAGCTTCAGCGTATCATCATAAAAATCGGTATAGGCCTTGAGGTTGGTATCCTCAAATTTGGCGCGGAAACCGGCATCCACCTTGTTCAGCAGGGCCAGGCGCTTATCAATGAGGTCCTTGGGCGCGCCGAATTCGGCATACTGGAGACCGGCCTCCGGATCGTGAATGGGCAGCGGGCTGTAAGCGGCGGAAAAGAAGCCATTGCCAGCCTCCGGCGCACGGCCCACACAGACGGTGGAGGGCAGGGACTGGCTGCTTTTACCCAGCAGCTCCTGCGCCCAGGCGCCCAGCACCGGGTGCTTGATCGTGCCGCGCTGCTCATAGCCGGTGCGCATCAGGTACTGGCCGGAGGCATGAACCCCGGTTTTGGAGGTCATGCTGCGGATGATGGCCAGCTTTTCCGAATGGTCTTTGGCCAGCGTCGGCAGGAAGCCGCCAAGCTGGTAACCGGCCTTCGTCTGGATGGGATCTCCAGGGCCTTTGGTATCGCCCGTTTTGGGGTCCAGCGTGTCAATGTGGGACATGCCGCCGATCATCTGCAGCCAGATGACATTCTTGGCCTTGCCAAAACCGGGCAGCGATTTCGCATCGCCCGCCGCCTGGCCTTTCAGGAGATGCGGCAGCAAAGTCACCCCCAGGGTGGTCTTGGCCACATGCTCCGCGAACTGGCGTCGCGATAGGCAGTCGAGGGATCGGAGGGAAGTGTTCATGGCTTGGGGAAAGGGTACAGATTACTGCACAAAGACAAACTCACGGGCATTGAAGAGCACCCAGCAGAGGTCGGCGGAGCTCAGGCCGGCATCGAAGGCCTGGGTGGCGGCGGTCATTTCCTCTGTAGTGGGTTTGCGGGAAAAGAAGCTGTAATAAAGAGACTCCACTTTTTTGGCCGTTTCAGCCTCGCCCATGGCGGTGGCCAGGACGAGCGACTGGGGATTTTGCAGCACGTTCTGGGCTTCGCCGTTCATGAGCATCAGCACCTGAGGGATGCTGCCTTCGAAGGTGTTGCTGTCGGCGATCTGGCGGTCGCTTTGGCCGAACATGCGCAGGAAGTGGCCGTCACGCTCCGGCTGGCGTAGCTCAGAGGCGCGGGCCAGGGCGAGGCCATCCATCATCTTGGGCCGGGTGAAGTCTTCTTCGGCTTCATCCGCCATCGGCTCCATCATCTGCGCGCGGCGGTTTTTCTTTTTGGCATTCGGGCCTTTGGCTTTGCCGCCGCCCAGGGGGCCGTCGGCCATGCGGCGCATGGACTGCATCTCACCCAGCTTGGTGACGATCTGCGCCGGGGTGATTTCAGAGACGTTGAGAGCCATGACCTCTTTATAAGGATCAGCACGCTTGAGCTTGAAGCCGTCCACCTTGTCCCCGATGGCCAGCGTCACGCAGGAATCCCATGCCTGCTCGGCCGTCATACGGCGCAGGATGGGGCCGGGGAAATAATAGGGCTCGCCCAGGGCCAGCTCGCGGGTCACGGCCTCGCGCTGATAAGTCTGGGTGTTGCAGAGCAGGCGCATGAAGGCGCGAATGTCGAATTTCAGGCGCACCATCTCGCGGCCCAGATGCTGCAGCAGCAGCGGATTGCTGGAGGCGCTGGGATCATCCAGATCTGTGACCGGCTCTTTGATGCCGACGCCGAAGACCTGCTTCCACAGGCGGTTGGCGATGGTCATGGCAAAGCGCGGATTGTCCGGGCTGGTCATCCAGTCGGCAAAAATATCACGAAGCTGGCTGTCATCATCGGCTTTTTTCAGGGCGGTCTCGGCGTTCTGGTAGCAGCGCAGGCGGCGGTCATCCTTGGTCCAGGTGACGAGCTTTGGTGCGACGCCATCCCCTGGTTTGCCGTCCTTGTATTTGTAGTCATCCGGCAGGGTGACATCATTTTTTTTGCCGTCGGTAATCGCCAGGGAGTTGACGTCAAAAAGGCGGCGTGCCTGCTGGTATTGCTGTTGGGTCAGCTCCGCACGCAGGTCGCGCATCATGGCGCGCGGAAGGTCGCGGTTGTAGGTATCGGAGGAGCCAAAGAAGGCGGCCATTTCATAAAACTGGCGCTGCGTCCAGTCGGCAAAGGGATGGTCATGGCACTGGGCGCAGGAGACGTTGGCCCCGAGGAAGGTGGAGAGGGTGAGGCTGAGGTTGTCCAGCCGCATGCCACGGTCACGTAGCAGATAGCCGGCAGCGCCGTTGTCCAGGAGCTTGCCATCGGCCACCATCATCTCGCGCACCAGCTCATTCCAGGGGCGGTTGTTGGCGATCTGCTCCTTGAGCCATTCCTGGTAGGAGAAGAATTTCGCCTTCTGCGCATCATCCGCCACGCGGAGCATGTCGGAAAAGTAGTTGAACATGTGGGAGGAGAACCCGTCGCTGTTGACCAAGGTGTCTATGACATTGGCGCGCTTCGCGGCGCTGGTGTCAGCCAGGAAAGTCATCGTCTCCTGGCGGGTGGGGATGCGGCCGGCGAGGTCCAGATAAACCCGGCGGATGAACTGCTCGTCACTGGCCAGGGCATTGGGTTGTTGGCCGGCTTTTTGCAGCCCCATCAGGACGCCCCGGTCAATGGTGGCGGCGGACTGGGCCAGACCGGTGTTCTTTTGGATGCCGAGGCCTTCGGGCTTCAGGGTGGCGGCCACTTGCTGGTCCTCAGGAGTGAGGTTGGAAAGGGGGAAATCAAACATGCGCCCGTCGCGGGTCTGCAGGTAGATTTTGCCTTCCTCAATACCGCGAAACGTGGCTTCCACCTTGCGGCCCTGATTGTCCTGCCAGACTCGGAAATTGGTATTGCCATCCGGGGCGGCAGTTTGGGCCGTCACCAAGAAGGCGGGCAAAAGAGCACAGAGGGCAAGGGATCGGGCTTTCATAAACGTCTGAGGGCGGGGTCACCCTTATAACAGAACGTTTGGACCGAAGTTGCGTTAGAATATTCCCGAAGCCGCCTTGGCCTCACGGTTCGTTATTGCGCTGCTGCCAGGTCAGGCCTTCCAGTTCGCGGGCGGGTTTGCCCGGCAGGAAAAAGCTGAGCACCCAGGCGATGGCGATGGTCACCACACAGCCGACGCTTGTGTACCACAGGAACGAAACCTTGATCACCTGTCCGTCTGCCGCCTCTCCCCGCCAGAGGACGCTGAGTAGCGAGGCGGCAAAACCGATCACAGTGCCAATAAGGATGCCCTTGGCCGAAACGCGGCGGATAAAGATGCCGCAGAGGAACATGCCCAAAACCGGCCCGCCAACGAGGCCGATGACCGTATTCGTGGCTTCCACCAGATTGCCCAGTTTAGAGACGATGAAGGCCAGGGCGATGACCATGGACCCGTAAAGAACTGTCCACAGCCGGGCCTGGAAGATCTGCTTTTCATCTGCTGGCAGCGGCTTGCTGGTCAGGCGTTGCTGAAAATCCACCATGGTGGCGGAGGCCAGGGAATTGAGCCCTGCGGAGATGGTGGACATGCTGGCGGCAAAGATGGCGGCAATGAGGATGCCCGCCATGCCCGTGGGCAGCTCATGCACCACGAACCAGGGCAGGATCTGGTCAGACTTCAGGATCTGGCCGTTGGCGAGGGGATCCGGCACATGGTTGTAAAAGGTGCGCAGCACGCAGCCGGTGCCATAAAACAGCACCAGTACGGGGATGGTGACGATGAGCTTATACCAAAGCCCTCTTTGCGCCGTTTTCAGGTCCCGCGCGGTCATGTAGCGCTGTACTGCCACCTGGTCCGTGGCCATTTGAATCAGATTCAGTACCGCTCCGCCGATGAGGATGCCGGCCCAGGTATAAGGGATGGTGGGATCCAGGCTGGCGATGGGGGTGGGCTGGCCGTGAGTCTTGGCCACCTCAATGACTTCTCCAAGGCCGCCAGGGATCTTGCCCAGGGCCACAAAAAGGATCACCAGCTGGCCACCAAACAGCACGCCAAACTGCATCACATCCGTCCAGATGACCGCCTTCATGCCGCCCATCATGGTATAGAGCGTGGTCAGGATGCCGGTGGCCAGAATGGAGAATTCCAGCGGCAAACCGGTGGCCTGTTGCAGCGCCAGCGCCGGGGCATACGTGGCCGCCCCCAGCCACAGGAGCACGCGCAGAATAAACAGGCCTGAGCCAAGGAGCCGCACCGGCAGGGAAAAACGCTCCTCCAGATAGTGATAAGCGGTGATGAACCGTGACCGGTAAAAGAACGGCAGGATGAAGATCGTCGTGACCGGCGTCGCGATGAAAAAGGAGAACAGGATCCAGCCAAATGCCGCCCCGTTTTTAAACACCTCCCCCGGCCCACCGATGTAGCTGATGCCGGAAAACATGGCCGCCATCACCGAGATGGCCACGACCACACTGCCCATGCTGCGGCCTGCCAGGAAGAAGTCCTTCATCGTTCGCTGCTCTTTCACAAACAGGACGCCGATGAGCACGGAGGCCAGGAGATAGATACCAAAGAAAATATAGTCGAGTGTGGCGAAATGGCTCATGCGGGAGAACAGGGCAAAGACAGATGACGGCAGGTAGAAGAGACGGGCTGAAAACGGAATGTCTTGCCGACGGATTGGCCGTTGGGCGTCATAGCCGAAACCTGTCCGTCTAGGCGGCCTCGGCAGAAAGGAAGGCGATTGGCAGGTTGGATGACAAACTGGCCTTGTGCAGAGCGTTCGTGTCTGTCATTCCTTTCCTTCCTATGTCGCGTCTATCTCTTGTCTCTCTCGCCTGTGCGGTTGTCTTTTCCCTGGCCTCTGGCCGGGCCCATGAAGCGGGCCTTCAGATGGCGGAGGTGGCCAATGTGCTCCTGCTTTCCCTCAATGATGAGCAGCGCGCCAAGGCGACCTTCAAGTTTGAGGATGAGGAGCGCATCAACTGGCACTTCATTCCGCGTGAGCGCCTGGGCCTGTCCATGAAGGAAATGACCCCGCAGCAGCGCCTGCTGGCCCACGCTTTGATGAATACCGGTCTGGGCTTTCGCGGTGCCGCCAAAGCGGTGACCATCATGTCCCTGGAGGAAGTGCTCTTCCAGATGGAGAGCGAGGATGAATCCAAAAAGGCCACCGCGCGTGAACGCCGTGACCCAGAGAAATACTTTGTCAGCATCTTCGGCACTCCAGACCCCAAAGGCACCTGGGGCTGGCGCATCGAGGGCCATCATATGTCCCTGAACTTCACCATCAAAGACGGCAACCTGCTGCGCGCCACCCCTTCCTTCATGGGCACCAATCCCGGCGAGCTGCGCCAGGGGCCTTTGACCGGCCTGCGTGTGCTGGGTAAGGAAGAAGACCTGGGCCGTGAGCTGGTGAAGTCCCTGGACGAAGCCCAGTTTAAAAAAGCCCTGGTGGATGAAGTCGCCCCCAAGGAGATGCTGACCGCTGCTGAAAAGCGCGTGGATCCCCTCAAGCCCGATGGCCTCGCGGATACCGATTTAAACGCCGAACAGAAGGCCAAGCTGCGCGAGATCATTGACGAATACCTCACCCGCCTGCGCCCCGAAATCGCCGCCGAAACCTGGGCCGAGATCGAGAAGAGCGGCCCCGTTCACTTCGCCTGGGCCGGTGGCAAAGAGCGCGGTGAACCCCACTACTATCGCGTGCAGGGCAAGACCTTCCTCATCGAATACGACAACGTCCAAGGCCAGGCCAACCACCCCCACAGCGTCATCCGCAGCTTCGACGGCGACTTCGGCCGCGACCTGCTCGCCGAGCACTACAAAGAAGCTCACTCCAAGTGAGGTTGGGCGGATGGTTTTGCGGGGAAGTTTGGTTTAAAGTTCTGTTTTGTTCCCAGCCTTCGTCATTTAGCTTTCACCTCCTCCACCCACTCCTTCACCGCTCGCTGAATCTCGCCTGCGACATCGGCACGGGCTTTCGCAAAGGGTGGCCTGAACCAGGGGAAGCTGCCGATGAGGTCGGGGGTGACAAGGACCTGGGCATCGGTGCCTGATCCGGCTCCGATGCCAATGGTGGTGGCCTTCACCTGAAGGGTGATCTCGGTGGCGACTTCGGGCACCATGCTTTCCAGGACGATGGCGGAGGCTCCGGCGGCATCCAGGGCGAGGGCATCGGCGATGAGCTGCTCGGCCTGCGCGGGGGTCTTGCCCTTCTTTTTATACCCGCCTTCCTCCACCACACTCTGCGGCAGCATGCCGATGTGGCCGACGAAGGGTATACCCGCTTCAAGGATGGCGCTGATCTGAGGGATGAAGGGTACACCGCCTTCCAGTTTCACGGCATCAGCCCCGGCTTCCATCAGCAGGCGGGCATTGGCCAGGGCCTGGGCGGGGGTGTCATAACTATGGAACGGCAGGTCGCCAATGATGGGCGCCCGTTTCACGCCACGGCGCACAGCGGCAATGTGATGGAGCATCATTTCCATGGTAACCCCGGTGGTGTCCGGCAGGCCCAGGACCACCATGCCGAGGGAATCGCCGACGAGGAGAAGGTCAATGCCGGTCTCGTCAAGGAGGCGGGCGGTGGGATAGTCGTAAGCGGTGAGAACGGTGACGCGTTCACCGGCTTGTTTTTTCAGGGGGAGTTCGGCGAGGGTGGTCAGCATGGCGGGGGAGGGGAACCATTCGCAGGAGCGGGCTCAGGTCAATGCAATGCAGGAGCGGCGTTCTTACAATATGGAAGGGCGTGCTTTCTGAGCGCATAAAATCTGCTTATATTCACGTTCCCGTCTCACACTCATGCTCACCTTCGACGCCCACCTTGACCTCAGTCTGAATGCTTTGGAATACAATCGCGATCTGCGCCTGCCGGTGCATGAGATCCGCCGCCGGGAGGAAGGGATGAAGGACATCAAAGGGCGTGCAGCAGGCACCACCGCCTTCCCGGAAATGCGCAAAGCGGACATGGGCCTGTGTGTGGCCACGCAGCTGGCCGGGTGCATGGTGGGCCCGCGACCCATGGCCAACTGGATGTCCTCCGAGCAGGCCTATGCGCAGACGCAGGGCCAGCTCGCCTGGTATCGCGCCATGGAGGAAGACGGCCAGATGCGCCAGATCATTGATCTGCGCGGATTGGATGCGATGGTGAAGTTGTGGACGGACGGGACGCCGAATGAAGGCAAGCCCATTGGCTACATTCTGAGCCTGGAAGGTGCGGACAGCATCCGCAGTGTCGGCCACTTGGAGCGGCACTGGGAGCAAGGGCTGCGGGCGATGGGGCCTGCGCACTATGGAGTCTGCAAATATGCGCTGGGCCATGATCAGGTGGGCGGACTGCCCAAAGGCGGCAAAGAGCTGATCCAGGAGATGGACCGGCTGGGCATGATCCTGGATGTGACCCACCTTTCCGACGGCTGCTTCTGGGAGGCCCTGGATATCTTTCAGGGCACCATCTGGGCCAGCCACAGCAACTGCCGCGCCCTGGTGCCGGATGTGCGGCAGTTCAGCGATGAGCAGATCAAAGCCCTGATCGAGCGCGGCGCAGTTCTTGGAGCAGCATTGGATGCCTGGATGATGATCCCCGGCTGGATCAAAGGCCAGACAACTCCGCAAAGCTCCGGCCTGAAACTGGAGGTCATCTGCGACCACATTGACCACATCGCCCAGCTTGCCGGGAATACTCTGCACTCGGGTATAGGCACCGATCTGGATGGCGGCTACGGCATCGAACAGACCCCGGAAGACCTGGATACCATTACCGATCTGGTGCGCATTCCCGACATGCTCGCGAAGCGTGGGTATACCCAGACAGACATCGAGAATGTGATGCACGGGAACTTCTTGCGGGTGCTGAGGAAGGCGTGGGCGTGACGGAAAATGACTTTAGAAGTGGTTCGCAGCGCGTATGTTAACCCGTTCACTCAAAAGACCGCCATGATTCTGGAACTTGACCTGCCTCCCGATCTGGAACGCCAAGCCCATGACATTCCCGACATTCAGCAGAGGCTGATGTCGTTTGTCAGGCATCAGGTGGCCCTTGAATCATGGCGAAGCCATCACGGCAGTGACCGGGCGAGGCGCTTGGTGGATCAGGCAATGGCGGACGGGGATGCGTTGCAGAACCAGGGCATTGATCGGGAAGCTGCCTTTGCGCTGCTGGAAGAGGCGCATCAACGGATCAGCATTCAGATGATGGCGTAGCGGGGAAGAAGAAAGTGCTCAGCCAAATACTGGCGATTGCGAGGGTGTTAGGAAGAGTAACTTTTAATGCACAAGTGGCGATGGATCCGGCGGGGGCTTCCAGCGTCCCTCCGGGACGCTTTGCTGGTGGATCGTGGGTTGTCGGCTGTCCGGTGGTTCACGGTCGCTACGCTCCCTCCACCACCGGCTATCTTCCAGGGTCCCTCCGGGACCGGGGAGGACGCAGGGGAATCATTGTGGCTCAATAACATGTGCAGGTAGTTATTCAGAAGTGCGCAGTGCGCGGATTCTATGAACTGATCACTGAGCACTCCTGCCGCCTTAACCAAACAGCTCCGCCACAGGCTTCCCGCCATCGGTAATCGGCACCGGGCGGTCGCCGTCGTAGAGTTCTTTGGAGGGGTTGATGGCGAGGGTGGCGAGGACGGTGGCGAAGAGGTCGGGGACGCTGCAGGGGGCTTCGACGGGGGTTTTGGAGAGGTCGTCGGTGACACCCCAGGCGCCGTGGTGCTTGAGGCCGCCGCCGGCGAGGACGACGCTGAAGGTGCTGCCCTGATGGCCGCGCCCGCCGCCGCCATCGTAGCTGGAGGGGCGGCCGAACTCGGTGTTGACGACGATAAGGGTCTTGTCCAAAAGGCCCTGGGCTTTGAGGTCGGTGATGAGGGTGCTGAGTGCCTGGTCGAGATCCTGGATGAGCAGGTGCTGCTTTTGCTGGCCCTGGTTATGCGTATCCCAGCCGGTGCCGTTGACGAAGTTCAGGTTATGCGAAACCTCGATGAAACGGACGCCGCGCTGGATGAGGCGGCGGGCCAGGAGGCAGCGCTGGCCGAACTCGCTGCCGTAGGCGGTGCGCAGCTCGCCCTTCTCGGATTTCAGGTCGAAGACCTCCATGAATTTGGGGCCGGCCAGCTTCAGGCTTTCGCGCAGGGAAGTGTCGTATTCATTGAGCAAGGGGCCGGTGCGGAGGTCCTTGGCGCTGTCGCGCATGGCATGGAGGAGCTGCTCACGGCGGCTCTGGCGGGTATCGGCGATGTGCTCGGGGCGCTTCAATCCGGCGGGGCCGGCATCGGTATCCAGGAGGTATAAAAAGCCGGCTTTGGCACCGAGGAATCCGGGGCCGCGTGAGAAGTTGGGATAACCAATAAGAACGTACGAAGGGACGCCGTCAGTGACGGGGCCGCGCTCGCTGGCGATCATGGAACCGAGGGATGGATAAACCGTGGTGCCACTGACACTGCGGCCAGTATGCATGCGGTTGGAGGCGGCGGCATGCTCATCAATGACGTCATGGTTGACGGTGCGCATGGCGGTGATGTTTTCCATAAGGCCGGCGCAGCGGGAGAGATGCTCGGTGACCTTGACGCCGGGGACGGAGGTCTCGATGGAAGGATAGTCGCTGCCGGGTTTCTTGTCCTTGGCGCTGCCCATGGCCTTGGGATCCCAGGTGTCCACCTGCGAGGCGCCGCCGCCTAACCAAATGTGGATGCAATGCTCCGCCTTGCCCATGGGGAAGTGGGCGACGTGGGAGGACTCTTTGGCGAGGAGCGAAAAGCCTGATTGCGCGGCGAGTCCGCCAGCGCCGGCGAGCTTGAGAAAGGAACGTCTTTTCATGATGAAAGGGCAGTAAAAATGGGATCAGGGAAGGTGGACGAACTCGGGGGAATTGAGGGTTGCCCAGACCATGTCTTCGAGCAGCTCGCGCCATTCGGCATTGAGGGCGGTGGTGGGCGGATCGCCTTCACGGGCGCGTTTTTCCATTTCGATTTTGATGCTGTTGGCCCCGGCGGAAAGGTGGTTGGACCAGGCGACGTATTTGAGGGGCTTTTGCTGGACGGGCGGCGGGCGCTTGCCTTCGGGGATGATGCGCTCATTGAAACCGGGGCTGAGGAATTCAGTGAACAGGGCCAGTTCTTTATCCGTAGGATGGCGGGTGAGCAGGCGGAGGAAGACCTGGTCAATGAGCTGCGCCGGGGTAAGATCCGGCTGGAGGGCGATGGCGGTGATGGCGCTGTCCTCGCTCAAGGTGCTGACCCAGCGGCCCAGGATGCCGTTGGCGATGATGGCGGGCTGGCGGACGTTGGGATCGGTCTCGCGGACGCTTTTCGGTTCCTGGCGGCTTGGGCGCCAGCCAAAGTTTTCCAGCACGTCCACAATTGCCTGGGCCTTGGGGATGGCGAGGCTGGGGCGGTCGCGCTCATTGGACATGGAGGTGAACTCCCAGGCACGGCGGGGGATGCCGAGGCTGATCATGGCCTTCTCCGACTGGGTTCCGTCGTTGTCCATGGTGAGCTCTTCGGAATCGAGGTCCTTGCCCACGGAAGCGAAGAGGGAATCCACAAGCTGCTCGGCCGTCATGCGACGCTGGACGGGGGCGGCGAAGGTGGGCGGGGCACCGGGAATTTCCGGACGTGTCTGCCTCTGGTAGGCCTCAGAATTGAGGATGAGGCGCTGAAGAGTTTTCATGTCGTAACCGCTGGAAACGAACTCTTTGGCGAGCCACTCAAGCAGTTCGGGATGGGAGGGCTTGGAGGCTTCCCAATCTTCCACCGGCTCGACAAATCCACGGCCGAGAAGCTGCTTCCAGATGCGGTTGACGATGACCTGCGCGAAGCGGTCGTTGTGCGGGGAGGTGATGATGGCGGCGAGCTGGGCGCGGCTGTCTTCTTTGGCGGTGGCCGGGGCGGCCTCGCTGGCGGAGAGGAGCTGTTTTTCAAAAAGCTCCGGCCAGGCAGGTTCGATGATCTCGCCCGGCTTGAGGGTGATCTCGATGAGAGGCTTGCGACCGGCGAAGGTGGTCAGGGGCACCGAGGAGGTGGCCGGCAGGGTGATGGGCTTGCGGCCAAGCATGGCGGCCATTTCAAAAAGGTCGCGCTGCTTGGACTGGTGATAAGGGGAATCGTGGCAACGGGCGCAGGTCATCTCCTGGCCGAGGAAGGCGGTGCTGAGGATGTGGGCCTTGGCGGCCATGGGCACATCGTTTTCAGCGGCGAGGCTGAAACCGGCGGGGCCTCCACCAAGGACGCTGCCCTCCATCATGATGAGCTCGGTGACGAAGCGGTCCATGGCGAGGTTGTCGCTGAGGGCTTCATGGATCCAGAAACGGAAGGGGCCGGAGTTGTTAAGCGTCGGCTTGAGGATGTTGGGGTTTTCCGCGAGGACGTCCTGCCAGTAGGCAGTCCAGTGGTCGGCCCAGCGGGGATCTTTCAGCAGGCGGTCAATGGCCTGGCTGCGGCGGCTGGGGGAATCTGTGGCGAGGAAGGCAGCGATCTCCTGATGGCTGGGGACGACACCGACCGTATCCAAGGTGACACGGCGGAGGAACTCCAGGTCGGCGGTCAGCGGGGCAGGCTCGATCTTGCGGGCGGCGCTGGTGTAAGAAGCGCCTTCTTTGATCCAGGCGGTGAGGAGCTGGCGGTCTTTTTCGGGAAGGGGATCGCCCTTCGGAGGCATGATGTCATCGGTGGCATCGGGGTGGATGATGCTGATGAGGCGGCTTTCTTCCGGCTTGCCGGGGACGATGGCTGGCTCGCCGGATTCGCCACCGAGCATGGCCGCTTCGAGGGTGTTGAGGCGGAGGTCACCTTTGGCTTTCTCCTCGTGGCAGCGGTAGCAGTTTTCCGAAAGGATGGGCTGGATGTGCTTGGCGAAATCAATGCCGGTGGCGCTGTCGTCGTTGCTGCCGGAGGCCTGTTTCCATGAGGCGGAAAGGAGGGAATCAATGCCGGGCTGCGATGGGGATTTTTTGGTGGTGGCGATGGCGCGGGCTTCGCTATGGCGCTTGGCCCAGAAGGCATCGTGCTTTTGGCGGAGGGCGAGGCGGTTTTTCTGGTCGAGCGAGGTGTAGTAGCTCATGCGCTCTTTGCGATAAGCGGCCCAGCCGGCATCGGTGAGGGGGATGGCGCGGTCAGTGGGGGTGAGGAGCAGATGCCGGCCATCGGGGCTGAGGAGGCTGAGGCTGGTTTCGCCCAAGGTGGTGCGGACGCGGCCATTGCCGGCGAGCATTTCCAGGATGTAAACGTGGGGCTTGCCGTCGCTGTTGATGGTGAGGCGGGTTTCGCGGTCGCCAGGGCCGAGCAGGCGGAGGGCGGGGCCGCTGGATTCGGCTTCCTCATGCTCCACTTCGTTGTGGGCACCGCCGCCGGATTTGCCCAGGGCGACTTCGGCGATGATCTTGCCATCCATCCACAGGCGGGCCTGGCCACGAGCGCGGAAAAGCAGGTCCTGCTTGCCCGCAGGCAGGGTGACCTGGGCCATGGCGCGGAGGAGGTAGGGATTGCTGCGCTCTGCGCGGACGCCGGGGGCGATGTATTTTTGGGCGATCTGGAAGAAACCAAAGGCATCGTCCTCATAGACATCCGTGGGGGCAGGGAAGAGGCGGGGCCACTTGGCGGTCTTGCCGAGGTTCTCGACGATCTCGACGCGGACTTTTCCTTCAGGCAAGCCGGTTTTTGGCAACTGAGGTGTGTAAGGAACGATGGGGTAACGCTGGGCGATGACCTTCGATGACAGGGTGGTGCGGTGGAGCTTCACCTCATCCATGAAACCGGTGAAGGTGACGCTGGGCTGCTTGCTCATGGAGGTGCCGAGCCAGATTTCATCATCATCCACGACGGGGGCCTGTGTGGTGGCACCGCCCATGTCCCAGGCACCGGGCATGGCCTCGCCGTCCACATAGGCGCGGATGGAGTCAGGCTTGCCGAAGGTGTAGGTGATGGCGACATGATGCCAGCCGGAGCCGATGCCAAAACCGCCGGTGGTGGACCAGCGGTGCCAGTCGCCAGCATGATCGCCGTCTTTGCGGCTGCGGAAGAGGAAACCGGGGCGGAGGAAACCGCCGCTTTCCCAAAGGCGGAGGGCGTAGTTCTGATTGTTGCTGGCAGCACCGGGATTTTGGGTGCGGCCTTTGCCGAGGATGTAAACATTGCCTCCTTTGGGGACGGCGGTGGGGTTGACCCAGGCCTCGAGGGTGATTTCGTCGCCATTGTCGAAGTCGTAGGGGCTGTTCGCGCCGGGATCGGTGACGCGGATGAGGCCGTGTTTCTCACCGCCAAAACGGGCGGCGCGATTGGCTTCGGCGAAACTGGAGAACTGCTTGGGCGAAGGGCCCTGCTGATCGAAGACGACGGCACCTTCGAGCTTGCAAGGCTGCGAGGGATGGCCGTCGAAGCTCCACTGGGCGACAGGGGCAGGCGCGGGATCAGCGGCGGAAAGGAGGGCGGTCTGGGCGAGTGCGCAGGCGCAGATCTGGAGCAGGATCTTTTTCATGAGTGGTCGGCGGAAAGAATATAAACGCGGGTGGGAAGAGGTTTTTGGCAAATGGGGAGGCCCCACGATCGTGGGGGTGGGGGTGATTTATGATTTGAAGGAATTGGAGGGAATAGGGTGGCGGTCTTTCTAGATCGCATCACTGGGAGAGTGATGAGTACTTTACGGGGACGTTGACCGTTGGCTGAATGGTCTTACTGTGGGCATCCAATCATGAGCCAAGCCCCCGCCATTTCCCCGACCCGCGAGAAAGATTTTCCTGAGTGGTATCAGCAAGTTGTCCGTGCTGCCGACATGGCAGAGAACTCGGAGGTGCGGGGATGCATGGTCATCAAGCCGTGGGGCTATGGGCTGTGGGAGAACATCCAGAAGCAACTGGATGTGAAGTTTAAGGAAACCGGGCATGTGAATGCCTACTTCCCGCTGCTGATCCCGCTGAGCTACCTGGAGAAGGAAGCGGAGCATGCGGAGGGTTTTGCCACGGAGTGTGCGGTGGTGACGCATCACCGGCTGGAGGCGCAGAAGCAGCCGGACGGGACGACGAAGATGATCCCGACGGGAAAGCTGGAAGAGCCTTTTGTGATCCGGCCGACCTCGGAGACGATCATTGGCGCGGCGTTTGCGCGCTGGGTGCAGAGCTACCGTGACCTGCCGCTGCTGATCAACCAGTGGGCCAATGTGATGCGCTGGGAGATGCGGCCACGTCTGTTCCTGCGCACGGCTGAGTTCCTGTGGCAGGAAGGCCATACGGCGCATGAGACGTATGAGGAGGCGATGGAAGAGACCAAGCTGATGCACAAAGTGTATGCGGACTTTCTGCGCAACCACCTGGCCATCCCGGTGATCCCTGGGGAGAAGACAGAGAATGAGCGCTTCCCCGGTGCGGTGAACACTTTTACCGTTGAAGCGATGGTGCAGGACAAGAAGGCGATCCAGGCGGGGACGTCCCATTACCTGGGGCAGAATTTTGCCAAGGCTTCCAACATCCAGTTCCTGGGCCGTGACAATACGCGCCAGTTTGCCCATACGACGAGCTGGGGTGTGAGCACGCGGCTGATCGGCACGCTGATCATGGCGCACGGGGATGATGACGGGGTGATCGTGCCGCCACGGGTGGCTCCGTATCAGATCGTGATCCTGCCGGTGACACCGAAGCCGGATACGCGGCAGGAGGTCATTGATGCCTGCGAGGCACTGGCGAAGACACTGCGGACGCAGGTCTTTGGCGGGGAGCCGCTGCGGGTGCATGTGGACAAGCGCGACCTGCAAGGCGGGGCGAAGAACTGGGAATGGATTAAAAAAGGCGTGCCGATGCGGGTGGAAATGGGACCGCGCGACATCACCAGCCGGAGCGTAGCTGTGAGCCGCCGCGACCAGGGACCGAAGGCGAAGGAGATCATCGGCAAAGAGGACTTCCTGCGCGATGTGACGGAGAAACTGCAGGAGATCCAGGATGCGCTGCTGGCGCGGGCCACAGAAATGCGGAACGCGAACATGAAGAAGATGGACACGATGGAGGAATTCCAGGCCTTCTTTGCGGACAGCGGCCCCGGCGGCTTTGCGTTGATGCACTGGGCGGGCAGCAATGAGGAGGAAGACAAGATCGCCAAAGACATGAAGGTGACGATCCGCTGTGTGCCGCTCAGCGATGAATTTGCGGAGGAAGGGAAGTGTTTTATGACGGGGAAACCGAGCAGCAAGCGCGTGGTTTTTGCGAAGAGCTATTGAGAGGCAGAGGGCGGTACTGTATTCCACACTCTCCGAGTGAGGGGTATGGGCGCTAAGATCGCGAGGGACCTAAATGGGAGCTTCGCGATTGGAAAGGGAAGAGGGCGGCGGTGGTTCTGGATCGCATCACTCGGAGAGCGATGAGTACTGTACTGCTGCGGTCTCACTGCTCCGGGGTGGCGCCGAGGCCGGCGGGGCTTTCGTTGAGGATGACATCGTCAGAGGTGAAGAGGTTTTTGTCGGGGCCGGCGGAGCGGATTTCAATACTGTTCTCGCCGTTGGCGTGGAACCAGTAGGGGGTGCCCCAGCGGTCGAGGAGCTCGCCGTTGCGGATGCGGGGGGACTGGCGGGGGAGCCAGATGCCGTCGCCGGTATCGCCGACGAGGGCGCGGGTGACGTCGTTGTTGTCGCCGAAGGTTCCGGGGCCAAGCGCGCGATTATGCTGGGAAAGGAGGTCCTGAATGATCTCCAGCTCTCTTTCCGGGGAGGTGTCCTCCCGGGTCATCTCCTGGTGCAGTTCCACGATGACAGGGTCTGTGGCGGTGGTGTCTGCCAGCGTTGGTCTGGCGGGGATGAGCTGGAGGGCGGGATCCGGTGGCGGCGGGGTGCGGCCGGCTTTGGTCTGGGCGGCTTTCTGGAGGGCGGGGTCCGTGAGCACCCGGAGCATCCAGGTGGTGAGGATGCCGAGGACGATGAGGAGGAGCGCGAGGATGTAAGGACCGGGGCGCTTGGGAAGCGAAAACATGGTAGAAATCTGCACCGGTCAGGCGCTATAGTCCACAAAGTCGAGCTTGCCGGCGGGGGAAAAGGGATCGGTGAAGCGGGAGAGGTTGGGGAAGATGGTGCCGATCTGGCCGGAATCCACGCCGAACCATTTGGCGATGACGGAGGCGTACTGGTCCACGGAAGTGGAGGGGATCCAGCGGCCGCGGTTGCCCTGGACATCGATGCCGCCGTTGGTGGTAAGGTTGGGGAACTGGCCGAAGACGCGCTTGCCTTTGACCTTGCCGCCCATAACCATCATGTGGCCGCCCCAGCCGTGGTCCGAACCACCGGTAGCATCCGTTTTGTTAGGCGTGAAGGTGCGGGTGAAGTCGGAGGCGGTGAAGGCCATGACATTGTCCCAAAGACCGACGGAGGCGACGCTGTCGCGGAGGCCTTTGATGGCGCAGGAGAGGCCAAGGAGGAGGCGGTGGTAGCCCTGGTCGGTGCGGGCGACGTTATTGAGCACGGGGATCTGGGAGACGTGGGTGTCCCAGCCGCCAAGCTGGACGAAGAAGATCTGGCGCTTGTTATTGAGGACGCTGTTACCGGCGATGAGGCGTGAGACCATGCGCATCTGCTGGGCGAAGCCATCGGTGAGGCCGTTGATGCCGCTGCCTTCATAGGCGCTGATGAAATGCTCGTCGAGGGTGGTGCCGCCTTCACCGTTATCGGTGATGGAGAGGGCCTGGCCGATGAGGCCTTCGGTGACACGGGCGTTTTTGGAGACGTTGATGTAGGCCTCGTCAAAGAGGCTGGCGTGGCTCATGCCGAGCATCTGCTCCAGGGCGGCGAGGCGCCAGCCGTTGGAGGTGTTTTTGTAATTGGTGCCGGCGACATTGGGGGCCTTGAACGGATCGTATCCGGAAAAGGGTTTGGGGGTGAGGGAGAGGAGGCCGTTAGTATAGTTGGTGCCGTAGCCGCTGAGGGTGGTGACGCCTGCAGCTCCCATGACATAGGGCTGCTGCTGGGTGCCGACCTGGAAGCTGTTCAAACCGCTGATGGAGACCATCATGGCGAGGGCATCCTCGTCAGTGTTGTGGGTGCTGTCCAGGATGTCTGCCAGGCGGCCGCCCCAGCCGCTGGTGAAGGGTTTGTCCGGGATGGAAGACTGCCATTGGCGCTGCTGGTCGGAATGGGAGAAGAGCTGGGGCGGTTTTTGGGAAGGGGGGAGGGAGGTGAAGTTGGCGCGGGTGACGTTGGGCTGGGTGAGGACGCCGACATTTGAAATGAAGGCGAGCTCTTCGTTATCAAAGAGGGTCTTCAGGTGGATGCCGCCCGGATGCACGGCCAGGCGGTTTCCATTGCCGTCAGCACCAAGGTATCCGGAGGTGTATTCGTATTCGGAGACGGGATTGATGGGCGCTAGCTGGGTGCCTGCACTGACGATGTCTGCGAGCGGGATGGCGATGCCGCCATTGCCACCGGCGTAGGTTGGGACGCCGCGCCCGCTTTCATACTGGGTGCGGGCTCCGCCGGCCAGGGGGATGAGGAGGTTGTTCGTATCCGTGCCGCCGTTGAGGAAGATGCAGATGAGGGCCTTGTAGTCCCCGGTGCCGGCCCCCTGGGCAGCCGCTGTGCCCATGAGCTTTAAATGGGCCAGGGTATTGACGACGCTAGTGATGCCAAGGCTGGCGCAGCCGGACTGGACCATGAAGTCGCGGCGGTTGGGCTTGCTGCGGTCCGGAGTTTTACGAATGAAAGGATTCATGGCAGGTGCGGAAAGAGTGGGAGAGGCGCTAATCGCGGGCGGTTTACCTGGCGGTGAAGGACTGGGGGCTGATGCTGACGAGATAGGCGGCGATGCGGCAGCGGTCGCGGATGTTGTTAGGCGTGCCTGTGCCCTGGGTGGTGCTGTATCCGTAAAGGAGGGCGGCGACGATGGACTTGCGGGAATGAACGATGGCCGGGTTTGCCAGGTCCTCCAGGGTGAGATCGGGGAGCTGGGCCTGGAGCTGGCCGCCGCACCACCACAGGTCAAATTTGTTCACGATGGCAACGGTGGCTGCGAAATGGGCGGCGGTGTTGTTGCTGCTGGTGCCAGAGATGCCGCCGGCACTTAGAAAGGTGGTGTTGTAGAGGCTGATCAGATCGGAGTAATCCAGGAGCACGGTGTCCTTTTGCAGGTTGCTGGCGGGGAGGTCGCTGGCGAAGTAGCCCATGGCTTTGGCATGGTTGGACATGCGCGCGGTGTGCCGCTGGGGGGTGATCTCCACGGTGACATTGGCGGTGGGCTGGCTGTTGAGGCGAATGGTGTAACTGTCCAGGCCGGTAAGGGCGGCTCCCTCCGTGGCGGTGGTGGTGCCGCCGGATTCTACTATGGTGACGCCGCCACCGTCATTGTCATTGATGGTGACGGGGACATTGGCACTGACACTGTATCCGCCGCCGCTGGAGGTGTAGCTGATGGTGGTGCTATGGGTGCCCTCGATGACGGCATCATCCACGGCAGTGACGGTGACGGTCTGGGGGATGTTGTAGTTGGCAGAAGTGAATGTCAGGGTGGAGGGGGAGAGGCTGACCTGGCTGTTGGCGGCCGGGGTGAAGGTGAGGGTGCTCGTCGGGGTCCTTCTCATCGTCACCCGGAAGGTGTCAGTGTAGCCGCCCTCCAGAACGATGGTGCTGTTTTGGGTCTGGGTGATGGCGACGCTGGTGCTCTGTTCATTGTCCGCGACAGTGGCCTGGAGGGAGGGCGCATGCACACTGGTGTAGATGGCATCAGCGGTCTCGATATGATGGCCGATGATGCCGACATGGGGGCCTTCATTGGTTGTATCATTCACCGCGGTGACGGTGAAGAACTGCGGGGTGGCGTAGTTGGCCGGAGTGAAGGTGAGGCTGGCCGGGGAGACGGTGACCTGGGTGGCATTGTTGGCCCCGGTGACCATCGGGCGGGCGAAGACGGTGACATTGGAGCCGGGTGCGGCCGTCAGATGAAGGGAATAGGTGTCTGTGGCACCACCTTCGACGACGAGGGTGCTGTCTGCGGTTTCCGTGAGGACAACGGAGGCTCCCGCGCCTGCCTCATTGTCCATGAGGGCAACATCAATGGCGGGGAGGGTGCGGTTGCTGTAGTTCGCGTCGGTGCTGATGGCTCGATGAAAGATGGAAGTGAAGTGGCTTCCTTCGATCTCCAGGTCATCCACCGCCGCAACGGTGACGGTTTGAGGAGAACTCCAGTTGGACGGAGTGAAGGTGAGATTGGTGAGGGGGAGGAAGTTATTGGCGACAGCGGTGGCTCCAGGAGGAAGGACTTTCACCTGGGGGCCGGCGCGGGACGAGATGGTGCTGATGATGTCATCCACGCCCGTGCCGGGGAAGGTGGCCATGCCCTCAAGGGACGCCCAGGTAAAGGTCCACAGCCGGTTGATGCGGTTGACAAGACTGGTCTCAGATGCGATCTGCATTTCTGGAGAAAAGAGGCCTGCCTCAGCCATGGGACCCGGCACGACATAATCCGGCAGGAACCAGTTGAAGACACTGGGGGCGCGCAGAGGGGACTGGCCGAGGGAAGTCGTCTGGTCCGGCATGCGGATGCGGGTGGTGCCTGAGACGTATTTGTCCACCTCGGCGGCAGGGAGTGATTTGGAATAGCCGGGCAGGCTCATGCTGTCGGTGGAGGAGAAGGGCACCTGCATGTCCCGGAGATGGGTGAGAGGGAGGCCCGTGCTGGCTTTGAGGCTGCGCAAGACGGCCATGAAGTGGACGAGGGGCTCCTTCATGCGGCCGTGGGAGATGGAGGTGTCCGCCAGCTCCAGGCTGCGGGCTTCATAGTCCAGCAGGATGGCCTTCATGACGGCCCCGAGGTTTCCATTGCTGTTGCGATAGACATTGGAAACGCGGTAGAGATAGCCGGCGCTGGGATTGGAGGTGGTGAGGCGCTGAATGAGCCAGCGTGAGATGTTGATGGGCGTGTTGTTGTGCCCGTTGTAACTGCCGGAGGTTGGGTCGCCAGCAAGGAGGTTGTGGGCAAGCCTGAGATCAACATCCACCATGGCATGGGTCTGGGCATCCGTGCGGCCTGCCAGGGATTGGGCCGGGATCAGGGTCTCGCCGTGCTTGCCTTCCAGGAGAATCTTTTGCCCAAAATCGTGGTAAACGGTGCTGCCCACACGGCCCAGGGTTTTCATGGGATAAATCCAGGGACCCTGGAACCAGCGATCCCCACCGCCCTCACCAAAGCTGGTGAAGCTGACGCCGGCAGTGTTGGCACCGCCCTGGACCTCCAGATTGGATCCTACACGCTGGTTGTTGGAAGCAGTCATCTGGAGGCCGTTGAAGCGCTGGATATTGACCGCCTGATGGCGGACGCCGTGGCAGAAGCCGGTAAGGACGCGGGCCAGCTCGGTGATGTCATCGTTATCATAAGTGGGGATGGGCAGGCCATCGGATCCGAGGACGAGGCTGCCATCCGGATGGCGAAGCACCAGGCCGATGCTGAAGAGCTGCATGATCTCGCGGGCATAGTTTTCATCCGGGTGGATGGTGACGCCTGAGGAGACGTAAGTGGCGCGGTTGCGGATATGGCTGAGGTAGATGCCCATCATGGGGCTGTAGGTGACTTTTTCGAGAAGGTCGCGGAACTTGCCAAAAGCACCGTCGGCTATCATGTCCCAATAGCTGGCTGCGGCGTAGTGGCGGTCCTGGACGGTCTGGTCCATTTCTGAGATGACGAGGATCTCAGAGAGGGCCTGGGCCATGCGCTGGCGGACCTGGGCCTTGGCCCCCATGGCGAGCGTCCACATTTCCCGGCGGCGGTTATTGTGAAAGGGGTGGTTGTTGTTGTAGGTGCCGTCAGTGGCCGTGTTGATGGTGGGGTTGCCAAAGGTGTCATAAGTGACGGTGTAGGTGACCCCGCCAAACTTGGGGTCATTTCCGGCAAAGATGGGTTTGTTCCCCCGCATGATGAACTCCTCATTGTCTGCTGCGATGACAAGCTGCATGAGGTTGGCATTCGGCGTTTCCTCTGGATCCATCTGCTTGTCCAGCCAGGCTTCGTAGCCGTCCAGGTAGGTGCCGCCGCCGGAGATGGCGGCCGTGACCTCGGCCAGGACCTCCTGGTACAGGGCCTCTGTGCCCCCATAGGTGCACTGGTTGAGGAAGCGCCAGATGTCACGCTCCAGCGCGCCAGCGGTTGGATTTGCCCAGTTCTCGCTGCCCGGGGCGGGAGCGTCATGGATATTGGAATTGAAGGTGAATTCAGAGGAGCCGGCAGCTTTGTTGAAGTAGCCGCGGATTTCACCGGTGGGATTGTCTGCGGTGGTGACGCTGATGTAAAGCTGGCCGGCGTGGAGGGCGGTGAGCATGGCCTGATCGGTAAATTTGGTCTGGGCGGCGCGGATTTCCCACTGTCTGCCGCTGACCTGGCCAAAGCCGACATTGATGATTTCCAGGTCGCTGTCCACCCGCAGGTAGGCGGTGTTCTGGGGGGAGGTGAGGTTGCTGAAGGTGAGGCTGATGGCGGCTTCATCATTGTCGCCATTGACGAGCGCGGTGGCGATGCCAGTGGCGGTGGTGTTGACGCCGGCCTCACGGCCCAGGTAGGCGACGAAGAGGGTGCGGTTGGCTTCCTCGGCGGGGTCCGCATCAATGATGGTGGCGGTGCCGGTGAGCGGTACGGTGCCGGAGCCGATACCTGGTTTCAGGACATTGAGGGTGAGCAGTTCGGGGACTTCCGGTGAGCTGTCCGCGACGGGGTTGACGATGATGTCCATCTCACTGGCTCCTGCAGGAATGGTGACGGTGCCAGTGGCGGTGCCGGTGACCATGCCGCCTGCCTGGCTGACGGCGAGGGTGTAATCATTGCCGCTGGTGGAGCCTTTGGTGCTGTCAGGATTGGGGGCGGTGGTGAAAGCGAGGGTGAGTCGTGCGCCGCTTTTATCCACAGGGCGGACGAGGCGGAGCCGGGCAGCGGTGCCCTCCTTTTCCAGGGCGTCTTCCTGGCCGGGGAGCTGGGTCATGCTGAGGGCGAAGAGGCTGGCCATGACGTCACCGTCACTGGCGGTGCCGCCGGAGGCATTGCTGGGACTGCTGGCGAGCGTGGGGCTGGTGCCGGTGATTTCTTCGGCCCAGTCGCTGACACCGTCATTGTCGGTATCCTGGTCGGTGGTGCGGATGCGGTAAAACGCACGCCCGGTGCCGCTGTCCATGGGGGTGACGAACTGGAGTACGGAGCCGTCACCAGTGACAGGATCTCCCCGGTTGGTCCAGGTGGGGCCGCTGGGCGTGTTGCTGCTGATGAGCTGATAGCCCTTGCCCACTTTTGACTGGATGCTCAGAACGACAGAATTCCCTGCGACGAGTACATCCCCCACACGGTTGCAGTCGGCCGGGTTGCGAGGGTTTGTTCCGGCGATGCTTTCGGTCAGGTTGGTGCAGCCATCGTTGTCCTCGTCCCCGCCAGGTACCAGGTCCCAGGCATCATAAAACTGCTGCCAGATGTCGCAGAGACCGTCGTTGTTGTAGTCGGTGCCTGCAATCAGGGGAGATGAGAAGGCGAGCAGCACTGAGCCGGCGGCCAGGGCTTTCACATTCATCCAAGGGGTGGCGCGATGCATGATGGTTGGGAGCGGGTTGATGCGGGAGAAGCTTCCCCGGCGGCAGGCAGGAAAGGCGTATGAAATTGGAGTTTTAACAAAAAGTTGCGAAATATGTCAATCTCCAATTTCCCGCTCACTTGGAGGGCGATGGCCGTTGATTATCAAAGATGAAAGGCTGGCTTGGGAGGAGGATTCCTTTCATTTTTGAGAAACATGTATCGAACAGGCATATTTCCCCAGGCCGATGCCCAGCCGGATGATTTTTCACGCTGGACTTTGTTACACTTTTTGTTCACGCTGCGAAAAAACCGACTTAAAATCAATCCGCCTGTCTGACTGACCATGAAAAGATTGCCGCTCCTGACTATCTTTGCCCTTGCCTGTTCCCTGCACTGTCCTGGCCAGGAGATTTCCACTCCGCCGGTGGGATTCAACAGCCTGGTCTGCCCGTCCGGGTCTGATACCTATGTGTCGGTTTCATTTAACCGGCCGATGGCTTTTCTGGGAGCGGTGGACACGGCGGGCGGGAGTGCGGTCACGCCGCAAGGGGAGCTAGCCTGGACTGCCAACCAGTTTGTCACGTCAGGGGCGCATTTTGTGAAGTTCATCACGGGTTCCAAGGCCGGGGCTTTTTATGAAGTGACGGGGAATACCGGCAGCGCCCTGACCCTGGACCTGGCAGGTGACAGCCTCAGCGGGGTGGTGGAAGGGGACCGGATCGCCGTGGTGCCCTACTGGACTCTGGCGGACCTTTTTCCGGTGGGGAACCAGACCATCCACCAGTCCGTCAATACGACGAGCTTTGGCCGGCGGACAGTGGTGTTGTTTCCCAACCTCACCGGTTCCGGGATCAACCTGGCACCTGGGGGCATGTACTATCAGACAAGCGACGGGTGGAAGGATGCGCTGAACGGAAATGCAAGCGTGAACCCGCGGCTGGAGCCGGACCAGTACCTGATCATCCGCCACCGCAGCCAGGATGCGGCCACCACCTTTGCAGCCGCCGGCGCGGTGGATACCTGGACGGTGCGGAGCGTGCTGGCCACCCAGGCCAATGCCGGCGTGGACAATCCGGTGAGCAACCTGCGGCCGGTGCCGGTCAAACTGAAGGATCTGGAGCTGATTTCCAGCGGGGCGTTTGTGGGCAGCGGCGGCACGACATCGTTCGTCCGCAAAGACCTGTTGCATGTGTACGACCATGCTGTTGTCGGGATTAACAAAATCCCGTCCCGTGTTTATTTTTATAACACCCTGACGCAGCAGTGGCTGTCCGCGCTGGAAAGCAACCGGGTGGCTGATGATGACCTTATTTTGCCAGCATCCGGCTTCATCATCCGGAAAGCGAAGACGGGTGACGGGGCCTCCAGCCTGTGGACCCACCAGCCTGTCACCCAATAATCCTGTCCTGTTTTTTTATTGAATCACCATGAAAGTGCTCCCTGCGGTTGTCCTGATCTTGTTAGCGGTTGCGCCTGCCAAGGCGGCCACCTTTCTTTTAACCTATGGCATCGGTGAAATCACCGGCCTGACTGCGGGGGTATCCAAAGCCATGCTGGTGGTGGACACGGCCGGGGACGGTTTTGCCGGCATCAATGATCCGAACACCGACAATGTGAACCACTTTGACCTGGCCAACTTTTCACTGACCGCAGGCTCAACCGTGGGGGATGACATGGCGATCTGGATTGCGACGGCGCAGGATCTGGGAGATGGGTTGCTGGGTTTTGATTTCTCCAGCCAGGCCTTTAACACCAGCGACAGTGTCTGGAACGGCCTGCTGGGAACGAATCAAAGGCTGGGAGTGTATTGGTTTCCTGAAGGCACCAATGAAGGCGGCGATCCGTTCGGTTTCTACCGGACGAATGAAATCGAAGAAGGCGATCGCGGGTATTTCACCCCGCTGGACGGCGGGATCAATTCCATCCAGACAGCGACTCCTACATTAGGTGGAGAAACGGATCCGAATGCCTTGACCGCCAACAATGGCACGATCGGCGCCATCCCTGAGCCTTCCCGGATGATGCTGATGCTGCTGGGGTTTGCCGGTCTGATGATGCGCCGCCGGCGTCGGGCTTGATATCCTGGGACTGCGGAAATTATGTTTTAGGCAGGGCTTTTTTCAGGGCTTCGGCCCAGATATGGTAGCCTTTTTGGTTAGGGTGCACCCCGTCCGGCATGAGGTCCTTGGGCAGGGTGCCATCGGGCTCAAGCCACTTGTCCGTAATGTCCAGGAAGGTGATGCGGGGTTTTTGGCCCAGAGGGGCGAGGCGGCGGTTGATATCGGCCAGGATGGCGCGGCGGGGATCGGTGGGCAGGTGGCCGCGCGGGAAGATGGCCATGAGGATGATCTGCGCCTGCGGGCATTTGGCCTGGGCTTTTTCGATGATGAGGGAGATGCCTTCGGCAATTTCTGCCGGGGTGTTGTCGCGGGCGTTGGCGGTCTTGGAGGTGTTGTTGGTGCCGATGTGGATGACGATGGTCTTTGGCTGAAGTCCGTCCAGCTCACCTAACTGGATGCGTTTCAAGACGTTCTGGGTGCGGTCCCAGCCGAAGCCGAGATTCAGCACCCGGCGGCTGCCGAAGAGGGCTTCCCAGCTTTCGGTGCCCCGGTTGGCTTTCTTGCCGCCATCCGGCAGGCCGCCCCAGAAATGGGTGATGGAATCACCAATGAGGACGATTTCAGGATCGAGGTCATCTTTGATCTTCATGACCTCCGCGTGGCGTTCTTCCCAACCATACATGTCCTTTTCCAGCTTGCCGACGGGGAGAATGGCGGTGTTGACGGAGGTGAGAGTGGGAATGACTTTGGTGATGGCGGCGGTGACCTGTTCGGCCAGCCGGGTGTAACCCTCGCTGCTGAAATGGACGTCCTTGGGGTTTTGCAGGCGGGCGAGATCGGGCTCAATGAAGGAGTAAAGGTCATTGATGGCGATGCCGTGCTTTTGCATGACGCGGGCTGCGGCGGCGTTGCGGGCGATGAGGTCGGCATTGGTCGCATCCTTCATCCCTCCCTCCGCCACGGGCGTGGTGCTGGCCCAGATGACGGTGGCACCGGTGGCCTTGAGTTGGGTGGCAATGCTGTCCAGCCGCTGCTCATAATCCGCCAGCGGAGTCTTGCGGTCATGGATGCCGAAGTTGAAATGAATGATGTCCCACTTACCAGTGCCGAGCCAGACGGGGAGTTTTTTGAGGCCGTTGGCCGTGGGGCCGCAGTTCTCCGGCGCCCGATGCAGATTGGCCACGCCCGCCAGGGCCTTGCGCGTGGCCAGCGTGTAACCCCGGGAGATGGAATCACCAATCAACAGCACGCGCGGCAGCTTGGGGTCGTCCTGCACATAATCCCAGGCGGTAACTCTCCCGGCCAGCTTGTCCTTCTGATATAGTGGCAGGTAAAAGCCCATGCCCAGGTTTTCCTCAAGCACGGTTTCCCAGGCCTGCTGGTCGGGCGGCAGCGTGGCTTTCCAGGCGGCGAATTTGGCGGAGAGCGCCTGCTGGTCAGCGGCTTTCTTTTCGGCGGCGGCGGCTTTTTGGGCTGCGGCTTCCGTGGCGTTGGTTGGCTCGGCGGCGGATCCAGTGAAGGGGAGGGCAAGGAGGAGAAGGACGAGGATGCGGAGGAAAGTGGGCATGGGGATGATTTTAATTTATCAAAAAATGCGTCAGCCGTTGCGATAAGGTTTGGTGGGTCTGCCTGACTTGGTAACCAAGCCTGCGCGCACCAGAAAAGCGAGGGCCGTATCCTTCGATTTGATTACTTCTAGATGGTGTTCGCGCATGAGTTTGAGCTCATAATCAATCTCTTTTTTGCTGCGATGGTGGACGATGCCGCACATAGAGTTGAAGATAGGTGGGGCTGCTTTTTTTGACAAACCCAAGTTACGTGTGCTGGGGTAGTTTGCCAGCCAGCAAGGATGTTCTGAATGAGGAGGCGGGAGTGATTCGATAGGCGTGAGGGAGGCCCGGTGTGGGGTGTCTCGCCCTTACAGGGCTTTGGGCTGGGTGGGGATGGGGCTTGAGGTACACCAGGGCTGCGTCGCTTCGCTCCTTGCCCTTCGCTAGGGTGTTGCGCCCCTTTGGGGCTGATGATCTGAGCACAAAAAAGAGGGACGTCTTGCGACGTCCCTCCGTGAGGTTTTCAGGCTGTGGCCGGGGGCGATTACTGCCCGGGGCGCCAGTCTTCGGTGGCGAACTTGAATGCCTGCTCGAGACCGACGAGGTCGGTGCTCGGGCGGAGTGCTTCGAAAGCCTGGCTTTCTTTTTGCACATCGGCTTCGCTGTAGTTCATGGCCTTGATGGAGAGGCCGACGCGGCGCTCCACTTTGTCCACCTTGATGACGCGGGCTTCGACGTCGTCGCCGACGTTGATGACGTCCTTGACCTTGGCCACATGATCTTCGCTGAGCTGGGAGATGTGAACCAGGCCGTCGATGTCGCCTTCGAGTTCCACGAATGCGCCGAAGGAGGCGATCTTGGCGACCTTGCCCTTGACGACGTCGCCGACTTTGAAGCGGCTGTCGATCTCGGACCATGGGTCGGTCTCAAGCTGCTTCATGCCGAGGCTGATGCGCTGGTTGGCCTTGTCGATGCCGAGCACGGTGGCTTCCACTTCCTGGCCCTTTTTGAGCATTTCGGATGGGTGGTTGACCTTGCGTGTCCAGGAGAGGTCGGACACGTGGATCATGCCGTCGATGCCTTCTTCCAGTTCCACAAACGCGCCGTAGGCGGTGAGGTTGCGGACCGGACGGGTCATCGTGGTGCCAATCGGGTAACGAACGTCGATGTCGTCCCAAGGATTGGTGTCGAGCTGGCGGACGCCGAGGCTGATCTTGCGCTCTTCCTTGTTGATGCCAAGGACGCGGGCTTCGATTTCCTGACCGACCTGGAGGACGTCGGAAGGACGGGCGATGCGCTTCGTCCAGGAAAGCTCGGAGACGTGAACGAGGCCTTCGACGCCTTCTTCCACTTCGCAGAAAGCACCGTAAGCGACGAGCTTGGTGACCTTGCCCTTGACGGTCTGGCCGACAGGGTAGCGTGCTTCGATGTTTTCCCAAGGGTTGTTCTGGAGCTGCTTGAGGCCCAGAGAGACACGCTCTTTTTCGCGGTTCACTTCCAGGATGACGACGTCCAGGCGCTGACCGATGCCGACCATTTCGGTAGGATGGTTCAGGCGGCCCCACGACATGTCGGTGATGTGGAGGAGACCGTCCATGCCGTTGAGGTCCACAAACACACCGAAGTCGGTGATGTTCTTGACCACGCCGACGACTTTGTCGCCAGGGTTGACGGAGTCGAGGAACTTCTGGCGCTGCTCGGCGCGTTCTGCCTCGATGACTTCGCGGCGGGAAAGGACGATGTTTTTGCGGTCGTCGTTGATCTTGACGATCTTGAATTCGAAAACCTTGCCAACGTATTCGTTGAGGTCTTTTGGCGGGATGATGTCGATCTGGCTGCCGGGGAGGAAGGCTTCGACGCCGACGTTGACCATGAGGCCACCTTTGACGACGGATTTGACCTTGCCTTTGACGAGACCGCCGTCGCGGAAGACGGATGCGATCTTTTCCCAGTTCTGCTTGTAGGCGGCCTTTTCCTTGGAGAGGACGACCATGCCTTCATCATTTTCCAGTTTTTCGAGGAGGACTTCGACCTCGTCACCGACCTGGATGTCTTCATCTTCAAACTCGTTGGCGGGGATGGCACCTTCGGATTTGTAACCGATGTCCACAAGGACGATCTGCGGTTTGATTTCGAGGATCCGGCCTTTGACGATGGATCCTTCGGAGAGTTCACGGAAGGATCCTGCGATCATCTCCGCGAGAGTAGCTGCGCTCATGTATGTTTTTCGGGTTAGGAGTGTTCTGTTGATAACCGAACACGGCCTCCCACTCCTGAGGGCTGCGTCGGGCTGATGTCCTGCGAGGCCAGAGGGCCACCGGACAAAAGGGCCGCCATTGTCGGAGGAGAACGGCGGATGGCAAGGGGAAAGACGGGGTGGGAAGAGTTTCCTGCGGGGAGGGCTTTTGGGCGGCTCGTGTGGGAGTACGGTGTGGAAGGCGGGGATTTTTAAACCACTAATGCTCAGCAATGGGCACTAATAGGGGACGGTGAAATGGAATGCGCGCCACTTTGGGGGGCTTGCGCGCCACATTAAATGCCATTCGCGTCACTTTTATCCCTAATCGCGCCATTTGCGCGCGACGGGGGTTCGGGGAATCAGTTGGGGCCCAACTGAGCTGCTACAAAGGCTTTTTGCTGGAGAGGAGGGCGGACTTCAGCTCGTGGATCTTGGCGTCGGCCTGGTCGATGAGGGGGTCGAACATGGGGATTTCTTTGGCGTTCTGGCCTTGTTCGTGTTTGCGGAAGCCGAAGAGGTAGGTCTCGTTTTGGGGACGCCAGCGGTTGAAGAAGAGCTCGTCTTTTTTCAGGACTTCCTGCTGGAGGGGGGCGAGTTCGGCGGGGGTGACCTGGGGGATGGTGAGGCCGAGGCCCTGGATGAGCTTGGTGCTGAGCTGGGCGTAGCCTTCGCGGGTGTAGTGGAGGCCGTTTTCGGTGAGGGGTTTGGCGGTCTGGCCAGGCTTGGGGATGCCGCCCATGAGCTCGAACCAGTCCACGAAGAAGGTATTTTGGGAGCCGGCGAATTTGCGCAGGGCATCGCGGAAGCTGGAGAGATCCTGGTTTCCGTCGGTCTGGTCGGGCAGGGGCGGGGGGAGGTTTTCGAGGGGGGGCGGGCTGGCGATGATGATGCGGACGCCGGGGGATTGCTTGCGGATGAGGGCGAGAAGATTGCGGTAGCCAGTGAGGAAGCGGGGGAGATCCTTGAGGCCTTCGAAGGCCATCTCGGAGCCGTAGCAGAGGAGGACGACGGTGGGCTTGAGAAGCTTGAGGTGCTCCGCCATGCGCTGGAGGCCTTCTTCGGGCGGACCGAAGTAGGAGCGGGCGTGGCCATAAACGGTATCGCCGCTCCAGGCGAGGTTACGGACGGTGATTTCGATTTCACCCAGGGCGAGGGCCAGGCGGGGCTCGAAGGTGGCGTAGCGCTGCTCACGCTCGATAACGGTATTGCCGATGAGGACGAGGCGGTCGCCGTTTTTAAACTGGAAGGTCTTTTTCTCCGCTGTGGCGGCTGGCGGGGTCACGGCCACGGTCTGGGCGGGGGCCGGTGAGATGCCCAGAAGGCAGGCGAGGGCTGCGGTGAGTGTGGCGGTCCGGATCATGCGGCTGATAATGGAGATGATGGGGAGGGGGATGTCCAGAGGGGAATGAGGGGGAAGGTAGGCGGAATGACGAATGACGAATGACGAATGACGAATGACGAATGATTCGGCGGGCGGGCATCCCAAGGTGTGAGGGCGTCCCGCCCTCAATATGAGGCCAGGATGGCCTCGCTCCTTGATGGGCGGGTCATGGAGATGAGGCACGACTGGGGACGGTTTTCCGCGAGACGCAGAAAACAGCCCGCGAGACGCGGGCGTTACAGGACCGCTGCCCTAAGTCAAAATATCTCCAATCACATGCCCATGCACATCGGTCAGGCGGCGGTCGATGCCGTTGTGGTAGTAGCTGAGGCGCTCGTGGTCGAGGCCCATGAGGTGGAGGATGGTGGCGTGGAAGTCGTAGATGGTGGTGACTTTGTCCACGGCCTTGTGGCCGAGCTCGTCGGTGGAGCCGTAGCTGATGCCGGGCTTCACACCGGCACCGGTCATCCAGGTGGTGAAACCCTGCGGGTTGTGGTCGCGGCCGCTGGCGCCTTTTTGGAAGGTGGGCATGCGGCCGAATTCAGTACACCAGACGACGAGGGTGTCCTCCAAAAGACCGCGCTGGCGGAGGTCGCGGATGAGGGCGGCGGCGGGCTGGTCGAAAATGGGGGCGTGTTTGTCGTACTGCTCCTTGAGCTTTTTATGGCCGTCCCAGTTGCCGATGCCTTCGCCCATGGCATAGGCGCCGTTGTAGAGCTTCACGCAGCGGACGCCGCGCTCCAGCAGGCGGCGAGCGAGGAGGCAGTTTTTGGCGAAGCCGCTCTTCACGGGATTCGGATCGTCCACGCCATAGGCCTTGAGGGTGGTGGGCGATTCTTTGGAGATGTCGCTCACTTCCGGGACGGAGAGCTGCATCTTGGCGGCGAGTTCATAACTGGAAATGCGGGCGGCGAGCTCGGTATCGCCGGGGAACTTTTCCAGGTGCTTTTCGTTGAGGAATTTGAGGACATCGCGGGCGGCGAGGTCGCTGGCGACGGAGACCTTTTCCGGGCGGGCGAGGTTATAAATGGGGCGGCTGGAATTGAAGGCGGTGCCCTGGAAGACGGCGGGGAGGAAACCGTTCCCCCAATTGTTGACGCCTGCCTGGGGAACGCCGCGAGGATCGGGAATGGCGACGTAGGCGGGGAGGTTTTCGGCTTCGGAGCCGAGGGCGTAGCTGACCCAGGAGCCGAGGCTGGGGAAACCATCGAAGATGAAGCCGGTGCTCATCTGGTTTTCCGCCGGGCCGTGGGTGTTGGACTTGGCGGTCATGGAATGGATGAAGGTGAGGTCATCCGTCATGGAGGCCAGGTGGGGGAAGAGGTCGGACACCATCTTGCCTGTCTGGCCGCGCGGTTTGAAGTCGTAGAGCGGCCTAACCAGGTTTCCGTTCTCGCCCTGAAAGGTGAGGAAGTTTTCTTTGGCTCCAGGCATGGGCTTGCCGTCCATTTTGAGGAGCTGCGGTTTCCAGTCCCAGGAGTCCAGATGACTGACGGCACCGGAGCAGAAGATGACGAGCACGCGCTTGGCCTTCGGCGCGAAGTGGGTGGTGCGGGCACCGAGGGGATTTTCCGGCTGGATGAGCGGGCGGATGGCCTGAGTGGAGGCGCGGGCGGTGTTCTCAGACAACAGCGAGGCGAGGCCAAGGCCGGCGGCGCTGGAGAGAAAACTGCGGCGGTTCAGCAGGCCGAGGCCGTTGGTGGAGAGCGGGGAATTCATGGCACAAAAAGGAATTCGTTGGCATTCAGCAGCACGCGGCAAAGGGCGGTGAGCCCGTGGTCCTGGACGAGGGTTTGACAGGCGGTGACTTCCTCCTCGCTGGGCGGGCGCTGGGTGGTGAGGGCAAAGGCGCGGTGGATCTGCTTCTCTGGCTCGGGGCCGGCCTCGCGCTGGATGCGGACGGCAAAGTGGTCGGCCTGCTGGTGGACGAAGCTGCTGTTAAACAGGCTGAGGGCCTGGATGGCGGTGGTGGAACGGGAGCGTTTTGGCTGGGCCTGGCCGGCATCGGGACAGTCGAAGCTGCCAAAGGTGGAGTCCTGGGCGACGCGGACTTTGGTCATGTAAATCATGCGTCGCCAGTCCTCCGGGCCGAAGCTGTCCTTGGGGTCATAGACGCGAACGTAATTGCTGTTAGGCGCAAAGGCGCTGTAACCGGGGCCGCCCATTTTGAGATCCAGCGTGCCGGCGACGGTGAGCATGGCATCGCGCAGGGCCTCGGCCTCCATGCGGCGCGGGGGATAACGCCAGAGGAGCTGCGTCTGGGCATCGGCGGCGAGGCCCTCTTCACGCGGGGCGCTGCTTTGCTGCCAGGTCTGGCTCATGACGATGAGCTTCTGCATGTGCTTGATGCTCCAGCCGCTGCGGATGAATTCGGAGGCGAGCCATGAGAGCAGTTCGGGATGGGTTGGCAGGGCACCGTTGCGGCCAAAGTCGTTGGGCGTATTGACGATGCCCTCGCCAAAGTGATGCTGCCAGAGGCGGTTGACGAGCACACGTGCAGGCAGGGGATTCGCGGGATCGGCCAGCCATTGGGCCAGGGCCATGCGGCGCTGCTGCTCAGGTGTATCGTTGGTTAGGCTTAAAGGGCTGCCGATGGCGGTGACGGCACCGGGGGGAACCTCCTGTTTCGGCTGGGTGACATCTCCACGATTGAGCAGAAAAGCGGGGGAGGGCTGTTCAAATTTGCCTGCATAAACCATGGGGCCGGATTTCAGCGTGCGCAGTCTGGCTTCCAGGGCGGAGATCTGACCGCGCGAGTCATACCAGGCGGCCATTTGGGTTTCGTCCAGGGGTTTGACCTGTTGCAGTTTTTCCTTGGGGCCACGGTAGGGTTTGCGGTCGCTGGCATCGCTGACTTTGAGCCAGGTGCCATCCGGGCGGGCGACTTCGATGTGGTATTCAACAGGCAGGCGGTCTTTGAATTGATCCAGCCGGTCACGGCCCCAGACGACACCTTCGATGGTTTCGTTTTTGGCGAATTCCACCTGCACCCAGCCGCTGCCTTTGGTGGTGCTGATCCAGCTCCGGTCATTGCCATAGATGCCGTCATTGAGATGCATAAGCTGATGCTTGGCACCGCCCCGGCTGCCGGAGGCAGACACTTTGACGCCGGGTCCGGCGAGGGCAACATTGCGACCGTCGGTGCTGTAGATTTCCAGTTCGTCCAGGCAGGGTTCGTAGCGGTTGTTTTCCGATGTGGCGAGGATGGTGAAGCGCAGCTTCTGCGTTTTCACCGGGGAGAAGTGCTCGATGTTCCAATGGGTGTGAACGGGAGGGCGCATAGCTTCGCTGCCGACGAGAGGCTCGATTTGGAGATACTTGTGGGTGGCTTTGGCGAGCTGGGGCAGGAGGGTGGCATTGTCCTCCTCGTGCTGTTTGGCCTCTTTGCTTTTTAGCGGGCGCTCGCCATGACGCACGCCGCTGAAGATGGCATGCAGGCCGTAGTAGTCGGCCTGGGAGACGGGGTCAAATTTGTGGTCGTGACAGCGGGCGCAGTGCAGGGTGAGGCCCAGGAAGGCTCCGCCGGTGATGCTGACCATGTCATTAAGCTCGTCCTGGCGGGCTTTGGCTTTGGACTCTTCATCCTTGCCGGTCTGGCCGGGAAGCAGGGCGGCATTGGCGACGATGAATCCGGTGGCGGCATCGGTGCCGACGGCATCTCCGGCGAGCTGCTCCAGGATGAACTGTGGATACGGCGTGTCGTTATTGAAGGCGTTGATGACGTAATCGCGATACGGCCAGGCATTGGGGCGCGGGGTATTGACTTCAAAGCCATGCGTCTCGCCAAAGGCGATGACGTCTAACCAATGACGTGCCCAGCGCTCGCCATAACGGGGCGAGGCAAGCAGACGGTCCACGAGCTTTTCATAAGAGTGCGGGTCGGTATCGGCAGCGAAGGATTCGACTTCCTCCGGCGAAGGTGGGAGGCCGTGAAGGACGAGGTAAAGGCGACGGATGAGGGTGCGGCGGTCGGCCTGGGGCGAGAGGGTGAGGCCTTTTTCCTCCAGCTTGGCCGTGATGAAAGAATCCAGGCTGCCCTGCTGAGGAGGCAGCGGTTTGAAGGCCCAGTGGTCGCGCTTGTCCACGCTTTTGGCCAGGTCCACGCCATCGGGCCAGGCAGCGCCTTCATTGACCCAGCGGGTGAGGATATCCACCTCGGCGGCGGAGAGGCGTTCGCCTTTGGGAGGCATCTGCGTGTCTTCATCCTCGGTGGTGATGAACTGGATGAGCGGGCTGTCCTGGGCATTGCCAGGCAGTATGTTAGGCGCGTGGGAGTCGCCGCCTTTGAGAGCCTCGGCCTTGATGTCGAAGCGCAGGCCGGACTTTTGTTTTTCCGGTCCATGGCAGGAGTAGCAGTGCTGCTCCAGCACGGGGCGCACGTCATGGAGGAAATCCACTGGGGCGGCACCGAGGCTGGCAGTGAGGGTGATCCAGGCGAGGGAGGCGGGTTTCAGCTTGGTCATGCGGTCTCAATGGTAAGGATTGCCTGCATCAAACAGGGCGCGGATTTCATCGTCGGTCATGGCGCGGCCTAACAGGATGAGTTCGTCAACACGACCGCTGAGCTTGCGGTCTTTGGAGTTCCAGTTGCCGATCTGGGCGGGGCCGAGCAGGGCAGGGTGGGCGGTGGCCTGGCGGGTTTCTTTGTCAAAGCGGCCATTGAGATAAAAGCGCACGGTGGCAGCCGGGGCATCATAAACGACGGCGAGATGTACCCAGCGTCCCTGCTCTGGTAGGACGGGCGTGAGGGAATCCGGGAAGCCTTGCTTTTCCACGGCACCCGGGGCGAGGGTGTTGTGCTTCAAGGCCAGGCGCATGGTGCTGTCGCGGTTGATCATCCAGTGGACCTGGCCGGGTTTGTCCTCATCCCAGCCGTCTGTGTGATAAAGCGACTGGTAAGGCTGGCCGAGGCGGTCCAGGCGCACCCAGGCAGCGAGGGTGAGTTGCGGCCAGGAGCGGCCATTGCCACCGGCCGTGAGCTTCATGTGGTCGCCCACATGGACGAACTCCGGTGCGCGAGAGCCGGGCCAGCGGCCCTGCGTCATGCGGAAGGTGCCGGAGGGTAGCGTTTCCTCTTCAAAGTCCAGCAGGGCGATGAGGGATTCATCCTGACGCAGCGCGGCGATGGCGGCATCTGAACGGGCTCGCTGACCAGAAGTGAGGGCAGCCTGGAGGGCCTGCATTTCATCCGGCTGAATGAAGGCAGCGGAGCGGATCTCGCGTGCGGCACCGGCACCGGATTGAAGGGAGTAAGCCTCGCCATCACGCAGGCTCTGGCGTTTGCCACCCTTGTCGGACTGGGCGATGACTTCGCCCTGAAAGACGTGGATTTCAGCCTGGCCGTCGGCGGGGACATCCACGCCAAATTTGGTGCCCAGGTCCACGGCCTTGCCGGTGGGGGTGATGACGGTGAAGCCTTTGGCCGCAGGCGGCACATCCGCAGCCAGACGGCCCTGTTTCAAATGCAGAAGCTGGGCGGAGGCGAACTGGAAAGAAGCGGGTGCCTCAATGACTACCCTTGCTCCGCGTGCGGTGATGAACTCAACGGTGCCTGACTGGATGGAATAATGTTTTCGATAGATTTCCATGCCCTGTGGAAACTCGGTGAGGCCGATGCCGCGCGCGACGGTGGCATAGATATGGGTGCTGCTCTGCCACCACCACGCGCTGGTGATGAGAACGGCGATGGTGGCTGCGGCGGCCAGACAGAGGCGGGATGGGGCGGTGCGCAGCGGTTTGGCGGGAGCGGGTTTGGATAACGGTTGCGGTTCCCAACCGGCGGCCTGTTCGGCGAGGGCTGAATCAAGATTGGCGAGGTCGGCAAAGTGGCGGCGGGAAGCGGCCTGGGTGCGCAGGAGGTGGTCGAGCTGCAGCACTTCTTCAGCACTCGCCTGTCCGTCGAGATAGCGGTTGGCCAGTTCGTCCAGATTCATGACGGTTCCTCCTTGGCCAGCTCGCGCTGCACGCAGTCCTGAAGCAGACGCCGGATGCGGTGCAGCCATTGATAAAAACCGGCGACGGTGCGGCCGCTGGTGGTGGCGATGTTTTGGATGCTGGCCTGCGGTTGATAGGCCTGCATGAGGAGCTGGCGCTGGTCCGGCTCCAGCTTCTGGGTGCAGGCTTCCAGGGCGCGGCGCTGGCGCTCCAGGCGAGTTTCGTCCAGGGCGTTTTCTTCGGCCATGAGGTCCACGACCTCCTCGCTCAGCACCAGGCGGTCGCGGCCTTTGTCGCGCAGCCAGGAGAGGACTTTGAACCGGGCGATGCTGAAGGCCCAGGGGCGGAATTCGGCCCCTTCGCGAAATTCCCCAAATTTGTCCCATAGGACGATGGCGACCTCTTGCATCACATCGTCGGCATCGGCGCGGCTCGGGACCAGGCGGCGCACATAGGCGCGGACCGCGGGCTCATGGGCGGTCAGGGCGCGCAGGAAGCGCTGGTGCTGTTCGGTTTCGGCAGGGGACATGATGGGCTTGCAAGAGTAGTTTCCAGAAGCCGGGCGGATTTAACGAAGTATTTCATTGTACCTGCCGTTTCAGCACTAGCACGATATCCGGGTAGCTGTCATCGAGCTGGCGGGGAGTGTCGAGGTCGTAGGTGAAGTCGTAGCAGATCATCAGTTCCAGTTCTGGCACTTTGCGCAGGAGGGCCTTTAGCTGGCGGGCATTGTAGGTACGGAAGTGCCAGCGGGTTTCCTGGAGGTGGGTGCGGCCGGCATGGCTGATCTTTAGCCGTGTGCGCAGGGCCTCCAGGCGGGTCTTGCGGTCGGGCGGCCAAGTGTGGGTGTTGCAGACCACTTCGATGTCATCGCGCCGGGCCTTCCAGCGTTCGTGCTCTTCTTTTTCGGCGGCGTAGTCGCTCAGGTGAAGGCCGAGTACAAACAGGCCGCCGGGTTTCAGGGCGGTGGCCACGCGTTGCATGCAGGCGAGGGCATCAGCTTCGGTTTGGAGGTATTTAAACGTGCTGACCAGGCAGTGGGCGAGGTCGTAATGGCCGTTTTTGGTGACCTGGAAACTCTGCATCCAGTCGGGCCACAGGCGGGCTTTGAGACCTTCTTTTTTCAGACGTTCCCGGGCAAAGGCGAGCATGTGTTCATTGCCATCAAAGCCGTCCACCTTCCAGCCACGGCGGGCCATTTCGATAACAAGTCGGCCGCTGCCGCAGGCGGGCTCCAGGACACGGCGGGTGCGGCTTTTCTCGCCAAAGATCGTCCACACGGTTTCCAGGAAGGTGGCCTCGCGCGGGGTGTCGGCATCAAAGATGATGTCGTAATAAAGCGGGGTGTCATACCAGTCGCGGAGGTCGGTGGGCATCAGATTTTTAAGCATAGCGGTTTCAATCTTGGTCACAAGTGATGATGAAAGGGGCACTCCGGTTCCGTTTCTGTTCCATGTCCGGATTGCTCCCCACCACACGACGTCAGTTTCTGAAATCTGCTGCTCCCATGATCCTGCCAGCCGCGTTGCTGGGCCGGGCGGGAGCGGTGGCCCCTAACAGCAAAATCCGCCTGGCCTGCATCGGCGTGGGCGGGCAGGGGACGAGCAATCTGAGGGCTCTCCTGGCGGATGAAAGGGTGCAGGTGGTGGCCATCTGCGATGTGGATGGCAAACATCGTGAACGCGCATTGAATTTGGCCGGGCTGAAGGCGGGCGATGGCTACAATGATTTTCGCGAAGTGCTGGCACGCACGGATGTGGATGCGGTGATGAATGCGACTCCTGACCACTGGCATGCGAATGTGGCCATCGCGGCAGCGCAAGCGGGCAAGGACCTGTTTTCGGAGAAGCCGCTGGGGGCCAGCATTGCCGAAGGGCGGGCGATCTGCCGGGCGGTGGAGGACAACAAACGGGTGCTGCAATGCGGCACCTGGCGGCGATCCGGACTGAAGGTGCGCATGGCCTGTGAGCTGGTGCGCAACGGATACATCGGTGAGCTGAAGGAAATCCAGGTCGGCGTGCCGGGCACCTTTGCCATCCGTGGCGGGTACACCGGTATGGAAGGGCCGGAGGAGGTGCCAGCGCATCTGGATTATGCCATGTGGTTAGGCAGTGCGCCGGAGCGGCCCTATACGGCAGCACGATGCCATTTTAACTTCCGCTGGATTGACGAATACTCCCCTGGCTACATCACGGACTGGGGCGCACATTTTGTGGACGTGGCGCAGTGGGGCGCGGGTATGGATGAGACGACGCCGACGGAAGTGGAGGCCCTGGAGGTGAAACGCCGCAGCGCCGGTCTGTATGATGCGCCGGAACAATACCGGATTGAATACCGCTATGCCAACGGGTTGAAAATGTCCATGTTCAGCACGGATGACAAAGCGACCTATGGGACGAAGTTTATCGGCAGCGAAGGCTGGATCTTTACCGAGGCGGAGACGCTGAAAGCCAGCAACCTGGACATCCTGCGCATCAAGATGAAGGAGGGCGACACGCGGCTGTATGAGTCCAAACATCACCATCGCAATTTCATTGATGCGGTGATCTCGCGCGGGCGCACGGCGGCCCCGGCAGAGATTGCGCAAAAGGCGGCGACGATCTGCCACATGGGAGCGATTGCGGCCAAGGTGAAGCACGGGCTGAAGTTTGACCCGAAGGCCGAAACCTTCGCCGGTGATGACGAGGCGAATGCCATGCTGATGCGCCCGATGCGGGACGCGTGGAAGATCTGATGACATTCGATTTAAAAGACACATACATAATGAATATACACTTAAAGTTAGGCTGGTTGTGGCTGGTGATGGCCGCTGTGGTGGTGCCTCTGCAGGTGCATGCGGAGCATGAGGGCAAGATGCAGGTCCTGCTGCTGGGGGACAGCACCACGGAGGGAATCATCCCCCGCAAGACGCATCCTCAGGGGCCCCATTTGGAGGAGGTGATCCGCATTCTCCTGGCGGCGGAGAAAGACCTGCCGCCGTGCAATGTCATCAATGTGGGCCGCAGCGGCGAATACGTGCGCGGGCTGCTGGACGGTGCGCGCTATGACCGCGACGTGGCCAAACATCCAGGGCTGGATTATGTGTTTATCCGATATGGTATCAACGACCACAACAAGCGCGAGGACTTCGAAGCGAACTACGTGAAGGATTACCAGGAGCTTATCGGCCGGCTGCGCAAAGATCATCCCCAGGCCACGCTGGTGGTGACGACGGTCATTCCTTATATGGATGAGGCTACGAGTGAGAAAATCAACGCGCTGAACCGCGAGGTGGCCGAGAAGGAAAAGCTGCCGCTCTTTGACCTGTATCCGCGCTACGCGGAGGAGCTTAAAAAGCAGGGGCCAAATGCTTTGAACTATCGCCGCTTTCCCCCGGAGCAGATTCCTGCGGACAGGCAGGAGCTGGTGAAATCTTTCCTGGTGAAGCATGGCGACACGGATCGGGTGGTGGTGATGGACAACCAGCTCGACGCCCACTTTGCACATCTGCCGAACTGGTTTGGCGACCGGCATCCGAACCTGGCGGGTTACCATGTCATTGGCGATGAAACGGCCAAGTGGCTGGCCAAAACCATCCGCGAAAAATCGAAAAAGTAAGGAGCCTCATTTTATGAACCGTCTCAGCCACCTCCTCGCCGCTGCATTATTATCTCTTCCCTTTCATGCGGGGGCGGAGTCCTTGCAACTGACCCTGCCGCCTGCGTGGCATGGCGTGGTGGGAGTGCCGATGAGCCTGTATTATGACAATGTGGTGCTGACGGAAAACCCGGATGCTTATGAGTTTGTGGTGGACTGCGCATTGGGTAAAGCTGGGGAGAGGGCATGGACCGTCACGGCCACGGAGGCGGACATCGGGCAGCACCTGGTGGAAGTGACGGTGAAAGACAAACAGGGCCAGGTCATCGAGACCGCGCAGACCACCTTGCACATTTCCCCGCGTCCTGCGGGGGAGGGCAAGGAGAAGCGGCTGCTTATCGTGGGAGACAGCCTGACCAACGCGAGTGTGTATGCCAATGAGCTGTCGCGGCTGTTTGCCGAACCGGGAAATCCCAAGGTGACCTTCCTGGGGACGCGCCGTCCTGCATCGGTGAAGCCGGGCGTGGCACATGAAGGGTATGGCGGCTGGAAGTGGGTGGATTTTCTAACTAAATTTGCTCCAACGGTGCCACAGGTGGCCGCCGGACCGGTGGCGAAGAAGACGACGAGCCCGTTTGTCTTTGCCAATGCCGAGGGCAAGGGGACCTTTGACCTGCCACGCTACATCCGGGAACATTGCGACGGTCAGCCACCGGATGCGGTGACATTTCTGCTAGGCATCAACGATTGTTTTGGTGCGAACCCGGAAGATCCGAAAGCGGTGGATGCGAAGATTGATGAAGTGCTCAATCACGCTGACCGGCTGCTGGCTGAATTCCGCCAGGCGATGCCAAAGGCCGAGCTGGCCGTGGGGCTGACACCGCCGCCGAATGCGCGGGAGGCGGGTTTTGTGGCGAGTTATAAAGGCAAGTATCATCGCTGGGGATGGAAGCGTATCCAGCACCGGCTGGTGCAACGGATGATCGCGCGGCTGGGCGGCAAGGAGCATCTGGGCATTCACCTGGTGGCCACTGAGTTGAATCTGGACCCGGTGCGCGGCTACCCGGAAAATAACGGCGTGCATCCCAATGCCAGCGGCTATGCGCAGATTGGGACCAGCTTTTACGGCTGGATGAAGGCGTGGCTGAATGAGCCGGAGAAGGACTATGATTTGATCATTCGCAATGCGCGCATTGTGGATGGCACTGGTGACCCTGCACGGACGGGCAGCATTGGTGTTTTGAACGGACGTATTGTCAGGCTAGGTGAGGTGACGGGCACGGCGAAGGCGGAGGTGGATGCAAGTGGCAAAGTAGCTGCGCCCGGTTTTGTAGATGTGCACACGCATTCGGAAAACATCGCGTCCCTGCCTGCGGCGGAGAACTTTTTGCGCATGGGCGTCACCTCCATCGTGACGGGGAACTGCGGGTTCTCGCGCACGGATGTGGCGGGCTTTTTCCGTGAACTTGAAGAGACCGGTGTGAGCCTGCATGTGGCGACTTTGATCGGCCATGGCGCGGTGCGTGAGCAGGGGATGGGCGGGCGGTTTATCCGGGCTCCCAATGCGGCGCAGCTTGAGACGATGAAGGGGCTTGTGGAGCAAGGGATGAAGGACGGCGCGGTGGGCATGAGCACGGGCCTGATTTATGTGCCAGGCTCCTTTGCCAAGACGGATGAGATCATTGCCCTGGCCCAGGTGGTGGCGGCGCATGACGGGGTGTATGCCAGCCACATGCGTTATGAAACGAACCGCATTTTCACCGCGCTGCATGAGCTGACGGAGATCGCCCGCAAGGCCGGGGTGCGGACGGAGCTTTCCCACATCAAGCTTTCCGGCCCAAGCGCCTGGGGACGTGCCAGGGAGGTGCTGGAGTATCTGGACAAGGCACGTGCTGAAGGGCTACAAATCACCCATGACCAGTATGCCTACACGGCCTCCAGCACTGGCCTTCGGCAGACCATGCCGGACTCTGCACTTGAGGGAACAAAAGAAGATTTCCTTGCGCGGATTGAGGACCCTGAAAAGAAGGCCAAAATCATCGCGAGCATGAAGGAGATTCTGGCTCGCAGCGGGCGCACGGACTATTCGTATGCGGTGGTGGCACGCTTTCGGGCGGACCCGTCACTGAACGGCCTGACCATCCCGCAGGCAGCGAAAAGAGTGCGTGGAGCAGATACTCTGGAAGACCAGATTGAGCTGTTGCTGGATATCGAGCGGCGGGGCGGTGGCAGCGGTGTCTTCCACGGCATGAATGAGGAAGATCTGGCGGTCTTTTTAAAGCATCCGCAAACCATGGTCGCCAGCGATGGCGGTCCCCGGCGGCTGGGGGAGGATGTGCCGCATCCACGCAGCTATGGCAATAATGCCCGGGTGCTGGCCCGCTATGTGCGCGAACAAAAAGTGCTGTCGCTGGAGGAGGCGGTCCGCCGAATGGCCAGCCTGCCTGCGGAGACTTTTGGACTGAAAGGCCGGGGGGAGCTGAAGGTGGGCGCCTGGGCGGATGTGGTGATCTTTGATCCGGAGAGAGTGCAGGATGTATCAAGCTTCGAAGATCCGCATCATTACTCCGAAGGTTTCAGCGATGTGCTGGTGGACGGCGTGCCGGTGATCCGCGACGGGAAGCTGACGGAAGCGCGTCCAGGCGGGCCGTTGAGGAAGTGATGCCGGGACTTGGCAAGTCCCGCTCCTTGCACGGGGACCTTATTTCAAGGCGACGAATTCGCCATCGAACTCGACACAGGTCTGGCCATCCTTTTCGATGCGGACCTGGAGGCGGAGGCGGGCTTTGCCGGTTTCTTCAAACTGGGTTTTGAAGGTGGTGAGTGTGGCTTCGTCGGGGCGCTGACAAACGGCGCGGATGGCCCCGGTGACGGGGCGGCGATAGCGAATGCTGCTTTCCCGGATCACGATGTGGGCGGAGCGGTCGCCCAGCAGCAACCACAGGAGGGTATAACCGGCGAGCGTGGCGATGGCGCTGAGGCTGCCGCCAAAGGCGGTGCCAAGGTGATTGTGATTCGGCTCCAGCGGGGCGGTGATGACGAGATGCCGGCCATCGTAGCTGTGCACCTGCACGCCCATGGCGTGGGTGATGGGGATCTGCTGGTGCAGGAAGGCTTCGGTGTCTTTGAGAAGCGCCGCGTTCATGGCCGGGGGGGGCATCAGGCGTCCAGTTGCTGGATGCGGGCGAGGTGGCGGCCGCCTTCAAAAGGGGTGCTGAGGAAGATGTTCACGATCTGCAAAGCGGTGTCCTGATCCATCATGCGCTCGCCCAGTGAGAGGACATTGGCGTCATTGTGCTGGCGGGTGAGGCGGGCGGATTCCAGGTTCCAGCACAGGCCACAGCGGATGCCTTTGACCCGGTTGGCGGCGATAGCCTCGCCATTGCCGGAACCGCCAAGGACGATGCCGCGCTCATGCTTGCCTGCGGCCACGGCTTCAGCCACGGGGCGGATGAATTTGGGGTAGTCGGTAGATTCTTCGGAATGGGTGCCAAAGTCGGTCACCTCATGCCCTGCCTGCTGGAGGTGGGCGATGATGGCCTGTTTATAACGATAGCCTGCGTGGTCGGAGCCGATGGCGATGTTCATGATGTTTAAAAAATAGTTAGGCCAGGTTCAGTGCGTCCACCATTTGGACAGGCGGGCTTCGGCGGAATCAGGTTTTTTCAGGTCGGCTTCGGCGTAATGGGAGGTGTCGTTAAAGAGCATGAGGCGGGCGCGCACGGTGTCCTTGAAATCCACAATGTTCAGCGCGGCAGGGTCTTGGTCCAGGTTGTCCCGGTAGCGGCGGGGATCAAAGCCTAACAAGGAGCTTAGAAGCAGGCGGATGGTGGCCTTGTGCGAGACGACAATGACGGACTGGCCCTCGTGATGGCGGACGATGTCCAGCAGGGCAGGAAGTGCGCGGGCAGTCACGGCGAGGCCGCTTTCTCCGCCCTCCGGGGCGAAGGTGTAGGGGTCCTCGTCCCAGGCGGCAGCCTCCTTTGGATACTGCTGCTCCACCTCCTGGCGGGTCATCTGCTCCCAGTGGCCGTGGGAGATCTCTTTCAGCCCGTCGCGTGGCCGCACCTCCAGCCCATGCGGGGCGGCCAGGATGCTGGCGGTCTCCATGGTGCGGTCCAGCGGGGAGGCATAGACGGCGGCCACGGGAAATGCCTGCAGGCGTGCGGCCAAGGTGGCGGCCTGATGCCGGCCTTCATCGGCCAGGGCCACATTGATGGACCCGGCAAAACGGTCTTCAGCTGTCAGGACGGTGGCTCCGTGGCGGATGAGGTAAAGGCGGGTGATGGGCATAAGGTGCGGTCTTTATAGCACGGTGGAGACCAGAAGAGGGAAGGTTTTTGGCAAACAAAATGCGTGCCTGCCATGCCCAAAGGTTGGTCTCAGACTGACCAGCCTGCATTCGCCTGCACGCAGTTTGCTGGCGAGGTTCGATTCGTCAAGGGAACCTCAACTTCACCCACATCATGTCCAAGATCCTCGTCCTTTATTATTCCACTTACGGTCACATCGAAACCATGGCCAAGGCCGTCGCCGAAGGCGCGGGTTCTGTGGAGGGAACGGAAGTCTCCCTCAAGCGCGTGCCCGAAACCCTGTCCGAAGAGGTCATCCAGAAAATGGGCGGCAAGCTGGACCAAAGCGCCCCCGTGGCCACGGCTGCTGAGCTGCCGGATTACGATGCCATCATCGTTGGCACACCCACACGTTTTGGAAACATGACCGCGCAGATGCGCGCCTTCTGGGATCAGACCGGCGGCCTGTGGGTGAAAGGCGCGCTGATTGGCAAGGTGGGCAGTGTTTTCACCAGCACCGGTACCGGCGGCGGCAATGAATCCACCATCCTGACCACTCTCCCCACGCTGCTGCATCACGGCATGATTTTCGTCGGCCTGCCCTACTCCGCCCCGGAACTGACGGACATCAGCGAGGTGCGCGGCGGCAGCCCTTACGGCGCAGGCACCATCGCCGGTGCAGATGGCTCGCGCCAGCCGAGTGAGAAGGAACTGTCGCTGGCCCGTTTCCAGGGCAAGCACGTCGCGGAAATCACCGCAAAGCTGAACCGCTGATTGTTTCTAAAGCTGATCTTAGCGAAGCCCTCATCCCTGGGGTTGAGGGCTTCTCGCTTTTTGTTAATGCAAAAATGTTGTGAAAACATTTGACGATAATGCAACTGGCTTGCCATAGTTGCGTTGTCATGAAGCTCCCCGTTTTCATTCCTCCCCCCCTTTTGGCCGCCTTTGGGCTCCTGGTTTCTTTCAGTGCCCAGGCACAGACTTCCGCCCAGTTTGAGGCGCAGCAGCAGCAGCGGTATGCGTATTCCACTTTCAGCGCCATGTCTGCCCCGGTGGTGCTGCCGATGGATGGCAAGGCCGACTGGCTGACAGGATTGGATGTGAGTTTCGCAGGGAAAATCTTTCCGCACGTACACCTGGATACGGCCTATGGCACGTCCTCCATTGACCAGGGGGAACTGCGTACCGGTCACCATGACCCGGAGAGACGCGATGCAGTGACTTTTCAGAATGTGGAGTTTGGACTGTCGGGTCGGCTGGATGATCACAATGAGTTTTTTGTCACGTATGCGGCAGCGGTTGAAGGCGGGCGCATTGACCCGATTTTCGAGGAGGTGTTTTGGAAGTTCAAAAACCTGCCGGGTGCGTTTGAACTTCGTTTTGGCCGCGTGTACAACCGCTTTGGCATCCAGAACACTTATCACCCGCACGGCTTCGACTGGATTGACCAGTATCTGGTGAACACCCGGATGTTGGGGGAGGACTCCATGACGACGATCGGCACGGAAATCACCTGGCTGGCGCCGGTGCCGTGGACATCCCAGTTTGACCTGGCCCTGGGCGTGGCTCCGAAGCATGAGGAGCATGGTCACGGTCACGCCCACGAGGATGAGCATGAAGATGAACATGCTGCCCGTTATGCGGCGGAAGAATCCCACTTTGCCGAAGGCCAGTTTATGATGGTGGCGAACTGGACGAATGTTTACAATTTCAACGACTTCCACCAGTTCCGTGCCGGTCTTTCCGGGGCCTGGGCGGATAATCATTCCGGCTACCGCACCAGCATCTACGGGGTGCATGGGGAGTACCAGTGGCGTGAAAACGGCTTTGATCCCGGTGGCCGTTACTTCCGCGTGCGCACCGAGGCCATGTTTAACCGGTATAAGGTTGAGGATGAAATCGTGGAAGGTCGCGATCCGCAGACCCAGCAGGACTTTGGTGCTTATATGAGCCTCCTTTATGGCCTGCCTAACAATCTGGAACTGGGCCTGCGCGGGGAGTATGTGGCAGGGAATTATGACACCGACCAGGATTCCCGGTTCCGCGTCAGCCCAGGCGTAACATGGTATGCGAATGATGCCCGCACGCTGCGCCTCCGCCTCCAGTATAACTACGACAACTCCAATGAGCGTGGTACGGACCACGCCGTGTGGGCGCAGGTGAGCTTCAACTGGGGCGGTCCGGAAGTTCGCTGATCTTTTAGCAACAATCTTGCATTAACAAACGTTTTTCTCTTGGGCAGTCTGGTGACAGGCTGCCCATCCCTCTTTCCACTGCCATGAAAATTTTTGCCTCTATTCTTTTCCTGCTTTCCCTGAGCCTCAGCGCCCAGGCCGCGCTCAAAGTGGCAACGCTGCATCCCATCCTGGCCGATGTGGCCCGGCAGGTCGGCGGGGGGAATGTGGAGGTGGTGGAAGTGCTGAAGGCGGGCGGGGATGTGCACCATTTTGAGCCCTCCGCCCGGGACGTGGCGGCCATGCGCGGTGCCCCTTTGATCCTGGCCTGTGGCAAGCATCTGGAGACCTATCTGGACAAGCTGCGCGACAGCGTGGGCAGCGGCGTGAAGGTGGTGGAAGTGGGCCGTCTGATTCCCTCGCTCCTGCTGGATCCCTCCAACGAAATCTTCGTCTGCTGCCCGGCGCATGCCAAGAGCAGCATTGACCCGCATTGGTGGCACAGCGCGGAGAACATGAAACGCGCCGCCCGCATTATTGCGGATGAATTCAGCGCGGCAGATCCGGCCAATGCAGCGGCTTATGAAGCCGGGGCCAAGGCAGCAGGTGTGAAGTTCATGCAGCTCAAAAGCTGGGCGCAAAAGGAGATCTCCCGCATCCCTCGCAAGGACCGCAAGCTGGTGACGGCGCACGCGGCGTTCGGCTATTTCTGCAAAGAATATGGCTTCAAAACCATCCCGATGCTGGGCATTGGCCGCAGCGACGACATCTCCGCCCAGTACATCGCCCAGACCATCCAGGCCATCCGCGATAACAACATCAAGGCCGTGTTTCCGGAAGACCAGGCCAATCCGAAAGTGCTGACCGAAATCGTCCGCAGCACCGGCGTGAAAACAGGACAGTCCTTGGTGGCCGATGGCACGTCTAAAAACGCGCACACCTTTGAGACGATGCTGGCGCACAATGTGCGCGTCATCGTGGCGGCGCTGGCTCCGGCACAGTAGTCATCACTCTCCGAGTGATGGTCTGAGAAGGTCAAGCGGCTTGGGATGTGGTGATTGAAGCGGGAGTCTTCCTGGCGACCGGATGTTCAGGGAATCATCACTCGGAGAGTGATGACTACTGTACTACCGGCTCAGCGTCATCACACATTCCAGGTGCTTGGTCTGCGGGAAGAGGTCAAAGGGTTGTACTTTTTCCAGCTTGAATCCGGCTTCGGTGAAGAGGACGAGGTCGCGCATCTGGGTGGCGGGATTGCAGGAGATGTAAACGACGCGCTTGGGATCAAAGGCGAAGAGCTGCTGCAGGAATTCCTCGCTGCAACCGGCGCGCGGCGGGTCAATGATGACGACAGTGTCATGCCCGGCGTGGGGCACTTCTTTGAAGATCTCCCGTGCATCGGCGGCGAGGAAGCGGCAGTTCGTGAGACCGTTGATCTCGGCATTGTGGGCGGCTTTGCGCACGGCGCTTTCGGACAGCTCCACGCCGAGCACTTCCTCAAAATGACGGGCGGCGCTGATGCCAAAGAGGCCGCTGCCGCAATAGGCATCCACCAGGAAACGCGCCCCGGCAGACTGGGCCTCCGCGACGGCGTAACCGACAAAGTCGGCGAGGATGAAGGGGTTGTTCTGGAAGAAATCGCCCGCCTGGAATTCGAACTTCACGTCCCCCACCTGCTCGATGGCGATTTGATCCGCCTTGGTGAGCACACCGTTCACAGCGGCACGCATGAGCAGGGTGGCACCGTTTTTGATGGCGTCCTGATTGGCCCGTGCCTGCGCCCGGACGATGGTGAGTTGCTCATTGAGCTGCGGCATGGCGATGGGACACTGCTCCACATCCACCATGGCATTGCGCGTGCCCACGCGGAGGAAGCCGATGGCCCCAATCTCACCCGCTTTGGGTTTGTGGAAATGCGGGGTGATTTTGGACCGGTAGCCATACTGCCTGGGCGAGGCGATGACCGGCAGCACGGGGTGCTCGATCTTGGCCATGTGCTTCAGCAACTCCTCCACCTGCCGCCGTTTCCATTCGATCTGCTTGGGGTAATCCAAGTGCTGGTACTGGCAGCCACCGCAGGTGCCGAAGAGCGGGCAGGGCGCCTCCACCCTTTCTGGAGAAGGCTCCAGCACCTCCACCAAGTCGGCATTGCTGTAGTTCTTGTGATTGCGGAAGATGCGGCAGCGCACCTTTTCCCCCGGCAGGGCAAAGGGCACAAAAACCACCCAGCCATCCACCCGCGCGACTCCGCTGCCCTCATTGGTCAGGTTGTCAATGTGGACATCGAGCTCCTGGTGATAGGCAAAGGGGTGCGGGACAAACTTGCGTGGGACCATCTTTACCCTGTAGCAGAGGCGGGAGGGAGGTCAAATGAGAGCCCGGCAATCGTGGCGGCCGTGACACGAAAATTTTTCTCGCTGGAGACTGGCGGGTGGTGGTATAACTTTAAGTATATAGAAGATATAAATCGCCGGCGGGTCACTGGGTCCGCATGCATCTGCCCTCCGGGTGGCCTAAAAACCGCAGCATAAACTTCCGCTCCCTTATGCCTGACTCCCCTATTGCTGCCCAGTGGCGAACCCGGGCCAATGCCCTCATCGCTGAGTCTGACCGCACCCATCAGGCGCTGGTGGCCGGGCTGCCCCAGTTTCGCAGCATCGTGAATACCTATCTTCACGCATTATCTACCTATCGGCAAACCAGCGCCCAGAGTGATGAACGCGACGCGCTTGAAGCCCTCGCCCGCCGCGCGGGGCAGCGGGCGCTGCTGTTTGCCCGGCGTAACGAGGTGACCGGTGCCCAGGTCGCGGTCGAGGGCGACCTGAGATTGATCAATGAACGCATTTACTGGGTCCAGGTCACGATCGCCGCCGGCAAGATGGCCGAAGTTGGCATCTCGATGGCCACCTGGATCAAGAGTGTGAAAACGAACGTTGACCGGGCCAAGAATATCCTGGATACGGCGAAAACGGCCCAGCCTTTCGTGCAGGCGGCGGTCGGGGCGGCGGGACACGGGGGCAGCAGTACCCCAGCCCCAGCAGAGCAGGCGGCCGCCATCGCGCAGATCCTGGTGTATTTTTCCCGCTTCAGTGAAGGTTTCGAAGCCGCGAAAAAGGTCTTCTGGGATGGCATTGGAACCTTTCGCCGTGCGCGTACCATGAACGACCGCTGGACGGGCCTAGCCACGGCGGCGCAAGCTTTGAAAGTGGTGGTGGAACTCCTGAAAGTCTGGGTGGAGCATACATTCCGGACGATTGAGGTGACAAGCTCCGCTGCAGGAACCCCTGCACGAGGCGTGGTGCCTGGGAATGCAGCCTGGCTCAGCCATCTGGGGAACTGCCTGACCATTTTGAGGGATCTGATTGACGCTTACCGGGCTCTCGAAGCGGCGTACAAAGCCTCCGAGGAGATCAAGTCGGGGATCGAGCAGATCGAGCGCCAGATCACCCTGGGCAACCGCTTCATGGGTAACGAGGCAGATGCTCTGGCCAGTCTGCCCAGTCTCAAAGGGCTTGAGGAGGAAGACGTGGAAATGCTGGCCACGGCGGCCAACGATTTTAATGCGGCACGCGTCCTGGGGAATGAGGCCCGCCAGCGGGCCACACAGCTCGCGTCGGATATCGCTGCGGCGCAGACCCTGCTTCGCGAAGCTTCCCTGCGGCTGCAGCCTGCCCTGCAGGCCATCCGCCCTCACATCGAGGCCATGCAGGAACAGATGGACTCTCATAAACGTCAGATCGTCAACATGCAGTGGGTGCCAGCCAACGGTCCTGACGGCGCAGCGGCAAAAGCCGTCATGGACGACCTGAGCAAGCACCGGGATCTTCTGCAACCAGTGTTTAACGAAGCGCGTGCGCTGGCCGCATCCATTGGCTGAGCCTGGGTCATGGATGTTTTCCGCACGGCAGATAAAAGATCTGTTTATGGAAAGCTGTGCAAGTTTGGCTGGATCGTTTGGCAGCGGCAGGCATAATTCAGGATTCACATTTGGATTTCTCTCATGCTCAGCATTGCTTATGATTTCTACCAGCTCCTTTAAGATTCTGATCCTCATTATTGCAGCAAGCCTGTCCGGTTCCTGGTCAGGCATTCAGGCCCAGCAGCCGGGGGCTGCTTTTCAGAGCACGGAGACTTTTTTATCCGCACTGAACAATTCCACCTGGGAGTGCTCCTTCAATAGTTATCAGCGCGTACGGTTCCATGCGGACAAGATCGAGCTGCTGTCCACGGACAACCGCGTCACCCGGACGCTCAATGACATCAGCCACCTGGAGCCGGGAGTGATCAAGGTTCCTTTCTCCAGTGGCGGGCTGGCGCTCTTCATCTTTGCGGATGACCTCAAAACCTTCGTTGTAGCTAACATGCAGGAGATCACGGAGCTTGAGATTCCCACTGCAACTGGACCGGTGAAGCTGCCGGTACAGGCCTCTGACCCGCCGCTGGAGGCCACGCTGAAAGAGCATTTCTTTATGGACAAGGTGCGCGTGCATGCCAGCAAGATGGAAGTGCTGGATGCTGCAGGCAGCGTATCCGCAACGAACGAGGGTTTCGCCTATTATCCGCACGGGTTGGGGCTGAAGCTGCCTGAAAAAGGGGCCGGTCTGGTGGTGCTGTCCCGGCAGCGGGCAGGCGGCTGGTATTTGGGCGGGCGGCATCTGGGCACGGGTGTGCGGACGGAACTGGTGGGACTTTACCGGCCTGGCTCGAGCAAGATGAAGGATTTTGCTCTGCGCTCGGCCCACTTTAACCGGCCTCTGTTGCGGGCCGGACAGGAACCGCTGGCCGATGCCCAGGAGCAGTATGCCATCTACCACGCGACCAACACCTATGGTGAAACCTCTGAGCAGGTGGTCTATGCGTATAACGAGATCGGCAAGCTGCGGGGATATGAGCGCAGTTATGACCGCGCGGCGGAGTGGCATGCGCGTGCCTATGCCGCTGCGAAGGCCCATTTTAGCACTGACCAGTCCAAGCTGCTGGAGCTGGGCACCGATCTGGCCGAGAGCCAGGGGGAGACGGGGGACTTCGCGGCGTCCAAGGCCACGCTGGCGGAGGTATTCCCCTTTCTGCCGCCAGCGGGCGGTGCGCTAAGCATTCCATACGGGTTTTATAAAGCGCTGGGGGCGGCTGAATTCGGTCTGCGCAACTATCCGCAAGCGGCGCAAATTTTCAACGGCAATTACCAACGGGCAGTGGAAGCCGGTTCCGATGGCTATATCGTGGACGCCCTGCTGGACCTGGCCGCCTGCCAGATGGCGCTGAACCAGCCCATTGAGGCGGCGGCCAGCCTGAACCTGGCCATGTCCAAGCAGGATGAGCGGAAGCAAAAATCCCCCAAATCCACCTTCGACACCTACAAGCTGTCCCTGGCTTGCACGGCGATGCAAAAATGGGATGAGTCCATCAAATACTCCGCCGAAAACCAGCGCCGCAGCTCCGTGACCTATATGGAATGCGCCCGCCTGCTGGCCCTGCTGAACAAAGGGGACAAAGCCGGCGCGCAAAAGCTGGCCCAGGGGTTCTCCCGCCGTTTCACCGGCGGGATTGATGATGTGCAGATCCGCCGTGACATTGACGCCATGATCCTTAAGGTCACCTCCACCGCTGCTGCCCTCACCCCCCAGGCCACCGCCGAGCTTGAGCAAACCTGGGCAGAGCAGGTGGAATCCCTGCGCAAGCGGCCTTTGCAAAATTACATCTTCGCCCGTGTCATGGTCGCCGCGATCGCGAGCTTGAAGAGCGGAGGGTAGGCGGGCAGAGGACTGGCTGTCCAGCAAGCCGCAGGCTTGAGTGATTAGACCGATGACCGCTGGCCTGCGCCGCATGCATTTCCGCCGTGATGCGCCCTGGCTGGGCCGCACGCTCAGGATAGACACCGCCCACCCTTTCCGCCACCGGTGCACCCGGTGCACCATGCCGGAGGACTTTGCTGGCGAAGGGCAGTTCTGCCAGGACTTTGACCCCACTGAGGATGATAAGTCAGGACCCTGCGGCTAAGCCGGACCTGATGAACCGGGTGATTTTTTGCCCCACGCCATCGGCGGTTATCCAAGAGCGCCACCTTTCCCTTGCGAAATCGCCGCTCTCGCGCTCCGTACGCGCCCCTTGTCGAGCCGGTTCCAGCCAGGATTCAGTTCGTCATTCGTCATTCAGTCATTCGTCATTCCTCCCCCTTATGTCCACCGACACCAAGAACAACACCGCCCTCATGGAGAAAATCGTCTCTCTTTGCAAGCGCCGCGGCTTCATCTTCCAAAGCAGCGAAATCTACGGTGGCTGTGGCGGCGTCTGGGACTACGGCCCGCTCGGTGCCGAGCTGAAGCGCAACCTGCGCACCGCCTGGTGGAATGCCATGACCCGCGAACGTGAAGACGTCCTCGGACTGGATGCCAGCATCCTCATGAACCCCGCCATCTGGAAGGCCAGCGGCCATGTGGACACCTTCGCCGACCTCATGCGCGAGTGCTCCCTCACCAACAAACGCGTCCGTGCCGATCATGTGGACCCGCAGGAAGGCGTCATCATGAACTACACAGGTGCCGAGGCCCCCACCGGCTGGAAGCTGGACCGCGTCATCTCCGTCCTCATGAAAAAGGGCGAGCACATCGAAAGCTTCCGCAAGCGCGTCCGCACCCTCATTGCCTCCAATGCGGGCGAGGCCGCAGGCAAAATCGAAGAGATCATTTTGTTAGGCGAAGCCAAAGGCGACACCATCGAAGGCAGCGTGGATTTCCATCCGGAAACCGGCGGCGCACTCGGCCCCGCACGTCCCTTTAACCTCATGCTCAAGACCTACCTCGGCCCCACCGCGACCGAGGACGACGTCACCTACCTGCGCCCGGAGACCGCCCAGGCCATCTTTGCCCAGTTTAAAAACGTCTTCGATTCCAGCCGCATGAAGGTCCCCTTCGGCGTCTGCCAGATCGGCAAAGCCTTCCGCAACGAAGTCACGCCGAAGAACTTCACCTTCCGCAGCCGCGAGTTCGAGCAGATGGAGCTCGAATTTTTCATCAAGCCCGATGAAGCCGTCGAGATCATCAGCGGCGAAGTCGCCCAGTGGAGCGAGACCGCCGATCTCAGCGAGCCTCAGCCCAACTGGGGCTGGGACATGTGGCACCGTTACTGGGTCGCCCAGCGCACCAGCTTCTATGAAGGCATCGGCCTCGGCGGCGTGCTGGAGTACTACTGGCAGACGCCGGATGACCTCGCCCACTATGCCCGCGCCTGCGTGGACATCCTGTGCGACTTCCCCTTCGGCACCGAGGAGCTGGAAGGCATCGCCGCCCGTGGCGCCTTCGATTTGACTGCCCACCAGACCGCCAGCGGCAAGACCCAGGAAGTCTTCGACGAAGACCTCAAAAACGCTGCCGCCAAACTGACCGACGAACAGAAAGAAGCCCTCATCCAGAAGCGTCTCGCCGCCGAGCAGGCCAAGGTCAAAGGCGAGCCCATGCCCGAAGCCGACGTCCGCGCCTGGTTCGACCGCCTCTTCAAAGGCAACTACGTCCCCCACGTCATCGAGCCCTCCGCCGGCCTCGACCGCATGGCCCTCGCCATCATCGCCAACGCCTTCAACGAAACCGAAAAAGTGGATGAGAAAGGCAAAAAGGAAGTCATCACCGTCCTCCGCCTGCACCCCCGCGTCGCCCCCATCAAAGTCGGCGTCTTCCCCCTGCTGAAGAACAAACCCGAGCTCGTCGCCAAAGCCCGCGAGGTCTATGCCCTCCTCAAGAAGCACATGAACGTCTTCTACGACGAGACCGCCTCCATCGGCCGCCGCTACGCCCGCCAGGACGAAGTTGGCACCCCCTTCGGCATCACCATTGACTTCGACACCCTCGGCGAAAAAGGCCCCGAGCTCCAGGACACCGTCACCCTCCGCCACCGCGACGGCGGCGAGCAAGAACGCATCAAAATCTCCGACCTCCTGCCCAAGCTTCTGGCGGCGGTGAGCTGAGGCGGGATGTCTTGACAGGTTTGACCAGCTTGACCTGAGTCCCACCCCAAACCGGCCTCCGTGATGCTCGCATCCGGAGGCCTTTTTTATGCCGCCCGTCCTTGATATTCCCCCTCAGGCCAAAGGACCCTCACTCAAACACAAAACCTTCCTCCAGGAGACTTTCGCGCAAAGCAACTGCCTCAGGAGCGTTGATGTTCAAAACCTGGATGGTCGCACGCGCAAAGTTGGTTATGCCAAACAGCCAGGCCTCTTTCCAGGCGAAGTGATCCTTCCACACATCTTGACGTGGGTGAAATAACCGGACGATCTCACCGCTCACAGGATCAATTCCTGCGATATTCGGCCCTTTGGACGAATTGCAAGGGTAACAGGCAAAGGCCAGATTGGATTCATCAGAAGGGCCATCATGTTTTTGAGCAATGATATGATCCATCTGAAAGGGCAAAGCCGCCACCACTTCGGGAAAGCGGCAGTATTCACAGCGGCCAACCCCGCGGCTACGGACATGCTGGGCAGTGACTGAATCAACCCGGCTCACGCGGCGCTGAGATTTTTGAGGGACTGACGCGCGCGCGATTGCATCAGCTCAATGAGCCGCCCCACATGCCGGTAGTCTTCCATTTCACGCTGCTCTTCAGCCGTCAGGGTATCCGCACCGGCTTTTTGAGCCAGTTCACTGGCACGCTCCTGATCCGAGGAGGGAAAAGAAAGGGCCAGGATGGCCTCCGCCGCCTCGCGCGACCAACCCGCCCGCTGAGGATCCACAACACGCCTCAGAAGCTCGGCCTCATGACTTGGGGTGCTAATTGTCATGGATCCAATATGTCAGGAGATGGCAGATCTGGCAAGTCTCACCTCGCCCCCTGTTTTGCGAAGCTGGATCTGTGCACGAAGTGCTAACCGAAAACTTCCTGTCCGCCCCTTTTGGGGAAGAAAACCCGGCGACGAAAGAATTGACTTTCCAGTCCTTTCCTGTCTTCGTTATAGGCTGAGAAGATAAACCTTTACCTCACCGAAAGGATGATGAGCAAGATCAGCCCCAGCGGCGGTAGCAGGCCGAGCGCCAGGAGGAGGCCGTGGGCCAGGTCTGCCCTGCGCGGTGCTGCCTTGCTCAGCACGTTCTGGGCACGGGTGGGGCCCAGGATCTGCTGCAAAATTTCCGGTGTCACATCGGTGCCGCCACGGCTGTTTCGCCACAGGCAGATGGGCGTGAAAATGAGGCCTGAAGGAAAGCCCCACCAGCCAAAACACATGGAAATGACACTGTAGAGAGCGGCCTGGCCAAAACCGGACTGCCAGGAGCGAAAGTATCGCACCGGCGTGGTGCGGGTGAAGGTGAGGAGGATGATAGACACGCACCAGTGATGGATGATGAAGCGGCCTCCCTTGAGAATGTCATGCTCCACATCCCGCAGTGTCAGCCCTTCGGTGCCGGGCATGGGCACTCCGCCGGTATTCAGCGGGCGGTCCAGGTAGGCATTCAGCTCATCCTGGCTCCAGGTTGCTTGGGCAGTCTGCGGAAGCGGAGGCGGGCTTGCTGGCGGCAGCGGAGGGGGAGAAATGGGAGCATTCATGTCGGGTCAGGGATTACGGATTTTTGCCAAGAAAAATCTTGCCTGTAAATGCTGAAATGTCATGAAGTAGTGCTCCTCATGAAATTCCCGACCTTCCCGACCTCCCGCCGTGGTTTTATCAGTTTAGGCTGCCTTGGATTCATTGTTGCCATAGCACTCATCTGGGGTGGCGGGCAGGGCCTGTACACGGCATTGAAAAACCGGGAGCCTCTGAAGATGACCTTCAAAGAATATGAAGAAAAGCGCCCGGACGCCGAATGGGTGAGCCTGTCCGAGGCCCAGCTCAACCTCCTGAACAGTGCTTACACCACCTCCCGCTTGAATGATGAGATCAAGGAGCTCTACATTTCCGTGGAGGCCGTGGGAGACCGCTCCGAAAAACCTGCCCTGGTGCTGCTGGAGACGAAAGATCCTGGACTGATCGCCCAGATGAACACCCTGGGCGCGATGAAGTCACCCGACGACCTCACCCCAGATCTTCTCTCCGCCCTCTTCCCCACGCGCCAGATCACCGGACTGGTTCAGTATGGCATTGATGCCGACAGCAAGACCCGTGAAAAACTGGCCAAACTGGACCTCTCCCTGGCACCGGATTTCATCATCATCACCGATGGCGGGGAGCCAAACCTGGTCGTCAGTGCCGTGATGCTGGTAGCCGGACTTCTGCTGCTCTTCTTCATGCTGCGCGGCAAAAAAGAGCCCCCCGCAGCCCCCAAGCCGCCGGATCTGCCAGCGATGCAATAAGACAGCCTGGCGAGCTTGCCTGCCCCTCTCACTTCTCTGGATCCAGCATCTTCACCGCCGGTTTTTCACCGCCCTGGGCCTGCCACCAGGCCTCGATGGCGGGGATGTCAAAGAGGCGAAATTTGCGGCCGACGCGGTTTTCAAAGGTGATCTGGGCCTGCTTGGCGACATCCAGGATGGAGTCTTCCTTGAGCGACTTCAGCAGCAGGTTGTTCGTCTCAGGATCCGTGCTGGAGCGCAGGAGAAAGGCGGCGCGCAGGCGGGCTTCCCAGGGCAGTTTGGGGTCCTGGAGCACGCCGTGCAGCTGGGCCGGGGTCAGGTCCGCCTCTCGGGCGGCCGTGCTGTCTTTGAAAAGCTCCCGCACGGGCAGGGTGTAGCCGGGGTCAATGCCGATGCCCATGTCATAATACGCCTGCACGCGCTTGAACTCGGCCTGGGCGGCATGGATCAGGTGCTGCATTTCCGGGTCCATCATGGCTTCCACCAGGGCCTGCAGCGACTGCCGGCTGCCGGTGGCGATGGCCTTGTCGGCATAGGAGGTCAGGCGGTTGCGCTCCTTGATCAAAATCAGTTCCCCGGTGGCCGGGGTCACGCTGGGCAGCATGGCCGCCACCTGGGAGGCATCGTCACTCGTCGCCCGCGGCTTTTCGGCGGAGGGCGAGTAGGAGGACTGCTGGATCACCAGCGCCATGCGGTCCGCCATCTCTTGCAGGCGGCCTTGGGTCTTGCTGCGCTCGGCATCCTGCGCATCCAGCTGGCGCTGCAGGGCGGAGATCTGGGCATTAGTCCGCTCCAGGGCGTTTTCCAAGGAAGGGCTGCTCCCGGTGCCACCGCTGGTGCCGGAGGCGGTTGTATGCTGGCGCAAATAATTCGCCCCCCAAGCCAGCGCAGCACCGAGCACCACTGCCTGCACCACCAGTCCGGCGACCACCGGTTTCCAGGAGGCACTTTTCACCACGGGCGCAGCTTCCTGCTTGGTGGCGCGGCTGCCGGTTACCAGGACACGGGACTGCGTGGCCACGGTTTCAGGGGCGGGAGGGGCGTCTTGCAAAAGGGGCTTGCGCGAGGGGGTGGAGCGAGGATGATCAGCCATGTGGGGGGAATTAAGCGCAATCTCAAATAATTTCCAGCCTGTGAACGTGGACAGATGTCTCACCCCGTGGCAGGCATGATTCCTGCCTTCCGCCCATCGCCCATGAGTGAAGCCCCCCCAGCGCCTGCCGCCCCGAATTCGAGAACCAACCTGATCGTCTGGGGAGCGGGCGGGCTGATGCTGCTGATCCTGGCCATTTTCTGGCCCTATCAGCACTGGGAATTCGCCGGGCGGTCCAGCATTTTCATGGGCATCGTCAAAAAAGCCCAGGTGGATTCCGAATGGGTCTATTGTCTCTTTGTCGCCCCCATCGTGGTCTGGCTGGTGTGGCGGATGCGTGCGGACCTGAAGAAACTGCCGCTGCGTGCCTCCTGGCTGGGCGCGCCGCTGCTGGTGCTGGGCATGTTTGTTTACTGGGCCGGATACAAAGTGGATACGGGTTATCCCGGATTCATGGCCGTGCAGCTCGTCAGCCTCGGCCTCATCCTCATGCTGGGCGGCGTGCACTGGCTGAAGTGGCTCATTTTTCCCTGGATGTTCCTGGTCTTCATGTGGCCTATGATCCCGCTGGAGACGCGGCTGGCCTTTCCTCTGCGCATCCTGACGGCGAAGGCCTCCTCCGGTTTTTTGAACCTGGTGGGCATGGATGTGATCCGCGACGGCACCGGTCTGCACTCCGCTGCGGATGCCGCCCGTGGACTGGAGCAGGGCGCTCTCTTCAAGCTGGATGTGGAGGAGCCGTGCAGCGGCATCCGCTCGCTGTTCTCTCTGATGATGATCAGCGCGCTGTATGGCTGGCTGTCGCTGAAGGCCTGGCTGCCACGTGCCATCCTGTTTGCCAGTGCCATTCCGCTGGCGGTCTTGGGGAATTTTGTCCGCATGATCCTGCTCACGCTCGGCAGCCGGTGGTTCGGTGTGGACTTCGCCGTGGGGCGGAACATTGACGGGCAGCAGGAAATGAGCGCCTTTCACACCCTGGCCGGTTTTGCCGTCTTCGGCGTGGCCCTGGCAGGCATGTTTGTCATCGCCACCCTGCTGGAGAAATGGCAGGCCCGGCGCGCCCGCGCCTCCGGTCCTGTGGAGGCGGGCCCGACTGTGCAGCCGAAGAGCCCGTGGCTGCCCCTGACGGTGGCCATGCTCATCTGCGGCGGCGGCCTGGCCTTCTGCGCCCTGACGGACACCACCTACCGCGTGGGAGAGCCACCCGTGGTCCTGGACCTGCCGGAGCGGCTGGGCGACTATGACAGCCAGGACATGCCCATGATGGCCAAGGAGCGCCAGGTGCTGAACGAGGGCGTGGAGATCGGTCGCCGTTTTTATTTCACCAAGGACCGCGCCGTGCTCGCCTCCCTGGTGCTCAGCGGTGCGGAAAAACGCTCCCTGCATGAGCCGCAGGTCTGTCTCCCCGGCCAGGGCTGGGTCATCACCAGCAAGACTCTCGTGGAGGTGGAATGCGGCCTCCCCACTCCGGTGGAGGCCACTCTGCTGCGCATGCACCGGGATGTGCAGAACGCCAGCGGCCAGGTCACCCGCACCCGCGCCCTGAACATCTACTGGTATCTTGGCTCTGCCGGTGTGACCGCCGCCTCCTTTGACGGGCATGTGGCCAAGTCCTACCGCGATGCCCTCCTGAACGACCGCGACCACCGCTGGGCACTCGTCTCCTTCTTTGGCCCCATGAAAGAACAGCCTTTGGGCATGGAAGATCCCTATGCTGAGCTTAGTGTCCTGGAAGACATGAAGACCTTCATCCGCGTATTCCTCCCGCCCCAGCTCACCACGCGGGCAGGGGAGTGAAGCGGGCTGGATGACCTGCCGGATCCTGGCGCTGCCGACAGGCGAGCCTGCCTCCTGACCAGCGTCAGGTCTAATTCCGGTCTGGACGCCAGCGCGCTCCGGGCGACAATCCTGTGAACATGAAAATGGTCTTCTTCTCTTTTGCCCTGCTGTTCTTTTCACTTTCAGCGCAGGCCGTGGCTGAGACTAGGCTTCATATCTTCAACAAGGGGTCAGACTCCATAGAGATATTCTGGATTGCCCCCGACGGGCACCGCGCTTCAAATGGCAAGGTCGCGCCGGGCAAGGATCACATGATCTTGACCACCATCGGACACCGCTTTGTCATTGTGGATGGAGCCAAGGAAACTGAGGTCGTCAGCAGCGTCGCACTCCAGACTTTTCACTATCATCCGGCCTCTAAAAATTCAGCGGGACCAGACACGCATGAGGAGCGCCTCCTCGCAGGCTGGAGAGTGCAGGTGAATACGAAACTGATCGAACAGGACGCGCCCGCGCTCGAAAAGGCGCTCCAGCTGTTGCGAGACCAGCTGGACAAGATCGTGCGCGTGGTTCCACCCAAAGCAGTGACTGAACTGCAGAAGGTCGTTCTGTGGATGAACCCCGAGTATCCGGGTGTGGCACCCAAGGCTGAATTTCATCCTGACGCCCGCTGGCTGGCCGACAACGGCCGCGATGCCGCAATGGCCCAGGGAGTGGAGTTGACCAATGTGCGGATCTTCGAGGCGGAGACACGCCGGATGCCCAACTTTGCCCTGCATGAGCTGGCTCATGCCTACCACTTCCGCGTACTGCCGATGGGCTTTGGCAATCGGGAGGTCAAAAGCGCCTATCAACAAGCTAAAGCCAGCGGCAAGTATGAGCGGGTGGAGGTCAGGGATAGCGAAGGGCGCAGCAACATGAAGCGCGCGTATGCGTTGGTGAATCCGCAGGAATACTTCGCTGAAACCACGGAAGCGTACTTTTCGCGCAACGACATGTTTCCTTTTAACCGGGCGGAGCTGGAGAAGCACGACCCCGAGGTGTTTTCCCTTCTTGCCAGGTTGTGGGGAACGTAGGCTGAATCATCAGCCAGCCCGCAACCAAGCGGGCCAGAGGATCACCCACATGCAGTCGGCACTCTGGAGCAGGTCCATCAAGGCGGCGGTCTCCGCCAGACAGTGGAGATGCCTTTGCCGGGCTGAGCAGCCTGGAGGAAATGAAAACCTTTATCCGCGAATTCCTCCCTCCCCAGCTCACCGCGCGGACAGGGGAGTGAAGCGGGCTTTGCAGGCGGCCTACCCTCGGTAATGACAGCGTTATTGTCTGTCGGCCACCTTCTTTGGCCATGACTCCAGGGCCATTTCCAACGTCTGGTAAGCCGCCACCTCCTTTCCCTGGCTGAGCTGAGTCATGGCCTGCTTGATCAAAACACGAGGATCCTTTCTTCCCGGACTGCGTTTGCCCGGTGTGTCTTTTGCCTGTGTCTATGCTTTTGGCTTCGGCTTCGCCTTGGCCTTGGGCGTTGCTTTCACCTTATCGGCTTGCTTCGGTTCCTGGGCTTTCTCACCGGGTTTAGGCACCGGCTTTTTGACGAGCCTTAATTTCTGCCTTGCCGGGCGTGGGGGCGCAGGTGCTTCGGGCTCGGCGGCCTCTTCCTGGTGCAAAAGGTCATAGTTGATGCCCACCACCCTTTTGCCTGCAAAACCGCGCAGGGTTTTGGGAAAAATAAGCAGTGCCCGTTGACCTTCCTCTGACAGCCCCACTAAACTGCTTTCCGAAAGGTTATCTGAATCTCTTGTGACTGGTGCCACGTCACACAAACCAGGGCTACGACTTTGTTGGAATGCCCTGGTTATCCACGTAATGTCATCGCCCTGTCAAATCGCCAATGACCTCCCTGCCTTCGCTGTTCCTCATCGCCAGCCTTGTTGCCAGCCCGCTCTTGGGCGGCCCTGCAGACTGGGCGGCGGTCGAACCCGTCCTGGCGGAGCGCTGCTATTCCTGCCATGGCGGCGAGAAAACCAAGGGCGGCGTGGATCTCCAAAAATTCGCCGCAGATCCTGATCTGGAAGTGGAGTTTGACCTGTGGGGCAAGGTCCTGGACACCATCGAGGCAGGAGACATGCCGCCGAAAAAAGCCACCCCGCTAAATGACACGGAGAGGAAGTACATCACCGGCTGGGTGCGGCATTCCCTGGATGCGCTGGCCGAGGCCCGCTCCGGCGACCCAGGGCCGGTCACCATGCGCAGGCTCACCAATGCCGAATACGACAACAGCCTGCGTGATCTCACCGGCCAGGACCTGCGCCTGGCCGGGGAGTTCCAGCCCGATGGCGGCGGTGGCGAAGGGTTCGCCAACACGGGTGATACACTTTTGTTAATCCGTCCCAGCTTGACAAATACCTCACTGCCGCACGCAAGGTCGCGGATCACGCCACCATCCTTCCCGGCACCGGCATCGCCTTTCATCCCACGCGCATCGGCCTGCGCGGCTCGGACCAGATCCAGGCCCATGCCCAGCAGGCGCTATACATCTGGTATCAGCAGAAGGCCGCGCCGCATCTGCCCAAGGACTTTGAGCCCATGCGCCAGGCGGATTACATGCTCGCCTGCTGGAAGCACCGCCATCACCAGATCCCGCGCGAGCAGCTCGCCAAGGACATGGGCCTCAGCGTCCACTTCCTCTTTAACTGGTGGCGTCACCTGAACAACACCGAGCCCAAATCACGCTTCCTGGATCTCACCCGCGTCGCCTGGCGCGAGCTGCCTGCGGATGAAAAAACCGCCATCGAGCGCATCAAGGTCATCGAGGCTGGCCTGCTCTCCTGGAATGATCCCAAGCGCCCTGGCGAAGGCGTCCAGCGCTGGCAGCAGGACAGCGACGGCGTCATTCCCTATCCCATGCGGGCGGATGTGCACGGCAAGTCCCACGTGCATCTCTGCTTCGGCGATGTCGCGGATGGGAACAAAGGCGACATCGCCCTCATCAACCACATCGAAGTCACCGTCGGCGGCCAGAAGCACAGCTACTTCGATTGGACTAACCAAAAGCTTGGAGAGCTGAAAGCGCAGGCCGCCACCACTCCGCCACCGCCAGATTTGAGCACCCTCCATGCCCGCATCCAGGAGCTGGAAAGCGTCCGCGCCGGGTATGGACAACACCCTCAGCCGGGACGGGAAATAGAGCCGCACGTGCTCGCCTTTGCCGCTCCCACCGTCTGCACCCTGCCACTGCCTGAAGGCGCGGAATCCATCGTCGTGGACACCCGCCTGGATATGGAAAACCCTGAGGTGGAGGAAGCCACCATCCAGTGGACCCTCACCACGGATGTGCCGCGCGATGTCACCCGCGTGATGCCCGGTGTGCTGACCATCTGGAAACGCGGCTCCCAGGCCGCCCAGCGCACCATGGGCGAATTCAATTCCCTGGGGCAGGCCTTTGCCGATGTCTCTGAGCGCAGGCTGCAAATCGTCGCTGAAAACATGCACCGCCAGACACCCGGCATCGGCGTCTATTACTTTGACGATGACCAGCTCGGCCAGCTCTTGGGGGAGCAGGACCGGCAGCATCTCGCCGCGCTGAGGACGGACTGGCACCTCGTCGCCACAACAGATCTCAATCCCGGCCAGCAGGCCCAATACGACGCTGCACTGCTGCAGCATGTGCAGGACTTTGCCGCCCGCGCCTGGCGCCGCCCTCTGGAAGACAGCGAGAAGGAAAAGCTCGCCCAGCTTTACTCCGGCTGCCGCGCCCAGGAGATGGACCGCGAGTCCGCCGCCCGTGAGATCCTCGTGCGCGTGCTCGTCTCCCCGTACTTCCTTTTCAAAGCCGAAACCCTGCCCGCCCAGACGGACAGCCAGGCCGCCGAGATCGCCCTTTCCGCACACGAAGTCGCCTCCCGTCTCAGCTACTTTCTCTGGTCCTCCATTCCTGATGCAGAGCTGCTCGCCACCGCCGCCGATGGCAGTCTTTTGCAGCCGGAAGTCCTGGAAGCCCAGGCCACACGTCTGCTCAAAAGCCCCAAGTCAGCCGCCCTGGCGCGCGAGTTTGCCGGCCAGTGGCTGAAGTTCAGCGGCTTCGAAAAACACGATGCTGTGGATGCCGAAAAGTTTCCCCAGTTCACGCCCGAACTCCGCGCGGACATGCAGGCGGAGGTGGTGGAATTTTTCACCCGCATCGTGCGTGAGGACCGGCCCGTTACCGACATCATCGCCGCAGACTACAGCTTCCTAAATGAGCGCCTGGCCGGCCACTATGGCATCCCGGACATTCGGGGAAACGAACTGCGTGAGGTGAAGGTCGCCTCCCATCATCGCGGCGGCCTCCTGGGCATGGGCGCCATCCTCACCCGCACCTCCCGCTCCCACCGCACCAGCCCCGTTTTGCGGGGCGATTACCTTTATCAGATCGTGCTGGGTTTCTCCTCGCCCCCGCCTCCGCCGGACATTCCGGAGCTGAAGGAGACCACCCACCCGGCCTCCCTGCGCGAGGCCCTCATGCAGCATCGCGCCGATGCCGCCTGCGCCGTCTGCCATGACCGCATTGACCCTCTCGGCTTCGCTTTGGAAACCTTTGACCCCATCGGCCGTCATCGCAGCAGCGACGATACCGGCGCACGCATTGATGACAGCGGCGAGCTCAAGGACGGCACCCGCATCCAGGGCCTTGCCGGACTGCGCGATTACCTGCGGCAAAACCAGGCCCAGCTTGACCACCAGTTCAGCCGCAAGCTCCTGGGTTACGCCCTTGGCCGCCAGGTCCTGCCGAGTGACAAACGCCTGCTCGCCGACATCCAGTCAGCGCTTCAGCAAAAGGGCAGCCGCTTCTCCGCCGCCGTGCTGAAAATCATCTCCAGCCGCCAGTTCCTCCATCGCCGCAATGAACCCGTCGTGGCGGACCGCTGATTTCGAGCCTGTGAAAAAGGCTGGTCATGTCCCGAGGCCGCCGCTGCTCATGGATCACGCCGTGCAGGCTGGGGCGTCACAGCGGTTTTGAGCAGCGCCCAGGATTTTCCCAGCTCCGTGGTGATGTGCTGCCAGTCTTCGGCGGTCATGAGTCCATTCCGGCGCTGGTCGCGGTAGTCCATCATCTCAGCGCGCAGCAGGCAGGCGGGGCGGACGCGCTCCAGGGGCGCATCGTACGCCCTGGCGGTGAGGCGGGCGATGGTCTCGCCATACTGCTGCCAGGTGGCGTTTTCCCGGCGCTGCACCCACCACTCCAGCTCCATGGGGGCCAGATCCTCCGGTTGCCAGGCGGCACCGGTGGCTTTTTGGATGATCCGGTAATATTCCGTTAATGGCGGAATGCCCACGGCGAAGGCCTGCGCACGCGGCTGGGTGGGCTGCGTCCGGCGGGCGGCCTGGGCGGCGTGCCACGCCATGCGCAGACTGTCCCAGGGTGAGAACCCATACTGGCCGTGGGAGGCGAGGAAAAGCGCACCCGCCATGCGCGCATAACTTTTGTCATAATAATGCCGCCACATGTCGGACTCCAGCCTGCCCATGCGAGCCGGATCGAAGTCCTCCATGTTCGCCTGGCGCGGAATGAAAAACCAGAGGCCAAAAAGCAGGCAGCAAGCCAGGAGAAAGCGGCGGAGTTTGGACAGTCGTTTAAACATCAGCGGGTATATACCAGGAGCCAGTCCAGATTGGCCAGACTGCCGTGCAGAAAACGCTGCGGCAAACCGGCCTCAGCTTGATCCCCCGTTCAGCCGCAAGCTCTCAATGCAGCCAGGATCAGCCTGCTGGGGAAAGACTGTGTTTGGAAGCCCGTTGCCAGAGCATGAGACGCAGCTTGCTGCTGGAAAACAGACCCCCCTTCGCCTCGCGAAGCGAGGCGAAAGGTCTTTCATGTCTTTCTCTTTCATGTCTTTTTCCTTCTAGCCTTTCTCCTTATGTTGGTGGTGGACTTGGTGGTGGGCTTGGTGCCGGACTTGGGGGTTGGGTTGGCTGCGTGGGATGCGACCAGGCCCTCAGAGCGCCTTTTGAGTGACGGTTCCACCCGCGAAATGACCGTTTTCCCAGCCAAATTCCTAAAAAAGGCCTCACGCAACGCCCAAACCGGTCGTTTCAGTGGCTTCCTGGGCAGCATTTTCCTCCGCTGAGCCTCTTGTAGAGTGGAATGAGCGCTCCTTCAAGACCCTCTACATGGCCTTCTACAAGACACCCTTCAGGTCCTCCTCAAAGGGTTGGCGCACAGGCTTTTTGGAGGCATGCAAGAGGGCTGGCTCCAGAGTTTCACGGCTTCGATATGCTGTGCTTCTGCACTCGCTATGCATTGCTTATGCATTGCTTGAAGAGTGCCTGGCCTGTGAAACGCCACGACCTATCTGTCAAAAACCTTGCCCTCGTTTTCAGATCGTCGTGAATCAACGATTCTTGAGGGTGGTGCCGGTGGTCGGACTCGAACCGACACTCCTTTCGGAACAAGATTTTGAGTCTAGCGCGTCTACCATTTCACCACACCGGCGTGTGCTGTCTTGCAAAGGAACGCTTAGAATGGCGAATCTCCGGCGGATTGCAAGGCTTTTGGCGGGCCAAGAATTTCGCGGAACAAAACCGCCTGCTTGAGGGAGGCCGGATTGTGCAGTTTTTCGCGCAGGCCGCGAAAGTCGGGTCCGGCTTCATGGAGGCTGGGCCGCAGGGTGCGGGGCGGAGGAGGCGTGGCAAAGAAGACGGGCGGCGTGACGCTGGCCGGGCTGCTCCTGACGGAGCCGGAGGGGAAGGCATCCGCAGGTACTGGCGGCGGCACGGGCACCGGGTGCACCTCGGCCCGCACGGTGGCGGGATGCGGGCGGCGGGCCGGGGCCGGGCGCTCCTGTTCCCGCTGCTGCTGGGGCAGGGGAGGCGGGCCGTCGGGCTGCTGGGCTTTTCGGGCTTCTTCTTTGAACTGCTCAAACACGTCCCGGACAGTGGACCAGGGGTCATGCGCGGGTGTGGGGGCCTGCGGGGCGGGCCGCTGCGGCCGCCCACGGCCTTGGCCCTGGCCCTGCTGGGACTGCTCCACCTGCCTGCGCCAGGCTTCCTCCCGGGCCGCGCGTTCCTCCGGGCTGAGCGGCGCTTCGTTCCGGCGGTTTTTGTCTTCCAGGTTCTGTTTGATGAGCCCCCACAGCCACTGCACAAACCCTGCGCCCATGGCAATGACGATGATGGCGATCTGGATGGGATCTAGCTCGGCGAGGATCATAAGAAGAGTGTGGCATCATTCCAGCGGCCGCGCCACCACGATTCCCGCATGGCTTTTGAAGTCGGCCAGGTAGGCGGACACGGACTTGTCCACCAGCACGCGCTTATGCGTCTGAGAGGCGTGCATGAAACGGCACACGCCGTCCGCCGTGCGCACCGCCAGGCCCACATGGCTGCAATACACATGCGGCTTGCGGGTGACGATGCCGATGATGTCGCCGTTTTGGAGGCGCGGCTCGGCGGCCTGCACGGCCTCCTTGGGCAGAAAATAGAACGGGTGTTTTTGCAGTTCCGCCTCGATCTCCGCCATGCCCTGGCGCAGGCCAGGGTTGTTTTTCAGGTAGCGGTAGCTCTTCCACAGCACCGTCATTTCATCAATGCGCCGCCCTTCCAGCGGCATCGTCCGCCCCAGGCTGGCGGTGATGTTTTTTAAATGACCACGCTTTTGGTTATCCCGGAACCACTCGTCCAGGTAGTGGATGCGGTCCAGGTAACCGCCGTTGCAGACGCCGCCGCGATAGCGCGTCGTCTCGATCTGCCGCAGCAGATCCGCCGGCATGTAGCGCGCCTGCTTCCGGGCCAGCATGCGCGCCAGGCCCAGGGCGATCTCGAAAAACGTCCAGCAGTCCTGCCCGTCAAAATTCACACTGGGAGATTCGATGCGGTCATGGATCTCCAGGGTGAACCCGACATAAGGCGTGCCCTCCATGGCCAGCGCCGCGCGGGTCATCCGCTCACCGATGGGCAGCCGCTGCCAGTCCTCCCGCAGCGCCCGGTCCACGATGCGGTCAAATTTGCCCGGGTTGATGAAAGTCAGGTTCTGCGGCAGGTGCTCACCCGCCGCCAGAAGGCCCGGCAGGGAGCTGGCAGCCAGGGCCTGGAGGAGGGTGCGGCGGTTCATGACGTTAGATTAAGCTGGATGGGCCGGTCTGTCGAACCTCTGGAATTTTTGATCGTGAATGCCGGGATAGAAAAGGTCACAGTTCCATTCAGATCATCTGCCCTCTCTGCCCCTCCGCCCCTCTGCGGCCCAACCCGCACCACCCAGCCCGTCCTAGGCCACCCAGCTTTACCGCAGAGAGGCAGTGGAAGCAGAGAATGAAAGGGGGCGGGAGTGAGGCGCCTCTTATTCAAAGAGGGCAGGAAGATTCCTTGAACCATGCAGGATCCTCAGCACTTCGATTTCATCCTCCAGCTCGCGATAAAAAAGAAGATAGTTTGGATACTGGTTCGACGGAAGGAATCGAATGCCGGCGAAGCGCACCGCACTGAACCGGGGGCGAATGCCCAAGCCTGGCTGATGGGCAAGGCTCTCGGCCGTATCCAGAATATCCCACCTCACAGCTTCCGCTGCGACCGAGTTGTCTTGAGCAATGTAGTGGGTGATTTCGTCCAGATCTTCAATCGCCACAGGATTGAATACAACCGTCTTCATGCGGGCCTGTTCCGCAGTTCAGCGACGGGTACCCGTCTGCCCTGGTGACTCAGCGCTTCATCCAGGAGAGCTTCCAGGGCGTGGGTTGCACGCCTCCCAAACACGGTCTGCACAGCAGCCTCCAAGGCCGAGTCAACAGAGGCGAAATGGCCGCTGGCGACTTGCTCACGGAGAAGCTCCTCTGCTGGGGCTGTTAGGGTGGCATTCATTTAGAGCAAGGTATCTACGCAAGTGGTGAAGGCAAAGGAAACATGCGTGAGGGTCTTGGGCCACCCAGCTTTACCGCAGAGGGGCAGGGAGGCAGTGAAGGCAGCGAAAGAATTGGTGGGCAGTCAGGAGGAGGCCAGTTTGGGGTGCAGGCGGGCTGGGGTGTCTCGCCCTTGCAGGGCTCTATGTGGGGAGGATCGGATGCGCTTGGACTCAGGGCGATGCCCCTGGGCTTTGTTGTTTCGCCCCGTTGGGGCTGGGGGAAAGCGGGGTTACTGCCGGATGAATGGTTCAATCTCTCAAGAGTCGCTGACTGACTCCGTTTCCTTCAGTAATGATAGATACCTTTATCGAAAAAAATCTTTCCATTAACTAAATCTAAATTAGCTTTTTTTAATATAGTAACGATCAGCAGGTGTCTGCGTTTATAATTACACGGACAATCTCTAGGATCAGGGACCTTAATCAGCCGATTATTTACCTGGCGATAATACCAACCATTGTCTATCTGCATACTTGTTATTTGAGTGCCGCTTTGTTGGACAGACATTCCACTGATGCAAATATCCCCGTTTTCAAACAATTGAAGATGCGCACCCTTTATGTACAGTGGACTGTCGTGGAACGGGGGGAGTCTCAATAAGTCGCTGCACTCTACAATCAGCTTTCCTCCACCACCCAGCAGCGATAATAATCCGCTAATATCATCGTCTATGTCAATAGTTGTATGGTAAAGTAAAAATCCAGACGCATGTACTATTATATCTGCAATTTCATCAGGCTCCTTAAAAATCATTTCACCGCTGTAGTAAGCCACATTTGAACTATTTATCTTTGTGAATCTGAAGTCATACTCTGGGATTTGCAGAGCTCTTCTATATACTGCTATTCGGCTCGAATCTGTGGATGGTAGCGGCGTAAATGGAACCGACAAAAGAATTTTATAAATGACATCTTTATCCCGACCTGGAAACAAGTTGTCTAAGGCATGTTGTTTTGAAATGCTTTTCAAAACCTCCAAATCAACTTTTAAAACATCTAAAATAGTCTCCGGAGGAAGCTCATCACATGGCCCGATTAATAGACCTTTTTGACAAGAATAGCGGGGTTTAAAGTCGTTGGGCTCGATAAGGCACAAATCTATAACGCCCACCCCGCATTTGTTGAGTGCATTTTTCGAGATAACATAAATATAGCCATCTTTTACGCTTGGCACATAATGAGCTTTATTAACAATGGACAGCACACCGACCTCATTACAGTCCTCTTCTAAATTAACAAAATTTTTACTTTCATATACATTGCATGCAAACCATGCAGCCACGCTGATATCCTTTGTAACATCAATATAAAATGACCGCCACCCGTAGTGTTGCAATAGTGCTTGAATCCATTCCATTGCAATATCTTCAGTATCTTCTACACAATTTAGACTGTGCAAAGCTTCCCCACAGTAGTGAAGCCATCTCTGCATAGAGGGAGGATGACACCCGTTACGTTTGAAGGATGTTGTAATTGATGTTGTATTATCCTTGGTGTAATGTTTCACCTGACCTCGATAAATTACATCATCTCCCCACAAATTTAATGCTTGCGAAAATTCTCTTTCACTTTGAATCGATTTCATTAGAAAAAAGGATGTCAAGCATGAACTGCGGTGCAGGGGGCTATGACTGGTTTAAGAAAGATGTAGTCACTTTGGATTAGACATTCACCGCTTTGTCCCAGCCGAAATCGGTGAGGCGGTGCCAGGCTTTTAGCAGATGCTCTTCTTTCAGTGTCCGGTTCTTGCGGGTGTTCCAGGACTGGACGGCCCTGACGGCCACATCGGCATCGGTCCTTGCGGCGGGCTGGTGGGTCATGACCCAGTGGACTGAACTTAGCAGTTCCAGGCCGTAGCCATCTTCATAACCTTCGATCAGGGTGGTGACGCAGTTCATCCGTTGCACCGTATCGGAGTCGGCGGCCAGGAAGGCTTCGGCCTGCTCCACCGCTCCTGGCAGCAGCTCGATGGGTTTGGTGGGCGTGTCCCTGCCGTCGCCATAGCCCTGGGTGTAGTGTTTCTCCATGCGGATCAGCACCTGCCGCAGGTTGGTGGCATAGGGGCCGTAGGTCTGGGCGGTGTATTTGAGCCGGAGCGGCTGCCCGGCGGCCTGGAGGAAGTAGAGCAGTTTGTGAATCTCCAGCAGGCTGACAAAGGGATCCAGCAGGCCCTTTAAATAGCGGTCCATCAGTGCGATCAGCGCGGCCTGTCCGATGGTCATCTTGGGCCGCTCCGTGCGGTTTGGCATGGCCTCGGCGGCAGGTGCAGCGCCTGGCGCAAAGACCAAGGCCTTGACTTCAGGCACCTGGGAAAGAGCTGCCTCAATGCGCGGGCGCACGTCATTCCAGTCCAGTCCGCCCAGGCCGCAGCCCAGAGGCGGCAGGGCGATGGACCGGATGCCGTTTGCACGGATCACGCGCACCAGATCCTGAAGGCCTTTGTCCACATCCGTGATCTTGCTTCTGGCGCGCCAGTGGCCTTTGGTCGGAAAGTTGATGATCCAGCGGGGGCCGCCCACCAGTCCGCCGAGATCCACCACATGCATCTTGCCAAGCTCCACCTCGCCTGCGGCACAGGCGCGTTCATACTCGCGGTACATGGTGGGAAACGCCTGTTTGAACTGGAGGGCGATGCCTTTGCCCATCACGCCCTGGGTATTCACTGTGTTCACCAGTGCTTCAGCGCGGGCTTCTAGCAAATTGCCTTGGGTGAACTCGATCATGATGGTTTTTTTAATAGTACCAGCCGGGCTGGACACTGACCAGCGGCTTGTGGGCCTGATTGTGAAGCAAATCGCGGACCTGTCCAGCCACGACTGCATTGTGGCAGCCAATCGCCTGAATGCCCGTCCAGGGAAAGCTGTCCGCCACCAGAAACTCCGCCGTTTTTTGATGAGTTCGGCCCCGCCAGTCATTCGTGCGGATGGCGGACCAGTCCAGATCCGCAAGTGCCTCAAGTGAGGCATGGAATGAGGTGTAAAATGCGCCTGCGTTGCCGTCACTCACCGCCCAGGGACGGCCTAAACGAATTCCTGCTGCCACATGGCTGACGAGATGAACCACCGTGCGTTGGCACCCTTCCGGGCGGCCGGTGTTGCCACGGTTCAGGGTGTAAAGCATTGGCGAGCGCGGGCAGAAATAAAATGGTACAAACTCTCCGACAAAACGGTTATGGCAGCATGGCACCCGGATCTCCTTCATCCGCCTTTCCTTGATGTGTGTATAACCAATTACCGTGCCTGGCTGCTTTTGCGCCAGGCGTGCATCCGAAAACAAACCTCCCGCTGCCAGAATGCTGGCCAGATTCTCCACATCGGTAATGTGGTAGATGGCCGTTTGCTCTGGACGCAGACTCATAAGGGCAGTGAGTGAAGAGCCTACTTTAAACATTGAGGGCGGGAGTCGCCAGTTCGATCTGATTGAAAGGGGAGTTTTGGTGATTCAGGGCAGGGTTCCAGCATCAAGGGTTCAATTTTGCCATGGTAAAAGCTGGGAGACGCGCTAAAGACATCGCCCCATTCTTTGACTGACCATGCAACCTGCTCCTGAACACACTGAATCCGAACTGCTCCAATTTCGCCGCCACAAGCTGGAGGAGCTGCAGAAACGGGGGATTGCGGCGTTTGGGGGGAAGTTTGAGGTGTCGCATGATCCGGGGACGCTGAAGGCGAATTTCACGGAGGGGTTGGAGGTCCGCATCGCGGGGCGCATTCTGTCGCGCCGGCAGATGGGGAAGGCGACGTTCTTCGATGTGGGGGACATTTCGGGCCGCATTCAGTGCTACCTGAGCAAGAATGATGTGGGCGAGGAGGTCTATGATCTTTTTGTCCACCAGATTGATATTGGCGATTTTGTGGCCATTGCGGGCCTGAGCTTTGTGACGAAGAAGGGGGAGAATTCCGTCCATGTGAAGACGCTGGCGCCGATGGGCAAGGCGCTGCGGCCGCTGCCGGACAAGTGGCACGGGATCGCGGACCGGGAGATCAAGTACCGCCAGCGGTATCTGGACCTGATTTCGAATGACCGGAGCCGGGAGATCTTTGTGACGCGCAGCAAGATGGTGGCGGAGATCCGCAACTTTCTGCATGGGCGCGATTTCATGGAAGTGGAGACGCCGATGATGCAGGACGTTCCCGGCGGGGCGGCGGCGCGGCCGTTTGAGACGTATTTCAATGCGCTGGACCAGAAGATGTATTTGCGCATCGCGCCGGAGCTTTATTTGAAAAGGCTGCTGGTAGGCGGCTTCACGCGGGTGTTCGAGCTGAACCGGAATTTCCGCAATGAGGGGGTGAGCCGGCGGCACAATCCGGAGTTCACGATGCTGGAGGCGTATTGGGCTTTCTCGGACTTTGAGCAGATGGCGGATCTGGTGGAAAGCCTGATCTGCCATCTGGCGGAGAAGTTCTGCGGCGGGCTGCGCATCAAGCGGAACCGGTCCACGGAGATCCGGGCCATTTTGTTCATGATTCCGCGTCTGGTCCAGGAGCATCATCTGACGCTGACGCCGGAAGCGGCGACGGAATTCCAGGCGGTGGTAGCAGCGGCGCACAAGGCGCTGAATGAGCTGGATCACCACAATGCGACGGCGGTGGCGCAGGGCACGCGGGAGGAGCTGCGGCGCTTCCTGGGGCTGTGCGAGGGCGGCTTTAATGAGGGGCAGCGGGGCTTCTTTGCGGGCATGATGGCGAAGCTGGAGACGCTGTGCGAGGACGCGTTCATTGACCTGAGCCGGCCGTGGAAAAGGACGCCCTATCGGGACCTCGTCAAAGGGGCCGCCGGGGAGGACTGGTTCACGCTGGACAAGGACGCCAAGGTGGCGCGTGCGCAGGGTCTGGGCGTGCATGAGATCCATGCGGGCGATGAACACTATGAGCTGGACCAGAAGGTCTTTGAAAAGCTGGTGGAAGAGAAGAGTTTCAACCCTCTCTTCGTCACCCATGTGCCGAAGGAACTGGTGCCGCTGGCCAAGCAGAACACGGCGGATGAGTCCGTGGTGGATGTGTATGAACTGGTCATCAATGGCCAGGAGATCAGTCCTGGGTATTCCGAGCTGAACGATCCCATCGTGCAGCGCGAGCGCCTGGAGCATCAGGCGGGCGAGGAGATCCAGAAGATTGACGAGGAATTTATCACCGCGCTGGAGCACGGCATGCCGCCTGCGGGTGGCATTGGCATCGGCATTGACCGGCTGATCATGATGCTGACGGGCGCGGAGAGCATCCGCGATGTCGTCCTTTTCCCACAGCTGAAGCGGAAAGCGGACTAATATTATACTTCTTTGCTGGCGTAGCGTTGCATTTTGCTCCACTGACAGAGTGTGTTTCACGATCTGTCAGTAGGCGGGAAGGCGAGCTTTCCTGAGACGCGATGGAGCCTCGTCCTGGCTGCCAGCGGCGATGATGTGACGCGGCGTCGGGAGGCGATGGCGGAGCTGTGCCGGCAGTATTGGTATCCGCTGTATGCCTATGTGCGGCGGCGGGGCTCCTCGCCGGAGGATGCGCAGGACATCACCCAGGGGTTCTTTGAGCATTTGCTGGAGCGGCAGGTGATCGAGCGGCTGGGCGGGGCGGACAAGGGCAAGCTACGGTCCTATCTGCTGACGGCGATCCAGAACTGGATGACGAAGCAGTATCGCAAAAATTCCGCGCAGAAGAGAGGTGGGGGGACGGTCTTTTCCATGGACTCGCTGACGGCGGAGGAGCGGTACAAACTGGAGCCGACGCATGTGGACACGCCGGAGCGGCTGTATGAGCGGCGGTGGGCGCTGATGGTGCTGGACCAGGCCATCGCCCGGCTGCGGGCGGACTATGAATCGGCGGGGAAGGGGGAGCTGGCGGCGGTGCTCATCCCGATGCTGAGCCGTGGGGAGGCGAAGGTGCCGATGGCGCAGCTTGCCGCCCAGGCGGAGGTGACGGAGGGCCATGCGCGCGTGCTGCTGTATCGCATCCGCAAACACTTCCGCTCCGCCCTGTGCGAGGTGATCTCCCAGACGGTAAACGGGGAGGCGGAGGTGGCGGAGGAGCTGCGGCACCTGCAGGCCATTTTGATGAAATGACGGCCCGCTGTAACGAATGAACCCGGATGGGATGATGCCATGGATGCGATGATGGACGATATTCCCACCAAACCGATGCCCCGGCCCGTTTCCTGCCCGGACTGCGGGCGGCCCATGCCGCTGGAGGGGCCGGTGTGGCTGTGCCCGGCGTGCCTGGCGGCGAATTTTTTTGGCAGTGAAGGGGCAGAGCCCCTGAGCATGGATGAGCCCATGCGGGAGGAGGGGGAGATGGTGGGGCGATACCGGCTGATCGAGCCGATTGGCGAGGGCGGTTTTGGCATTGTCTATCGGGCGGAGCAGACACTGCCGTTTCAGCGGCAGGTGGCGCTGAAGCTGATCAAACCGGGGCTGGACAGCCGGATGGTGGTGGCGCGGTTTGAGGCGGAGCGGCAGGCGCTGTCCATGCTGGACCACCCGAACATCGCCCGGGCGCTGGATGCGGGGACGACGGAGGACGGGCGGCCTTTTTTTGTGATGGAGCTGGTGGACGGCCTGCCGGTGAACCTGTTCTGCACGAAGCACCGGCTGAAGCTGGATGAACGGCTGCATTTGTTTTTGGACATCTGCGCGGGCATGGAGCATGCGCATGCCAAAGGGGTGATCCACCGGGATCTGAAACCGTCCAATGTGATGGTGGCGGCAGGGCAGGACGGGGGGCCGCCAAAGGTCACCATCATTGACTTTGGCATCGCCAAGGCACTGTGGCAGGAACTGACGCCGCACACGCTCTATACGCATCCCCGGCAGATGCTGGGCACGCCGGAATACATGAGCCCGGAGCAGGCGCTGCATGGCGGGCTGAACATTGATACGCGGGCGGATGTGTATTCCCTGGGAGCGCTGCTGTATGAGATGATCACCGGGCATGCGCCGCTGAGCGGGGCGCAGCTGGCGCAGGTAGGGCTGGATGAATGGGTGAAGGCCATCCGGGATCACAATCCCATGCGGCCTTCCCGCCGCCTGGCGACGCTGGGGGCGGATGCGCAGGAACTGCAACTGCTCACGGCGCGCACGGAAAATGAGCTGGACTGGGTGGTGCTGAAGGCGCTGGCCAAGGAGCGCGAAAGGCGGTATCAGACCGTGCGGGAGTTTGGTGAGGATGTGCGGCGCTTTTTGTTAGACGAGGCCGTCAGTGCCCGCCCGCCGAGCCTGGGCTACCTTACACGCAAGTTTGTGCGGCGGCATCGCGGGCAGGTGCTGGCGGCGGCGGTGGCGCTGGCAGTGCTGATTGTGGGTTCCCTGGTCAGTTTTGGCATGGCGATGCGGGCCGAGAAGGCGGAAAAAAGGACCCGCCAGGTATTCAGCGAGTCGGACACGGCGGCCTCACAGGAAAAGGCGAATAACAAAAAGTATGGTGAGGCGGTGGCGCTCCTGTGCCGGGCGCTGCGCACCGATCCGCAAAACCAGGAGGCGATGTTCCGGCTGATGGTGCTCCTTTCCGAGGCCCCTGCGGGGGTGATGGAGAACCCTGCGCTGAGGCACAATGAATCGGTCTGGCAGGGGGGCTTTGTGCCACCGGAGGGACGGCAGATCCTGACGGCCTCTGTCCGAAACGGAACCTTAAAACTGTGGGATTGGAAGCGGGGGAGCGCGGAGACGGTGCGAAATTTTGTCCAGCCGGATGCGCTGTCCGCCTTTGCCCTCTCTGCGGATGGGCAGTGGGTGGCCTCTGCCAGCTCCTCGGATGGCGGCAGCCAGGTGAGTGTTTGGGGGGTCAAGAACGGGAAGCTGCGGGGCAGACCGCTGCTGATGCCGACGGTGTCTGGAAGCAGGCCACCGCTAAATTTTCAGGTGACGGCGATGGGTTTTTCACCTGACGGGGACCTGCTTTATACGGCTAGCACGGACAGGATGATCCGGGCCTGGCAGGTGTCCAAATCCGCCTTGCTGTGGGAGGTGCGATGTCCTGCCGTTCCTGCCAGCGTAGCCGTTTCTTCGGATGAGACGCGTATCGCGGTGGGGTTTGAGGATACGCGCATGGGGCTGTACGATGCGCGGACCGGGGAGATGGTTTTTGAAGCGCCGGTACAGCGCCATGCTCCTACTGGCGGAGTGGTTTTTACTCCAGATGGCAAAAAGGTGATGGTGACGGGTGGAGATACTTTTTCCCCGGTGTTTGATTCCCAGACCGGGCAGCGGCATGGCAATCTGGAGCACCATGACAGGCTGTATGCGCTGGCGCTCAGTCCTGATGGAGAACGCGTAGCGACGGGCGGCCGGGACGGGTACGTGCGGCTGCGGACCCTGAAGGGTGGCTTCATCCACGCGGAGCGCATGCCGGATATCGTGCGGGCTCTGGCTTTCTCCGCAGATGGGGAAATGCTGGCGGTGGGGACGCAGGAGCCCAATGCCACCGTGTCACTGCTGGATGGCCGCACGGGGGCCACATTGGGCGCGCCTTTGCAAATGCACCGGGTGGTCACCGGACTGTCCTTCCATCCGGATGGAGAGCATCTGTTGGTGACGTGCCATTCGGAAAATGTGGCGGTCATTGACATCCGTTCGCGTAAGCTGCTGCCGAAGGTGGTGCGGTGTGGGGAGCCGTTGCTGCATGGCGGGCTGCGGGCAGATGGGAAGGGCGTTTACGCCTTGACGGAGTCGGGCCGGCTGCTGCGCCTGGACTGGCAGGGGCGGGCGGAAGCACCCTTGGTGCAAGCTGGGGGGGCGCCTGCGACGTACGAGATTGCAGAAACCGCCGGCGCCTATGCGGTAATGACGCGGGGAACCAGGATCTGGGTGGCAGACCTGGATGCCTGGAAGCTGAATTATGAGCGGACACTGCCCAGCTCCGTGACCCGGCTGGCGGTCCGTCCTGAATGCGGGGAGGTACTGATCCTGGATGGCGCACGCCGGAACCTGAGCGTGCTTTCCCTGAAAACGGGGGAGGTGAAGCATGAGCTCAAACCCGATGCGGGGATCGTGACGGCCATCGCCTTCAGCCAGGATGGCCGGATCGTGGTGACGGGGCATGAAGGCGGGATGCTGATGTTTTATGATTTGGAGAAAGGGACGGAGCGGAAAGTGCAGTCACGCAGCCGGTCAGACGTTCTGAATCTCAGCCTGGATGCTGCGGGGACACGGGCGGTGTCCGGCTCACAGGATGCGTTGATGTATGTCTGGGATGTGGCGACCGGGGAGGAGCAGCCCAAGGCCCGCATGCGCACCCCCCGGCATAGTGACAGCGCCATGGCCGGCGGGATAAAAACGGTGTATGCCCGGGACGGGGAGAGCTTTTTTAGCTACAATTCACGGGATCTGCGGGTGCGCAGTTTTAGCGCGGATACGGGACAGCTCGACGGGCCGTATTTGACACATGTCAGCCCGGTCAGCCACATTGCGGAATCGCCGGAAGGAAAGCTGCTGCTGACTGCAGAGGTGGAGGGCCGGATCTCCCTCTGGCATCTGGATAAATCTCTGCCTGCTACTTGTGGTTATACTCTGGATTCCGCCATCGTCAATGTGGGGTTCGGAAAGGATGGACGGCACGCGCTGGCGGTACAAAAGAAGGGGGAGATCCACGTCTGGAATCTGCCGCCGACGGATGGCCACCCGTTGCCAGACTGCTTTCTGCGTTTTGCAGAAGGTTTTGGCGGATGGCGGCTGACTTCGGAAAACGTTTTGCAGATGATGAGCTATGAGGTGTTTGACGATGCCCGCAGCGAGGTGCTGGCACTGCCTGATGATGACCAGGACTTACAACGGGCCTGGATGAAGTGGCTGGCCAGCGATCCGGATGAACGGGCGCAGTGGCCGGAATAATTTTATCCGACAAGTTGTAACGAATGGGAGGCAATGCGGTGAACTGAGACAGCAAGTCCTTTTCCCCCATGACTGTCTCCTCTTCTCTATCTCCCCGCTGGGTTCTGCTGTGGCTGCTGGTCCTGGGCCTGGCACCGGCATTAAAGGCGCAGACGATCAACAGCCGGGCGGTTGTGGACCGGGGGGCGGAGGCAAGCTCTACCCACCTCATCGCGGCGGATGCGGTGGATGGGGTGGCGGAGACGAACCGCCATTATGTGCGCTGCTCCAGCAATGTGACTTTTCCTTCCGCTGGCACTTATCGGCTGCGCTATCAGTTGCTGAACCAGACAGGGGAGACGGTGGCGGATGCTTATAAGGCATTGGGTACATTGGTGGCGGGGGCGACGGTGGCGGATACGACGGACATCACCGCGTTTGCTGAGCGGATCAGTCCGTATGAGCGCACGCGGATGAAGATGGAGGTGTCGCGACGCGAGGCGACAGGTTCTCCGCCGCCGTTTGACTTCATCTGGCTGCCGCAGACGAGCAGTACGGAGGCGACGGGGCGGACGTATTACCATTATCCCAGCACCAGCCCGGGGGATGTGGCGCGGAATGTCATCGCCGAGATGACCGGCTCCACGCTGGCGGTGCGGCGGTATCTGGTGGATACGGTGACCGGGGCTGAATACGTGCATGCGGCGGGCTCCTTCCGCCTGCGGCGGTATGATGCCTGGGACAGCGTGGTCAATCCGGCCACGAACATTGCGGTGAAGCTGAAGATGGAGCTGCGGCGCGCTTCGGATGATGCGATTGTGCAGGTGCGGGATGTGGAAGGGAATGCGGTGAACTTTGTGGAAAAGAGTTCCTCGGTTTCCATCAGCCCCTGGGTGGTGCAAGACGGCATCAAGGTGCCCACTTCTGTCGCCAGCTCGGATTTGAATTTGTTAGACCTGCGGTTAGACCCGGCGGGGTGGCTGGACTTTGAGGAGGAGTATTATGTGCGGCTGGAGGTCAGTCATGAGGAGACATCAGGCCAGGCCTTTGTGACGGGGAATGCATCGCAGACGCTGGCTGGAAGGTTTTACCACTTCAATGGCAACCTGGCTTTTGGTGCCATCACCACGCAGTTCAGCGCGCTGAACGGGGGCATCACGACGGTGAATACGACGGACCCGCGTTTCAATGTACCTGTGGCGGTGGATGGCGGGAATCTGCAAGGGAATGCGGCCTATAGCTTTGGCACCGGCGGCAATCTGACGGTGATTTTGAAGCCGGGGGGACTGGCGGATTATCTGGGTGGGGCTATCGCGGTAAACGGTCCTGGGGTGGACATCGCGGTGATGAATGCGGTGCAGTTTCAGCGTAGCGGGCTGATGCTGAGCCAGGCCGGACTAAGCGGTAGCGTCAGCACCTGGATGCCCACCGGCAGCGGGTATGGCACAACGCTGAACGGGAACCGGTTGAGCAATCGCCTGGGCCCGCAGGCCAATGTGAACCTGGACCAGAGCTTGCAACCAACCGGGACGGTTACCTTTTCGGGTGAACCGAAGTTCTTTGTCAGCGAGGAGTCCAAGCCGGTGAAGATCGAGGCGGCGAGCATCACCTGGAATCCGTCGCTGGCGCGGTTCACCCTGGCGGCGACGGGGGTGCATGCGGTGCGTAAACCGCTGATGGATGCGCTGGCGGCGGTGTCCGGCCTAACCAATGAGATGAAAGTCAAGCCCAGTAACGACGGCTACTGGAATGAGGTGGCGACGGTGAATGCAACGCCTTACCTGGGCGTGACGCCGCTGGGCGCGGCGGAGCTGTATGCCACGTTCACGCTGGTGGCTGGGCGCTCTTTTACATCGCATTTTCCCCAGGGGACGAATGTGTCCTGGACGACCAGTAACCTGGAGGTGAATGCGGATCTTTTGAACCCGGCCACCAGTGTGCTGGAAGGGGTGAATGCGGTGTCCGTGCGGTATGGCCGGCACTGTGATGACGTGGTGGGTACGTGTCCGGGGGGAGGGGAGAGCTTTCGAGATTATGAACTCACTCTGGATAACAGCCGGTTGTTTTTCACTTTGGACGGCGGGCTGCATGGCGTGGGGAATACGGTGGACTCGCACAAGATAAGCTGGGGGGTGCTCAATGATGCGGCACCGCCTGCGCATGAGGCGCTGTTTCAATTCTCGCGCGGGCATTTCCTGATGAGCGGGCATTTTTTAAAGAGCAACCTGCTGGCCTTCTCCTCGGGCGAGGCACCGGGGCTCATCCTCCTGCGCGGGGTGAATCCGGCCGATCTGACGCAGACGGAGCCGCCCAAAACGCCTGCCTACGAGACGGGTGCGGGCGACTATGCGGGCATCAACTTACGGGCCACCGTGCCGGATGCGGGCCGTTTGTTCCGCAGCCGTCTTGGCGGCAACCTGAGCGATGCGTATGTGCTGTCGGAGAATTCGAAATTCTATCTGCGCTACAGTGGTGTCAGCGGTGTGCAGCAGGCTCTGGACGGACTGGACTCTGCCACCGGTATGCTGCTGGGCTATCCGGTGATGTTTGATACCTTTGGCCTGAGCTGGCGGAGCAATGAGGGCGGACCATCGCGTACGGACGGCTCCCTGCTGGTGCCGCAGCCTGCGGACTTTACGCTGGCTTTTGACAATCTTGAATTTAACTGCCTGGGCGCGCCGACCATCGGCGGGATCTCCGAGGGCGCGGAAAGCCAGGAGCTGCTGTATTGGAATGCTCCGTTCCAGGCGCTGGGTTTTGAGTTTAAAAGGGCCGGCATCTGCGATCTGACCGGGGGCAAGCTGCTGGTGGCCATGCGCCTGTCGGCGAAGAATGTGGCCCAGCCTTTGATCGGCAATGTGGGATTCGACACGGACGGGCAGATCATCCGCCCGGCGGATAATCTGATGGGCATCACGTCAGAGCTGCCGCTGCCCGCACGCATGCAGGTGGAAGGCCCGAAACTGAATGAGAATGCACCAGCGGAGATGTACACCTTTACGCCCACGAAGATGGCGTACCTGAACCATGAGGCGGCGGATACGCGCCCGCCGGGTGATGAGCGCACGGGTTTCTGGAATCTGGTGGGGAAGATGGATGTGCCTTTCTTTGAAGACCTGCGGGTGCATGCGCATACGAGTGCGAATCCGGCTGAGCCGCTGGCGACGCTGCACATGATGGGCGGCTGGGGGCAGATGTTTGATGAGCCGGGCTTTGAGGCGGCGCATGATGGCTTCACAGGCGGCAGTCCGACGGCCTACCGCAGCAGCGCAGCGCATCGGGTGCGTGCACGGCAGTTGTGGCTGGGGCTGGTTGATTTTGACTACCCGCTGCAGTGGAGCAGTGCGCGGCGGACCTTCAGGTCTCCGCAGGCGGAAAGTTTGGATCTGATGGTGCTGGAGGCCAGGCACCGGGTGGACTACCTGAGCGCGAAGCAGGCGGAGATCTCCTTTGGTGTGGAATACAACGGGCTGCCGCGCATCAGCATCAGCAATGCGCTGACGAATCTGGTGGATGAGAATGTGGGCGTGGCCAACAGCATTGTGGAGGCTGCCGGGGATGAGGTGCTGGCGGGTATTGAAGGTGGCGTGGACGGTTTTGCGGACCTGCTGGCCGACCGGATTGACGGGCTGGTGGGGGAGGCGGTGGATGGCGTCATTGAGCCGGGACTGAATACATTTTTTGCGAATGTCAAAACGGCTGCGGGCGATGCGATCAATACCCAGGGTGATGTGCGCCTGGCGGTGAAAGCGGTGGTGGATGCGTATCTGCGGCCCAGTGGCGGCGGTGGTGGTGGCATGGGGGCGGCGGCTGCCGGTGGGGCGGGCGGCGGTGGTGGCATGGGGGCGGCGGCTGCCGGTGGGGCGGGCGGCGGTGGTGTGCAGCAGGCGGCCTTGGTGCCGATGGTGCCGCTGGACATCCAGCTCCAGTCGCTGGTGGGGCATGCCGAAGCGCCGGAGGGGCTGGTGCCGGTCATGGATCTGCGGCTGGGCGGTATCGAGAACTCCTTTTACGCCTTTGCCGGGGATGCCGGGGATATGGATAATCCGCTGCCGGATGCCGGTATTCTGGGTCGCAATGCATTCGGAAACCGCGTCGTGCTGGACAATCTGGTGCAGAACCTGGTGGGGGATCTGGCGCCGCAGTATGCCGGGCTGATTGCCAGTGCGCCGAGGTTCAGTTTCATCAGTGATGCGGAAGGGGCGCTGTCGCAGATTCAGGGCTCGTTTGGCCAGATCCAGGAGGCGATTGCCAAGCTCCGTGCGCAGCTCGACATCAATGCACAGGATCGTTCTTTTCTCAATCACCTGACGGATCTGCAAGCGCAGCTCGACATTGATTTGCAGGGTATCCTGCTGAATGCCGTGGCGGATGCGGTGCAGGCGTATCTGGATGAGGTGCTGGACGAGGCGGCGAGCACGATCCCGACGGAGGCGGCGATGAATGCCTACCTGGACCGGCTGCAGGATGACATCCGCGACCGGGTGCGGCGGGAACTGATGACGCGGCTGATGGAGACGCCGGCCATCCGGGGCGTGCAGGAGGCGGTAAAGGTGCGGCTGCAGGTGGTGAACCTGGCCTACCGCGAGGCGGTGGATGCGGCCTTTGAGGAGGTGAACCAGATCATCCGGCGGGCGCTGGCGGGGGCGCTTTCCGGCCTGGATGATACGATCAATGAACATACCAGCGCGATGGGCAAGATCCTGAAAACGGGCCGGGTGACGGGCCATGTCCACATCCAGGAAGATGCCATCCGTGAACTGCGGCTGGATGCCCTGCTACAGATGGGCATCCCGGATGACAACCCGATGCGTTTCGACGGCTTTGTGCGCATCCAGCAGCAGGACAGCGTGGGGCCGGCCAGCAGCATTGAGGGTGCGCCGGAACCTGTTTCCGCCTGTGAACTGACGGTGGGCGCGCGGGATGTGGCGCTGGAATGGCTGAGCCCTGGGGTGCGCGCGAATGTGGAGGTGGATGTGGGCTTTTACATCCCGGATGCCATTCCTGTGCCGATCAGCATCGGCGGCAGTTTTGAAACGGTGGGCACCATGGGCTTCGGCGGCGCGGAGATCACCAATGTGAAAGGCACGATGAAGGTGGGCCTGGCGGTGGCCGCAGGGAATACCCTGGTGGCGGGGGAAAACTATGTGGGCCTGGCCGGGGGCGTGCGGCTTTCCAGCACCTCGCTCGAAGGGGCGTTTTTCATCGGGCGTGCCTTCAATACGGACCCGATTCTGTTTCTCAATCCCCAGTTAGGCGACCTGCTGGGCACGGGCGGTTTCACGGGTGGTTATGTGTTTGGTGCGGGGCGCATTCCCATTGTGGACTTTGGCTGTCTGCTGAATCTTTCCGCCGGGGTGGGCGCGGGTGTCTTTTATGCAGCAGAGGGGCCGACCTGGGGCGGGCAGATGAAGATGAGCGCCAGTGGCGAGGCGCTGTGCGTGATCAGTGTGCGCGGGGATGTGGACCTCATCGGCCTGAAGCGCGGGGAGGATTTCCGGTTCTCCGGCCAGGGCCGCATCAAGGGCAAGGTGGGGGCCTGCCCCTTCTGCAAACGGTTCAGCAAAACGGTGCGCTTCACCTACCAGGGTGGCTCCTGGGATGCGGACTACTGATTGAGGCGGCCCTTTTAACTTTTTTCCTAACATGAAGTCTGTTCTTTTTACTTTCGCTCTGGGGCTGCTGCTGACGCTGCCCCACAGGCTGTCGGCGCAGTCAGAGGTGCCGGATGAGGTGGGGTTTATCTCCACCGTGGGCACGACGGTGCAGGTGGAGGGGGAGCACTGGGCCTACCTGCTGTGGCAGTCGTCTGAGGACAGCCTGGCAGAGGGGCGCAGCTTTGCGCTGTATCGGCGGGACTCGGCCTTTGGCAATTTTCAGCGGCTTTCCGTGACGCGGGATCATGGGGATGAGCGGACTATCCAGGGCATGGTTCCCCGGGCGGTCAAGCTGGGCCAGGATGTGGAGGCGCTGAGCAACAGCCTGCGGCTCATTTTCCAGGACCTGGTGCCGGACCCCTCCCTGTCTGTAGCGGCGCGGCTTTCCGCCGTGGTGCGGGGGACGCGGGGAAATGCGGAGCAGCGCAGCTCGCTGGCCTTTGTGGCGCGCAGCCATCCGCTGGTGGCCATGGCGCTGGGGCAGGCGCTGCCGGACCGGCTGCCGGGGCCGGGGGAATACAAGTATGAGCTGCGGGAATACGATGTGGCGGCGGCGCAGGACATGCGCGTGCTGGGCCGGGTGACAGTGAATACGGCGGCCGGCGTGAGCCTGCCCGCCCCCGGCCAGCCGTATGTGATGGTGCTGCCGGATGAGCGGGTGAAGGAGGGCCACCTGTCCGTGCACCTGCGCTGGGGTACGCCGAATCCGCTGCGTGAGCTGGCGCTGAAGCATTCCGGCTTCCGCATCTACCGGGTGGACCGGGAGTATGCGGAGAATGCCGCCCGCAAGTGGCAGAATACACCGCCTGCTGCTCAGGTGCTGCTGACGGCGGCCTTCACGGCCCCGGACAGGGTGCGGCAGGTGAATTCAGCGCCCATCTATCCTGAGCAGCAACTGGACACCGGAGCCGGGGCGAATGGGGCGGATAATCCAGACGACAGCACGACTTATTTCTTCACGGATGACAATGACCGCTTCGATACCGGCGGTGAGCCGCTGGCCAATGGTGCGCAGTTTTATTACTTCGTGACGGCGCTGGACATCCTGGGCCGGGATGGCCAGGTCTCCCCAGGACGGCTGACGACGATCTGTGACCGGATGTCTCCGGTGGCTCCAAACCGGGCACAGGTGACACCTGAGGTCACATATGTGGGAGGGCAGGACATCCAGCAGTTTAAGGTGAGCTGGCCGGCGACGACGGATGCGGACAGCAGCATTAAGGAATACCATTTATACCGCTGGACCAGCCTGGAGGAGATGCAGAACAAAGCGCATACACCGCTGACAAACCGCATTGCCGTTTTGGCTTTTGATCCGGTGAAGAGTACCTACGACTTCGTGGATACCACGCCGGGTGCGCCGCGTTTTCCGCCGCTGCAAGGCCAGCCGGATGTCTCCGGGATGCCATTTATCTACACAGTGCGGGCGCTGGATACGGGAGCCTGCGGCAGCAACTTCTCACCGCACAGTGCGCCCTCCCGCGGCACGCTGCGGGATCCGCAGGGCCCGGCGGCACCGCTGACCCAGCTTAACATCCAGTGCCATGATCCGGTGGTGCAATACACCTCCGGCTCGCTCCAGACGGAGGCAGGGCTGCAAGATAATGCCTTTCACTTTGCCCTGATGTGCGATACGCCCCATGCGGAGACGTTTGACTGGGCGGAGTTCCGCTTTGATTCCAGCCCGGTGATCATCGCCGCTCCGGTGGGCCGGGTGTATTTTGGTGAGCGGGGGGCGGAGTCCCAACTGGCCTCCCTGCTGTTGAGCCGGGAGAGCTGGCCGGGAACATTGTACTGCCGCGCGGCGCTGAAAGGCGGCCGGGTGAGCGCGTGGGCTCAGGCGAACATCAACCCGCCTGCGAAGGCCCTGAACCAGCGCTATCAAATCATCTTCACGGCGGATCTGGTCACGCAGACGGTGCCGGTGGGCGGTGCTTGCGGCAGCACGCACCTGCGGGAGGTGCCGGGCACGGATGAGGTGGCGGCACTGTGCATGGGCATCGTTTCTGCGCCTGGCTCTGCCGAACTGAAAATCTACCGCCAGGTGGATGGCGGGCCGATGACGCTGGTCTCCGTGCAGGAGCTGGAGCAGTCCGGCACGCTGGTGGAGTGGTGCGACATGGACCTGCCTATCGGCAATGCGGATACGAATTACTATGCGCAGACCTTTGATGAAGATGGCAATCCCAGCCCACTGACGCGGGTGGGGCCGACGGTGCGGACCAGCTCGGCGAGGTCCATGCCGGTGCCGATGATGCTGCCGCCGGAATACCTGAATGGCAACAAGGTGCGGCTGAAGTGGACCTGCTCTCCCTACGGGATCGAGCGGTTTGAGCTGTGGATCGCCCGGCAGCAGGGGGCACCGATGGCGGCCTGGACGGGCAGCCTGCTCAGCGAAAATCTGAGCCAGACACGTCCCACTCGAAATGGGGCGTCACCGGGGCAGGACTTCGGCATTTATCAAACGGGTCTCGTGGGCGGTCTGCCGACCCAGCAGGACGGGGCCGTCTATTATGTAGACATCCCGGTGGGGCTGAATACGCAGTATTACGCCTTTGTGCGGGCGGTGGACCGGGGGACGTATTCGGGCGGACGTGTGACGGGGAACTTTTCCAACATGGAGATTTTTCAATGGTCCGCTTCGGAGGTGACTCCTGGGGAGAATGTGCCCTGGCCGGCACGTGCGCTGCCACCGGCGGCGCAAGCGATGGCTTTTCACCCTCGCGTGGAGGCGGTGTATCTGGAAAACCTGGTAGGTAATGACGACTGGGAGGGCGTGGGCGTGCGCATCGGGGAGTTTGACTACTTTGGGGCCAACAGTGCGCTGATCAAAGTGGGTGCCATGGGGGCGAACGACCTGCCTCAGTATTCGCTGAAGTCTCACCTGGACCCGAAGACCCTGCTTTACCATCGGAGGGCACCGGTGGTGGATGGGGAGCTGGGCAATGAGCTGCTGCCCTGTGTGCTCTACCGCATCCAGGTCACGTCCGCCGTGGCCAATGCCATCATCTCCGGGGATACCAGCCAGGTTTCCCCGATGCTGGACCTCATTGCCCATATTAAAACCACGGCTGGCGGGGAAAACATCACGGTGGTCCATGATCCGTTCATCTGCGTGAAGAGCAGCGGCATCGTGGGCGGCATCCATGGCGAGATTTTTCTGCTCGACCGCCAGCCAGTGATCGCGGGTGCCTCCTATGCCTACCTGCTGGTCCGCTTCGCCAAAAATGGTGAAATCGAAGAGGTACTGTCCACCAACACTGTTCAAATCCCATGAAGAAGCGTCTCTTCCCAGTTCTGTTGTTTGCCTGTGTGACCGGCCTGGCCGCCGGGGCGGAGTTTGTTCATGAAACCGACAGCCTGCTGACAGCCTCCGCTGATGTGGACGGAGATGGCGATGCGGATGCGGTGATCGTGGACCGGGTGACCGGCGTGGTGACGATCGGCATCCGCCAGGCGGATGGCAGCCTGGCGTTTCGCGCACCGCTGGCATCGGGCATTCCGGGCGTGACCGGGATGGCGGTGGGGCGGCTGCAGAAGAATACGCGGGATACCCTGGCGCTGACCTCGCCCTTGGCCAACCGAGTGCAGGTGATGTCGGCGGTGGCGGAGGATATGCTGCCCTATCAAACGGAGTATCCGGTGGCTGGCACGCGCTTCATTGCCCCGAATGGAGGCGGCGGAGCGGAAGAAAATCTGCTGCTGGCGGCCCAGTTCGACGGGGAGCAGACGGTGCGGCTGCGGGTGATGACGAATGGCGGAGGCGGTGAATTTACCACAGCAGGGAACAGCACGATGCAGGGCGGTCAGCTTCAAGGCTGGAATCCGGTGCGGCTGGCCCGGGCAGGGGAGACCCGGCTGGCCTATGTGGAGAATGGTTTCACGGCGTCCCTGCGTGTGGCGGTCCTGAATGGGAACGAATTCGCGGAGCCGGTGACGGCCACAGGCCTGCCTGCTGGCTGCCGGATGCTGTATGGGCACTTCGATTCGGAGCAGAGCGATTTCCTTTTTTATCAGCCGGGAAAAGCGGGCATCGAGGTGCTGCGGGTGCTGCCGACGGAGAAGGACTTTACCGCTTCCGGCTTTGATGCTGGCCGGGAGATCGCCCAGATGCTGCGGCTGCCAGGGGAAGAGACGGACCAGGTGATGATGATTTTCGCCGATGGCACGGCGGCGGTGTATGACTACACGCAGGCCGGGGGCTTCACCCTGGCGGACAGCCTGGATCTGAGTGGCGAGCCCGGTGCGGCACAGTCGGCGGTGGCGCTGGCGGATGGTTCCTTTGCCCTGCTGACGGGCCTGGATGCAGATGGACGGCCCACGGCGCACCGGCTGTTTTCTAAAAATGGGGATGGCAGATACGTCCCGCATTCCGGCGGCAGCCTGCCGAAGCTGGGCGGCGGCCAGGCGGCGTTTGGGAATGTGTTCTTTTTCAGCGCCACGCCGTTCCTGAATGAGAATGCCCGTCTGGTGGGGCAATGGAGTGTGGGGGACTGGTCTTCGGCAATGATCTTTGGCGCGACTCCGCGTGCGGACGGGGAGTCCTTTGTCAGCAGCATTTTGGGCCTCGGCAGCCGGTTCACCCGGGAATTTACCCCGGTGCCCAGTGGCGCGGTGGCAGGGCTGGCCAACCAGTATCGGGATGACATCTCGCTGGCGCGGCTGAATGCCTCCCCCCGCGTGCTGGGGGATCTCTCCGCCGGGGTGACGGTGCAGCCGGCGGGCGGGCTTTTCAAAGAAGCCGTTCAGGTCAGCCTGGTGGCGGCGGGGCAGGTTCAGGGAATTTATTACCGGAGGTCCGCATCCGGCACGTTTACGCTCTACAGCAATCCTTTTTACCTCTATCAAAACAGCGTCGTGGAAGCCTATGCCCTGATGGCTGACGGAAAACGCACCCCGGTGACGCAGGCGACGTTCAGCTTTTCCCAAGCGCCGGAAAAACAGGATACGGACGGGGATGGAGTGCCGGATTTTGTGGAGCTGGAGCTCGAGCTGGACCCTGATGGCGGTGCGGATACGGACGGGGATGGTTTCAGTGATCTGGACGAGCTGCTGGCAGGGACCTCCCCCAGTCTTAAGGGCCAGTTTCCTGAAGGGGACGAAAGCCGTCCGGAGACGACGGACAAGGTGAATCTGGCCATCCAGCCGAGGCCCTGGGATGGCCCTGCCAACAGTGAAGTTTTCGCCCGGATCGGGCTGCCTGTGGAATGCCACGAGGTGGACGGCGCACTGCTGGGGGAGGGCCGCGTGTCCAAACCGGCCGATGAGCCCTTCGCCGCCTTTCCGTGCCAGCCGGTAGAGGCGCAACAGCGGCTGCTGGTGGTGAGCACGCCGCTGCATTATCAACTCCGCAGCGATGAAGGGGAGCAGCGGCGCGGCCGGGAGCTGGTGGGCCTGGTGGCCGTGCCGGATGCCGTGCCTGTGGAGATACCCTTTGAATACGGGGTTGGCAGCCAGGCGGACCGGACGGCGTCCTGGATCCAGGCAGCCCAGGCGGCTTATGCAGCGGTGGGACCTGCGGTGCTGATCAAATCCATCGGCGTGGATGAAACACTGGCCTTCCTGCTGCTGGAGGCACGGGTGGGGGAGCTGCTGCAATTTCGCGGAATCGGCGGCTCTACGGATTTCAGCCTGACGCCCTTCCGTGAGCATGAGGGGCGGGACCCTTTTCAACCGGGCACGGTCAGCAGCGCGCAGCTTTTGAGCCTGGAACAGGGGGTGGGCGATCCGCAATTCTCCGATGCGGTGAAATTGCGCGAGCTGCTGGCGCATTATGAATCCGTGGTGAGGAATACGAAAAATGATCCCACCATTGAGCTTTTGAAGCAGCTCGCGCGGGAAATTTACCAGATCAGCAGCATGCAGCATGACGAAGTGCCCGGAGGGCTGAAACCGCCGCTCGATGCGCTGCGCCAGTTCATCCGCTTCATTTCCCTGGATGCCGAGTATGTATCCCGCATCAGCTTGAAGCAGGAGGAGCTATTTGAGCTTTATCAGCTCATCTACCCTCTGCGTCACGAAGCCCCAGTGCGGCCGTATGTGAGGCTGACCCTGAAAATCCCGGAGAATGCCCCTGCCGACGGGCAGACCTATGCGGAATCCCTTTCCGGCGCATTGACCTATGTACTGCGGGATAAGCGCGGGCAGCCTTTTGAAATGCCCGGGCACTTCCGGCAGATCCCTGGCAGCCAGTTTAGCATCATCGCTTACGATGATCTGCCACCGGAGACCGGAGGACATCCGCTGGAGGTGTTTTCCCTGACCCTGACCACCATTCCGCTGGCGAGCGTGACGGATACCGACGGCAACCTGCTCTCCGATGAATGGGAGCTGCTCTATTTTGGCAGCACCGGGCAGGACGCGTTTTCATCGCCGGATGGCAGTGGCTACAGCCTTTTGCAACAGTTTTTGGCAGGCACAGACCCCACCGATGCCAGCAGCGTGCCCACAGGCGCTCCCGGCACCTTTAGCTTTGGCGGCGTGGCGCAGCGGAGGGAAGGGGATGGCAGTTTTGTCATTGATTTCCAATGGTCCAGCAGCTTTGGCGATGCCTTTGAATTCGTTGTTCAGGAGACCACCGACATGGTGGGATTCAGCCCCCGTGCCGCCACTTTTCACCACCTCGGCGGGGATCAATACCAGGCTGTTGTGCCCGCCACGGGGGCCGGGCGCGTCTTCTACCGCGTCGGCGTGAGACTGCCGTGAGCCACAGTTGAAAGGTGAGGAATTTGCAAACAACGTGCTGAAACCCGCTTTGCATTGGGCTGGAATTCGGCAGAGTTAACCTCTGTGAGCAAACATCATCATCACCATCATGAAGGCTGCGTGCGGCCCGAGCCGGAAAAGCTGCTCAAAGAGGCCGTGGAGCGCGCCCGCGCCTCCGGCCTGCGCCGCACCAAGGCGCTGGAGGACGTGCTTTCCATCCTCATCGCCGCCTGCCAGCCGCTCACCCTGGCAGACATCGCCGAATCCAAGGATCTGGACAGCGGCGCCGACAAAGCCACCGTCTATCGTCTGCTCATGAAGCTGGAGGAGCGTGCGCTGATCCGCCGCCTCGGCCTCCATGACCGCTCCGCCTATTACACGATGATCCTGCCGGACGAGCACAGCGACTACCTGATCTGCAATGACTGCGGCCGCATCGAAAAGCTGGACATCGCCTGCCCGGTGGAGGCGCTGGAAAAGCAGATCGCCAAAAAGTCCGGTTTCAAGAAGCTCTATCATGAGCTCGAGTTCTTTGGCCAGTGCCCGGATTGTGCGGCGAAGTGAGCGGTGGTACACAACACCTTCATCCATAAGGCATAACCAAAGGTTCATTGGCAGGAATAACCAATGATCCGACAAGCGGAAAGGGCCGGGAATGAAAGTGGAAAGCTTCGGATAAGTTAGGTAAAAACTTGTGAAAAACTTCACAAAGAAGCAAAAAACATCTTGCACGGAGAGGGAACTCCGCCAAGGTGCCCGCTCCCCGGCCCAAGCGCTCCTAGTGAGTGCTGGCTAATGATTCACGAGAGTGAGTCTTTGCTATCGGAGCAGTGAACCGGAAAAACACTGTGCTAAACCCTCTCGAGGGTGGTGGCACTGTCTTCTTCTGATTCCATGCCCTTTTAGGTCATCAAGGAACGGAACCCAATTTCAGACCATGCCCACCATCAATCAACTCGTCAGACACGGCCGCAAAGATAAAGCGGTGAAGTCGAAGTCGCCTGCGCTTGAAAGCTGCCCGCAGCGTCGCGGCGTTTGCCTTCAGGTCATGACCCGCACGCCCAAGAAGCCAAACTCGGCTTTGCGTAAGGTCGCCAAAGTTCGTCTGACGAACGGTTTTGAAGTCATTGCCTACATCGGCGGTGAAGGCCACAACCTCCAGGAGCACAGCATCGTGCTGGTCCGTGGCGGTCGTGTGAAGGATTTGCCGGGTGTGCGTTATCACATCGTTCGCGGAACTCTTGACTGCCTTGGGGTGGACAAGCGCCGCCGTGGCCGTTCCAAGTATGGTGCCAAGCGTCCGAAGAAGGGTGCTGCTGCTGCCGCTCCTGCCAAGGGTAAGAAGTAAGCCTTTGCTGAATCAATCATCCCGTTAAGCCCACCACGATCCCTTTACCGTTATGGCCCGCAGAAAAAGAGTTTACGACAAGCCAGTTCACAAAGACTCCCGCTATGATAGCGAGCTTGTGGCTCACCTCATTGCCCGCGTGATGCAGAGCGGCAAGAAGTCCCTTGCTGAGCGCATTGTTTATGCTGCCATCGAGCAGTTGAACGAAAAGACTGACTCGATCGATCCTCTGGATCTCTTCAATCGCGCCATCGAAAACTCGAAGCCGAAGGTTGAAGTCAAGGCTCGCCGTGTCGGTGGTGCGACTTATCAGGTGCCTCTGGAAGTGAGTTCGGGCCGCTCCGAGTCCCTCGCCATGCGCTGGATCGTTGGTTATGCCCGTGGCCGCAAAGGCGTCCCGATGCACCGCGCGCTCGCTAATGAATTGAAAGAGGCCTCCACAGGCCAGGGTTCCGCCGTCCGCAAGCGTGACGACGTGCACAAGCAGGCTCAGGCCAACCGTGCGTTCGCCCACTTCCGCTTCTAATTCCGGCGGTTTCCTCTCCATCCACGCTGTACCGTCCCCCTCTTCATTTTTTTGTTCCATGTCGAATCCTAATTCACCTGACCGCGAATACCCTCTGGAGCGCACCCGCAATATCGGGATCTGTGCTCACATTGACGCGGGCAAGACCACGCTGACTGAGCGTATTCTCTTCTATACGGGCATGATTCACCGCATTGGTGAAGTGCATGACGGCGCTGCGACGACCGACTGGATGGAGCAGGAAAAAGAGCGCGGCATTACGATCACCTCCGCCGCTGTGACGGCCCGCTGGAAGCAGCTCAAGGAAGAGGGCATCTTCAAGCTCCGTGAGCTGGAAGACATGCGGGTGAACATCATTGACACTCCTGGGCACGTGGACTTCACGGCTGAAGTGGAACGTTCCCTCCGCGTTCTTGACGGTGCAATCTTCGTTCTTTGCGGTGTGGCCGGCGTTCAGCCTCAGTCTGAAACCGTCTATCGCCAAGCTGAAAAGTATTCCGTCCCGCGTATCGCCTTCGTTAACAAAATGGACCGCACGGGTGCCAACTTTGAAAACGTGGTCAAAGACGTTCGTGAAAAGCTGGGTGCCAATGCCTGGCCGATCCTGATTCCAATCGGTGCTGAAGACAATCTGTCCGGACAGATTGACGTGGTGAACCAGAAGGCCATCATTTACAATGACGATGACCGCTTCGGTTCCACCTACACTGTCCGCGAGCTTCAGGGCGACGAGATCCAGAAAGCTAAGGATGCTTACGAGGGTTTGCTTGACCAGGTTTGCAGCCACGATGAAGAAATTGGCATGCTGTTCCTCGAAGAGCAGCCGATCTCCATCAAGCAGCTCAAGGAAGGTCTTCGCCGCTGCGTGATCGCCAACAAGATCATCCCGATGGCTGGCGGTTCTGCCTTCAAGAACAAAGGTGTCCAGTATCTGATTGACGCCGTCATTGATTACCTCCCAGGACCTCTGGACATTGAGCCTCAGAAAGGCCACGTCATTGACGAACCTGAAAACGAAATCGAAGCCATCCCGGATGACAACGGCAAGTTCATTGCCTTGGGCTTCAAGCTCTGGTCTGACAAATTCGGCCGTCTGGTTTTCTTCCGCGTGTATTCCGGTTGTGTCCGTAAGGGTGACACCATCTACAATCCCCGCACCCGCAAGTCTGAGCGTGTGGGCCGCCTCATCCAGATCCAGGCCAGCGTCCATAAGGACATTGACTGCTGTTACTCTGGCGATATCGCAGCCCTGGTGGGTGTGAAAGATGTCCGCACCGGTGACACCTTCTGCGATCAGAGCCTGGAAGTGCTCCTTGAGCCTCCGACCTTCCCTGAGCCCGTGATCTCCATGGCTGTTGAGCCGAAGACCAAGGGTGACCAGGAAAAAATGGGCAATGCCCTCCAGCGTCTCTCTGAAGAAGATCCGACCTTCTTCGTCAAGACGGATGAAGAGACCGGCCAGACCATCATTGCCGGCATGGGTGAGCTTCACCTTGAAATTCTCTGCGACCGCCTCAAGCGCGAGCACAAAGTGGAAACCAACACCGGCAAGCCACAGATCGCCTACCGTGAGACCCTCACGCAGGAAGCTGATGGCGACGGTAAGCTGGTCAAGCAGTCCGGTGGCCGCGGTCAGTATGGTCACGTGGTGATCAAGGTCCGCCCCGGTGAAAAAGGCTCTGGTATCGTGGTCGAAAACAAGACCGTCGGCGGAAGCATCCCGAAAGAATTCATCAACCCGTCCAAGGCTGGTTGTATCGAAGCCGCCCTGAATGGCATCATCGCCGGCTACCCGGTGATTGATATGCACATTGATCTGGTGGACGGTTCGAGCCACGACGTTGACTCCAACGAAAACGCTTTCAAGATGGCCGCCATCTTCGCTGTGAAGGACGCCCTGAAGAAAGCCAAGTGCATCCTTCTTGAGCCGATCATGGCTGTCGAAGCCTCCACGCCTGAAGATTATCAGGGCGACATTATGGGTGACCTTAACCGTCGCCGTGGCAAGATCCAGGGCATGGATACACGTGGCACCACCGCCATCATCCGCTGCGAAGTGCCTCTGGCTGAGATGTTCGGTTATTCCACCACCATCCGCACTCTTTCCTCCGGTCGCGCCAGCTACTCCATGCAGCCTTCCCACTTCGAGCAGGTTCCCCAGCAGATCGTTGAGCAGATCGTCGAGCAGCGCGGCGGCAAGTAACAAGCCCTTTTTAAGACAACACTTCACGGACACACGCCATGAGCAATCAGAGAATCAGAATCCGCCTCCGCGCTTACGACTACCGCGTGCTTGACAAAAGCACTGCTGACATCGTCGAAACAGCGAAGCGCACGGGTGCCAAAGTGGCTGGCCCGATCCCCCTTCCGACCCGCATCGAGAAGTTCACCGTGAACCGTTCCCCGCACGTGGACAAGAAGTCCATGGACCAGTTCGAAATCCGCACTCACAAGCGCCTGCTTGATATTGTGGACCCCACCTCCCGCACCGTGGACGAGCTGAAGAAGCTCAATCTCCCCTCCGGCGTGGACATCACGATTAAAATCTAATCTCCACCCTCGAACGACTCCCCAGGAGGTAAATCACTATGTCTTTAGGATTGATTGGCAAAAAACTCGGCATGACGAAAGTCTATACCGACAAGGGCGAAGCCATCGCCGTCACAGTTGTGGACGTCAGCGGCAACGCGATGATCCAGGTGAAACAGAAAGCCGGCAAAGACGGCTATAGCGCAGTCCAGATCGGTTATGACGACCAGAAGGAAAGCCGCATGACCAAACCGGTGCTCGGCCACTTCAAGAAGCATGGCGTGTCCGCCAAGCGCATCATCAAGGAATTCCGCGTGGCTTCCGATGACCTTCTCCCTGCTGCAGATGCCAAGATTGACGCCAGCCTTTTCAGCGCCGGCCAGTGGGTGGACGTGATCGGCACGACCAAGGGCAAAGGCTTCCAGGGCGTTGTGAAACGCTGGAACTTCGCCGGCCAGCCGCAGACCCACGGTTCCATGATGCACCGCCGTCCAGGTTCCATCGGTTGCCGCCTCACTCCAGGCCTGGTTTGGAAAAACCAGAAGATGCCCGGCCATGACGGTGTTGACCGCGTGACCACGCAGAATTTGAAAGTTATCCAGAGCCGCCCTGAAGACGGTGTGCTCCTCATCAGCGGTGCCATCCCTGGCAATAAAGGCAGCATCGTCGTGGTGCGCCCTGCCAAGAAAAAGCCTGCTCCAGCAGCCCAGTAATCCCGGAGGAATTGAATCATGTCAGCAACCGTCCTTTCCAAAGAAAGCGCCACGCAGGCCAGCCTGAACCTCGTTGAGGGTCATCAGGGCAAGCAGGCACTTAACGACGTCCTCGTCGCCTACCGCGCCAACCGCCGCCAGGGTAACGCCCACACCAAGTCCCGTGCAGAAGTTTCCGGCTCCGGCTCGAAGCTCTGGAATCAGAAGGGCACCGGTAACGCCCGTATGGGAAGCAAGCGCTCCCCGATCTGGTCCGGTGGTGGTGTCGTCTTCGGCCCGAAGACACGCGACTGGTCCAAAAAGACCACCAAAAACGTTCGCAAGCTCGCCTTCCGCACCGCTTTGACCGCCCGCATCGTTGATGGAGGCATCTCCACCATCCCAAGCTTCGCCATCAGCGATGGCAAGACCAAAAGTTTCGTGAGCGCTGTTGAAGCTCTCTCCACCGCTAAGAAGACTCTGATCGTCGGCTCCTTCGACGAACTGACCTTCCGTTCCGCACGCAACGTGCAGACCGTCCAGCTCATTTCCGCCGAAGAGGTCAACGCTGAACACCTGCTGCTTTACCCGCAGGTCCTCGTGATCGCTGACGCCCTGCCAATCCTTGCCCGGAGGACTGCTGTCTAATATGAAAGATCCGCAATCGATCATCCAAACGATCCGTCTCACTGAGAAAGCCACGATGCTTGGCGAAACGAACAACGAATACGTGTTCGTCGTCCATCCAAAGGCCAACAAGCTTGAGATCAAGCAGGCCGTGGAAAAGCATTTCGGCAAGAAAGTGACCGGTGTCCGCACCGCCAACTATGCAGGCAAAGCCCGTCGCGAACGTCGTGCTGACTCTGGCCGCACCAACCACTGGAAAAAAGCCATCGTGCGTCTGAAAGACGGCGAGACGCTGGATCTCGTGTAATTTTCAAATTTCGGTAACCCTTTTCAACAGAAAGACGCAGAGCCATGGCGCTGAAAACTTTCAAGCCCAATACCCCCTCAAACCGCTACAAGGAGTGGAACTCCTTTGAGGAGATCACCAAGGACAGCCCGCAGCGCAGCCTCACGGTCGCCCTTCGCAAGTCCGGTGGCCGCAACAACACCGGCCGTATCACAACCCGCCACATTGGTGGTGGTCATGAGCGCCGCTACCGCCTGATTGATTTCAAGCGCGTCCGCCGTGATGAAGCCGCCAAGGTGATCGCCATCGAGTACGATCCCAACCGCTCCGCCCGTATCGCCCTTGTGGAATACAAAGACGGTCAGCGCGCTTACATCCTGGCCCCGAACAACCTGGGCGTCGGCGCCAGCGTGATGGCCGGTGAAAAAGCCGCTCCTGACGTGGGCAATGCACTTCCTCTCCGGAAGATCCCCCTGGGAACGCAGATCCACAACATCGAGCTGACCGCAGGCCGTGGGGGTGTCGCCGCCCGTGCCGCCGGCCAGGCCGCCATCCTCTCCAACCGTGAAGGTGAATACGCCCTGGTGCGCATGCCCTCCGGTGAGGTCCGCAAGATTCACTCCGAGTGCTACGCAACCATTGGCCAGGTGGGCAACACCGAGCACATGAACGTGGTTTCCGGCAAGGCTGGCCGCACACGCTGGCAGGGCACCCGCCCGACTGTCCGCGGCATGTGTATGAACCCGATCGACCACCCGAACGGTGGTGGTGAAGGCCGCTCGAAGTCCGGTGGTGGTCGTCAGCACCTGCTCAGCCCCTGGGGCCATGCGAAGGGCGAGAAGACCCGCAACAAGAAGAAGGCGACGAACAAGCTCATTGTTCAGACCCGTCACGCCAAGAAGTAACCTGTTTTCCGAATCCTGATTCAATAGCCCTATGGCACGCTCACTCAAAAAAGGCCCGTTCGTCCAGCAAGCCCTGCTCGACAAAGTGGACAAGCTCAACGACGCTGGACAGAAGCGCCCGATTAAAACCTGGGCCCGCAGTTCAATGATCACCCCTGACCTTGTCGGTCACACCTTCCTGGTGCACAACGGCAAGGACTTCGTGAGCGTTTACGTCACGGAAAACATGGTCGGTCACCGTCTCGGCGAATTCGCCCTGACCCGTCTGTTCAAGGGCCACGGCGCTCACACCGTCAAGGCCGCCAAGTAATTTGGCCCAGCGCACTGTTTATCACCTCACCTTAATGATCTCCCGCCTCCACCACCGTTTTAACCCGTGCGCTACGCTGCTTCTGGCAGTGGTGGTGATGCTGGGCGGTGCACAGGCGCAGTCCTTTGAGGTGCAGGAGCTGAACATGACGCTGCAGGTGGCCGCCCAGAAGATCCAGGCTCTGGAATCTCAGCTTGCGGCTGCCAAGGACAAAAATGATGCGCTGACGCAGAGTGCTGCGGCAGCCAACCAGGAAGCGACTGAGCTGAAGGACCGTTACGAAAGACTTCGCGGTCTTTTGGAAGGCCTGGGCATCGCCGCCCTGGAAAACTCAACTGGGGAGACGCAGGAGCGCCTCCTCGCTTCCCTCAGCGATCTCCGCATCGCTGAAACATCCCGCCAGAAGCTGGCGGAAGGGCTGATGGAGCTGGCAGAAGCCTCCCTCCAGTTTGCCAACACGGTGCAGACACCTGATGCCGCCGCCAGCGATCGCCTGTCCAAGGCCATCGCCGCTGCCGAGCAGGTTCTCACCGCCGCCGCAGCCCCAGAGGCTGAACTGGCAGGAGCTGAAACCGCCAGCCTTATGGATGCGCGGGTTGTCAGTCTCAAACAGGATCTCGGCATCGCCGTCCTGTCCGTGGGGTCCCGTGACGGCGTCAAGCCGGGGATGCCCTTTGAAATTTACCGCGAGGACAAACCCATCGCGAAAATCCTCGTCACTGAAGTGCGCAGCTCTGTCAGCGGTGCAGTGGTTCAGGAGTTAGCAAACGCAACTGATCCGGTGAAGGTCGGAGACAGAGGCAAAGTGGATATCAACAGATCATTCTAAGGTTATGGAAGTGCGTTCAATCTATAAATACGCCCGAATCTCGTCGCAGAAGGCGCGTCAAGTTACACGGGCAATCACCGGTATGCCGGTGTCACAGGCTCTCAGCGTCCTCGACTTCACTCCGAAGAAGGCCGCTTTCCTGGTGGGAAAAGTGCTGCGTTCGGCTGTGGCCAATGCAGAAAACAATCACGAACTGGATGCCGAGGAACTCGTCGTCCGCAGTGCCGTCGCCACTCCAGGGCCTGCCCTGAAGCGCATCACGCCACGTGCTCGCGGTTCTGCATCACCCATCAAAAAGCGCATGACGCACATCACCGTCATCCTGGGTGCCAAGCCGGAAGAGGCTGAAAAGCCCGTCCGCAAAAACCGGTCTCCAAAGGCCAAGGCCGCCACCGCTGCCGCCGAATAATTTCACTCAGCCACCACACACTGATTTATGGGACAGAAAGTTAATCCAATCGGCTTCCGCCTCGCAGTCACCAAAGACTGGCGCTCCAAGTGGTATGCTCCGGAGAAAGAATACGCCGATGCTCTGCATAGCGACCTTGCCATCCGCAAGTACCTCAAGGACAAGCTCATGCAGGCCGCCTTGTCGAAGATCATCATCGAGCGCGCCTGGAACCAGGTCCGCGTGACCCTCCACACCGCCCGTCCGGGTCTGGTGATCGGCCGTAAAGGCCAGGAGATCGAAGTGATGAGCCAGAAAGTCTCCGAAATGTGCGGTGGCAAGCAGGTCAAGATTGACATCTTTGAGATCAAGCAGCCTGAGCTTGATGCCCAGCTCATTGCTGAAAGCGTCGCCGTCCAGCTGGAGCGCCGTATTTCCTTCCGCCGCGCCATGAAGCGGGCTGTCCAGACCGCCATGGAAATGGGCGGCGAAGGCATCCGTATCCGCGTCGCCGGCCGTCTCGGCGGTGCCGACATCGCCCGTGCTGAGCAGTATCGTCAGGGCAAAGTGCCTCTCCAGACCCTGCGTATCCCGATTGATTACGGCTTCACCGAAGCCCGCACCGTTTACGGCATCATCGGCGTGAAAGTCTGGATGAACCGTGGCAATGCCCCTGAAAACACCACTCCGCGTAACGACCGCCGTCGTGAGCGTGGCGACCGCAACAGCGGCCCTGGTGGTGGTGGCGGTGGTGCCGGCGGCATCGGACGTCGCGGTGGTGAGCGCTCCGGCCCGCCACGTTATCAGCAGGGTGGACAGTCCTCCTACCAGCAGTCCTCCGCTCCGGCTCCTGCCGCAGCCCCTGCCGAGGCAGCCCCTGCAGCCCAGTAATCTATACCCAAGCAACCTTTCCTTCAGGAATCCTACCCGGACTTGACTTATGGCCCTTCTTCCCAGTCGTGTAAAACATCGCAAGACCCAGCGCGGCAGCCGCTCTGGCACCGCCTCCCGTGGCAACAAACTCGACTTCGGTGAGTTTGGCCTTCAGACCCTGGACCGTGGGTGGATCAAAAACAACCAGATCGAGGCCTGCCGTGTCGCGATCAACCGTTACCTCAAGCGTAAGGGTAAGGTTTTCATCCGCATCTTCCCTCACAAGCCTGTGACCGCCCGCCCGCCAGAAACCCGAATGGGTAAAGGCAAAGGCTCCCCGGAATTCTGGGTGGCGGTGGTTCTCCCTGGTCACATGCTTTTCGAAGTCTCCGGCGTCAATGAAGCGACCGCCCGTGAAGCCTGCCGCCTGGCAGCCAACAAACTCGGCCTCCGCACACGTTTTGTGACGCGCGGTGCCTCCATCTAATTCCCCGCCCCAGACCATCATGAAGATCAAAGAACTCCGTGAACTCTCCGTAGATGAGCTCAACGCACGCCGCCGTGAGTTGCGCCAGGAGATGCTGAACCTGCGCATGCAGCAGCAGAGCGGCCAGCTCGAAAACCCGTCCCGCATCAAGGTGCTGCGTCGTGAAGTGGCCCGGATTGAGACCATCATCACCGACCGCACCCATGCCGCCGCCGCCAAGGCTGCCTGAGGCAACCCAATCCATATTGACCCCTTTTCAAAATCATGAGTGAGGCTACAACAGCAGAAGCGCCATCCGCAGAAGCGCAACCCGTCAAGGCTCCCGTCCGCAAGGAACGCGTGGGCGTGGTGGTTTCCGACAAGATGAACAAGACCATCGTGGTCGAAGTGGAGCGCCGCGTGCCGCACCCACGGTTCAAAAAGATCATCCGCAAGACTTCCAAGTTCTATGCCCATGATGAAAACGAGCAGGCCAAGGTGGGAGACAAGGTCCTCATCTCGGAGTGCCGCCCCCTCAGCAAGCTGAAGCGCTGGAACCTGGTCGAAGTGCAGAAGCACTAAACCGCCCGGTCACGTTAGATTCTCAACCCATTCATCTGAGGAAGAAAAGTTATGTTGCAAATGGAGTCATCAATCCCGGTAGCCGACAATACCGGTGCCCGCGTCGCCAAAATGATCGGCGTGCTCGGCAAGAAGAACACCCGTTTCGCCTACGTCGGTGATATTATCACCGCCCACGTTCGTGAATCCACCCCGACCGCCAGCGTCAAGAAGGGCGAAGTCGTCCGCGCCGTCGTCGTCCGCACAGCGCACCCAATCCGCCGCAATGACGGCTCGATCCTGCGCTTTGACCGGAATGCCATCGTCATCATTGACAAAGACAACAATCCTAAAGGAACCCGCATCTTCGGTCCTGTAGCCCGTGAGCTGCGCGACAAGAATTTCATGAAGATCGTCTCCCTTGCCCCTGAAGTGCTATGAGCCAGATCAAGACCCACGTCAAAAAAGGCGACACTGTCGTCGTCACCTCCGGCGCCCATAAAGGTGCGCAGGGCACCATCATCGAAGTGCAGACCGCCAAAAACCGCGTCCTTATCGAAGGCGTGCGCATGATCAAGAAGGCGGTCAAGCCAACCCAGGAACGTCCGGGTGGCGGCATCATCGAGCAGGAAGGCCCGATTCATATCTCCAACGTCAAACTTGCTGAAGAGAAAACAAAAGCAAAAACGACGAAGAAGAAAGTTGCGAAGAAGAAGTAGTCAACGAATATGCTCACCCCCTTTGTTTCGCGCCCCGTCTTCGCGGGGCCTGCAAAGGAAAGGAAGCTCAGCCAAATCTGATCCATGGAACCCCTGCTGCAAAAGCTCTATAAAGATACTGTCCGCGACGCGCTGAAGACTCAGCTCGAACTCGGTAACGTCCATCAAGTCCCGAAGCTTGAGAAGATCGTCCTCAACTGCTCGGTCGGCTCTCAAGGTGAGCGCAAGCAGGCCATTGAAGACGCCGTCAACGAAGTGACCCTGATCACCGGCCAAAAGCCCGTCGTCACTCTTTCCAAGAAGGCCATCGCCAACTTCAAACTCCGCCAGGGTGAGCCTGTCGGTGTGAAGGTCACCCTTCGTGGCACCCGCATGTATGACTTCCTCATGCGCCTGGTGAAGACCGCCATTCCCCGCATTCGTGACTTCCGCGGTGTCGCCCCGAAAGCCTTTGACGGCCGTGGCAACTACACCCTCGGCATCAACGACCAGTCCATTTTCCCTGAGATCGAGCTCGACAAGGTCAAGCGCACTCTCGGCTTCGACATCACATTCGTGACCTCGACCAACAACGATGACCATGCGCGTGAATTGTTGCGCGCCCTCGGTATGCCCTTCCGTGGCAAGACCGCCGTGAACAAGGCTGGTGAGTCCGTTGAAGCCGCCGCTTAATTCTAACAGCCGATATTCCGCGTCCCATGACTGACCCGATTTCCGATTTTCTTACCCGCATCCGTAATGCCTCCGCCGCAGGCCTGCAGGAAGTGTTCATCCCCTTCTCCAAAATGAAGGCTGAGCTCTCCCGCATCCTTCAGGAAGAAGGCTACATCTGGAGCTACGAGGTGGACACCACAGATGCCCACCCACGCCTGAAACTGAAGCTCAAGTACCAGGGCCGTTCCCCGGTCCTTCGCAGCCTGACCCGCATCAGCAAGCCCGGCCTGCGCAAATACGTTGGTGCCACCGAGATCCCTCGCGTGCTCGGCGGCCTTGGCATTTCCATCCTGTCCACCTCACGCGGCATCATGACTGGTGCCCGTGCGAAGAAAGCCAAAGTGGGCGGCGAACTCCTGGCACAAATCTGGTAACACGAGGAATACATTATGTCACGAGTCGGTAAACAACCCATTTCTCTCCCAGACAAGGTCACCGTCAAGATTGGCGAAGACCGCAGTGTCCTGGTCGAAGGCCCCAAGGGCAAACTCACCTGGACTCTTCCGGTGGGCGTCTCCGTCGCCAATGAAGGCAAGGAACTCTCCGTCACCCGTTCCAGTGAGGACCGCCGGGTCCGTGCCATGCACGGCACCTCCCAGCGCCTGATCAGCAACATGATCGAAGGCGTCAGCAAAGGCTACATCCGCAACCTTGAGATCCACGGCGTCGGTTTCCGCGCAGCGGTGAAGGGCAACGTGATTGACCTGAACCTGGGCCAGTCCCACCCACGTCTCCATCCGATCCCCGAAGGTGTGAAAGTCACCGTCGCGGACAACACCAAGATCGCGATTGAAGGCATTGACAAGCAGGTCGTCGGGCAGCTCGCCGCTGATATCCGCGCCTATTACCCGCCGGAGCCTTACAAGGCCAAGGGGGTCCGTTATGCAGGCGAGCAAATCCGCCGCAAGGCCGGCAAGAGTGTGAAGTAATTGGAGGAAAGTCATCATGGCAGCGAAGAACCGCAAACTCACCCGCTCGCGTATCCACGCGCGCATCCGCAAGACTCTCAGTGGCACCTCTCAGCGTCCACGTCTGGCAGTTTATTTTTCAAACTCCAACGTGTATGCCCAGCTCATTGACGATGTGGCAGGCAAGACCATCGTGTCCGCCTCCACCAAGGAAAAAGGCTTTGGCGAAAGCCGTGCCAACAGTGCTACCGCCGCGAAGGTGGGCCAGGCTGTTGCCGAGCGCGCCCTGGCCGCCAATGTCACAGCCGTGGTTTTCGACCGTGGCGGCTTCACCTATCACGGCAAAGTGAAAGCACTGGCCGACGCCGCCCGCGAAAAGGGTCTGAAATTCTAATCCCGACGAATCCCACTTATGGCAGCAGCTACACTCAGTCCCGCAGGCGAATCCTCTGATTCCCGCCCTGATACCATCGAAAAAGTGGTGCACATCAACCGATGCGCCAAGGTCGTGAAAGGCGGTCGTCGTTTCAGCTTTTCCGCTCTCGTCGTCGCCGGCGACCAGCAGGGCAAAGTCGGTTGCGGTTTCGGCAAGGCCAACGAGGTCGCTGACGCGATCAAGAAAGCCACGGAAGCCTCCCGCAAAAACATGAACCGCGTGCACCTTAACAACAACACCATCCCTCATGAGGTGATCGGTGAGCACGGTGGCGGTTGCATCATGCTCAAGCCCGCCACGCCGGGTACGGGCATCATCGCCGGTGGTGGCGCACGTGCCGTGCTGGAAGCAGCCGGTGTCCGTGACGTCATCGGCAAGTCCCTGGGTTCCAGCAATCACGCCAACGTCGTGAAGGCCACCCTGGCTGCCCTCGGCGCCCTGCGCCCACGTGACGAAATCTTCCGCGCCCGCGGCAAAGAGATCAAAGAGAAGAAGGCTCTGTAATTGAGCACTTCGATTGGTTTTAAGTTCCAGTTTCAATTTTCAGTTTTTCATTTTTATGCAACTTCATGATGTCCAACCTCGCCCAGGGGCGAAAAAGCGCCGCAAGCGTATCGGCTGCGGTGAAAGCTCCGGTCACGGCAAGACCTCCTGTAAAGGACACAAAGGTCAGAAGGCCCGCGCAGGTGCCGGTATCCGCCCTGGTTTCGAAGGCGGCCAGATGCCCCTTCACCGCCGCCTTCCGAAGAAGGGCTTCAGCAACGTGCAGTTCCGCGACGTCTATGAAGTGGTCAACGTGGGCGCCCTGAACGCTTTTGAAGACGGCACCGTCGTCAACGAAGCTTTCCTGCGTGAGCACAATATCGTGAACCGCAACTGCGATGCCATCAAGATCCTCGGCAATGGCGAACTGACCCGCAAGCTGACTGTTGAAGTCAAGAACGTCAGTGCCTCTGCCCGCGAGAAGATTGAGAAGGCCGGTGGCACCATCGCCGCCTGAGATTAAGATCGAACTCAACCCGTCAGCGGGCCGGTCACCGACCAACCGAAAAGGTTGTCAGTTGGCCAGGCCCGCTTTCTCATACTCCCCTGACACATGATTTCTGCCTTCGCCAACAGCTTCAAAATTCCTGACCTACGCTCGCGCATCCTTTTCACTCTGGCGATGATCGTCATTGTGCGCATCGGTGCTTCCATCACCCTGCCTGGTGTGGACGTGACCGTGCTGGATGAATGGATCAAGAACCGCACGGCTGATGCCGGCTCCGGAGCTGCCCAGGTTGCTGCTTTGCTGAACGTCTTCAGTGGTGGAGGATTGCAGAACTGTGCGATTTTCGCCCTGGGCATCATGCCTTACATTTCGGCATCCATCATGATGCAGCTGCTCACGGCAGTGGTGCCGAAGCTGAGCAAGCTGGCCCGTGAAGACGGCGGACGGCAGAAGATCACCCAATACACCCGCTTGGCCACCATCGCGCTTTGCGTGTTTCAGGGTTACCTTCTGGCACAGTCGCTGGAGAATCCCGGCCAGAACATCTTCCTCGGTGGTTTGCAGGACACGATTGATCGCCTGGGGCGGCCATTGGTACCTGACTTTAACATGGGGTTTGTTTTTACCACGGTCATCACCATCACGGCTGGTACGATGCTGATGATGTGGCTGGGTGAAATGATCACTGAGCGCGGCATCGGCAACGGTGTCTCCCTGCTGATCTGTGTGAACATCGTCTCTGATCTCCCTGGTGCCATGGTGCAGGTCTGGCAGACCTACGTCGGCAATGTGGACGGTGACATGAGCAAGCCGGCCACGCTGGTGTTGCTGTTAGCCTTCATGATTTTGGTCATCGCAGGGGTCATCGCCCTTACCCAGGCCACCCGGCGGATTGTCATCCAGTATGCCAAGCGCGTGGTCGGCCGGAAGGTTTATGGCGGCCAGACGCAGTATCTGCCCCTGAAGATCAATTATTCCGGTGTGATGCCGATCATCTTTGCCCAGGCCATCCTGCTGTTCCCTTCCTCCATTATCTCCTCCATGTTCCCGGATGTGGGCTGGGTACAGCGCTTCTCCCAGGCCATCGCCTCCGGCTGGGTTTATTATGCCATCTCCGGTGCCTTGATTTTCTTCTTCAGCTATTTCTGGGTGGCCACTATGTTCCAGCCCACGCAGATCTCGGAAGACCTCAAGAAGAGCGGTGGTTACATCCCTGGCATCCGCCCTGGCAAGCCGACGGCTGATTTCCTGGACTTCACGATGAGCCGCCTCACTTTCGCTGGTGCCATTTTCCTGACCTTCCTTTTCATCATGCCAGGTCTGGTCAGTGCCGGCCTGGGTATTGCGCCACAGACTGCCCAGTTCTTCGGCGGCACCAGCCTGCTGATTCTTGTCGGTGTCGTCCTTGACGTCATGCGCCAGATTGAAACGCACCTCCTGCAGAGCCATTATGACGGCTTCCTGAAGAAGGGCCGCATCCGTGGCCGTTTCGACCGCATGCAGCAGAGCGGCAATGTGGCCAATCCGGCCACCGTGGTCATGCTCTGGTCCGGGATCGCCGTCATCACCCTGGTGGGTGTGGCCTGGCTGATCTACAACAAGGGCATGTAATCCGGAGCACATGGGTTTACTCAGCAGCAACAAGATCTTCACCCGCCACGGTGCCCAACAGCAGGGCATCCGCGAGGCCTGCCAGATGGCCCGCGACATCCTGCTGAAAACGGCCGCCCTGGCCCAGGTGGGCATCACTACCGGCGAGGTGGACCGCGCCGCTGCGGCAGAAATGAAAGCCCGGGGCTGCAAAAGCGCCTTCTTGGGCTATCGCAAATTTCCCGGCCACATCTGCATCTCCATCAATGAAGAAGTCGTCCACGGCATCGGCGGCCCCCGCGTGATCCAGGACGGCGACATTGTGAAAATTGATGTCGGGATTGAATACAATGGCTGGATCGGTGACAACGCCCTGACGGTGCCCGTCGGCAATGTGGCCAAAGAAACCCTGCACCTGCTGGCGGCCACGGAGGAATCCCTCCACGTCGCCATCCGCCACGCCCGCGATGGCTGGATGCTGGGTGATCTGTGCGCCTCCGTGGAGGAGCATGTCATCCAGTACGGTTACACTGTGGTGCGTGAATTCGTCGGCCACGGGGTGGGGCGCAAGCTTCATGAAGAGCCGCAGATCCCGAACTATGGCCGCAAAGGTGACCGCCCCCGGCTGAAGTCTGGCATGACGCTGGCCATTGAGCCCATGATCAATCTGGGCACCGCCAAAACGCGTGTGCTCTCTGACAACTGGACTGCCATCACCCAGGACCGTAAGCCCAGTGCTCACTTTGAGCATGTGGTGCTGGTGACCGAGAAAGAGCCCGAAGTACTGACGCTGCGCAAGCGCATGTTCCCCAAAGGTGTCGAGGACCTGACCCCGCTACCGGTGAGTGCTTTGTTTTAGGTCGAGCAATCCGCGATTGCCGGTCACATGGGCGCTTGCCCTGTGTCAATCGTCGCGCCGGGCCGTAGGCCGGATGTGTTCGGCGTCATACGGATCGCTGCCCTGGATTCCTTCGCCGAACTATCCGGCCGTCTTTGAGTGTGCGGATGACCCACCGCATTCGTTTTCGGCAAAGACGGACGTTGGGAAAAGGGCACCGCCAAAGAAGCCGGATAGTTCTGCGGGCGACCGCCTTTGGGACCGCGAACTCACCTTCGCAGAACACATCCAGCCCACAGAGTGGCACATCAAACGTTTTGCCTTCCTTTAACAAGGGGTGGAACATACTGCGCTTGCCCATGCTAACGCCTGCCATGAACCCCTCTGCTGAAGCGGCTGCCGCTGTTGACACCGCTGTCGCTGACTTAGCTGCAGTGCCCAAGCCCTGGTGCCTGTATGTGCTGCGCTGCCGGGATGGCAGCCTCTACTGCGGCATCACCAATGACCTGCCCCGGCGGCTGGACATGCACCGGGAGGGGAAGGGGGCCAAATACACACGCGGGCGCGGCCCGCTATGGCTCATCGGCTCCTGGTGCCATGCGGACATGTCCGCCGCGCTGAAGGCAGAGCGGGTCTTCAAGGCGCTGGGCCGTGCCCAAAAAGAAAAATGGCTGGAGGCGAACCTCCAGCCATCTTAAATCACTGGGTGACGTGCAGCTTACTTCACGTGACCGGAGATGAGCTTGGTCATCTCAAACATGGTCACCTGTTCTTTGCCACCGAAAACCTTCTTCAAGGCTTCGTCCGCATTGATCAGGGTCTTCTTGTTCTGGTCCTGCAGGCCTTTGGCCTTGATGTAGTCCCAGACTTTTTTGGTCAGTTCGCCGCGGGAAAGGGGGGTGGAGCCAACGACAGCAGCCAGGACTTCATCCGGCTGGACGGGTTTCATCAGGGCTGGGTTGGGTTTGCGTGGTGTGGTAGATGCTGTTTTAGCCATTTCCCCTTTTCGCAGAGTACGCCGAATAAGTCAACACCCCTGATGCAGGGGATTTCACCTGGGGCGGGCAGGGGACAGAAGTGCAAAAATCCGGGTGATTCCGTGAGGAATCCGCGCCACATGCGTTAGGAATGTGTTGAGAGCCGTGATTGCCGCTCTGTGATGATTTCCATTATGACCTCCCTTTTCACCCCTCCTGCCGGTTTGATGCTGATGCTGGCAGCCTGGTTTGCATCCACCGGATTGCAGGCTCAGGCACCGCGTCCGGAGATCATCTCCCCTCAGGTGAAAAGCGCCGTGGACAAGGGACTGGCCTGGCTCTTGAAACAGCAGCAGCCCGCCGGGTACTTCTCTGAGCAGAAAACGGACAAGGTGCCCCGGCGTGGCGACATCCCCAGCCACACGGCGGCCATGACGGCGCTCACCCTCATGGGCCTGGCCTCTGTGGGCCACCTGCCCGGCGATCCCACACCGGAGGGCATGGCTGCCCAGCGGGCGCTGAAGTTCATCGTGGACAATGTGGAGCCGGATGAGAACGGCTACCTGGGCCGCAGTGACCGCAGCCGCATGTATGGCCACGGCATCATGACCCTCATGCTAACGGAGATGCTCGGCATGTCCCCGGATGAGGAGACGGATAAGAAGGTGCGCTCCATGACGGAGAACGCCATCAAGCTCATCGTCCGCGCGCAGAGCGTGCCCAAGAGCGATGCCAACAAAGGCGGCTGGCGCTATGAGCCGCAAAGCAGCGACAGCGACATCAGCGTCAGCGTCTGGCAGCTCATGTCCCTGCGAGCGGCAAAGAACAGCGGCATTGAGGTACCCAAGGAAGCCATTGATAACGCCATCGCCTATATCAAGCGCAGTTACCGGGCCGAGCGCGACAGCAATGGCAAATTGAAGCAGCTGGAGGCCGCCTTCAGTTATGAACCCTACGGCGGCCGTCAGACCTTCTCCACCACCGCTGCCGGTCTTCTGTCCCTGCAGGTGGCGGGCATCTACGATGCCCCGGAGGTGCTTGGCTCCTCCAACTGGCTGCTGAAATTTCCGCCTGAGCTCAATGAACCCTGGTTTTACTACGGCTGCTATTATTATGCTCAGGGCATGTATCAGCGCGGCGGCGACCACGCCGCCACCGCCCGCCAAAAGACCGAGCAGATGCTGGTCAGCGCCCAGGACCCATCCGGGGCATGGTATCCGCGGAATGGCAATGAAAAGAGCGCCGGCCCTGTCTATGCCACCGCGCTGTCCCTGCTGAGCCTCAGCGTGTATCACCACTTTCTGCCGATTTATCAGAAGTAAAGAAAGTGGTCCGCACCTAGCGTAGCGCCGCGAAGTGAATCCTCATGCGGAAAGCCGCCTCGAAGCTCCAAGACTTCCGGGCCGTGCAAATCGGTGTCGAAGCTCTTTCCCAGCAGAAGGTGAGGTTGTGACGGCTATTTTGATGACTCATGCCTTCGGCAAATGCTTCACCTACTTGGCCGCTGCGTCTTCCGCGATTTGGCGATCTGCGGCGGAGAGTTTGTTCAATGGGTAATCGAAGGTGCTGCCATCGGGGCGTTTGAAGTGTCCGATGCCGTTGCTCACGGAGACGAGGGCGGCCAGGATTTTGCGTGCGTTGGGATCTGCTGAACTCCAGTCGCGATTGGCGACGAGGATACTTCCGCTCTTTGCTGGAATGGCGCCGCTGGCGGTGAGGTCAATACGAACGAGCGCCACTGAAGTCGCTGGCAGGTTTTTGAGGATGACTGTTGCTCCGTCGGTGACGGAGACATCGAGCGTCCCTATTGTCTGTGCATCGGCGGTGCCGCTGCCGGACCAGGTTTCGCCAGTGGCCTTTGTTGCGCTGCCGCTTTTCAAAAGAATCGGCAGTTCGGCCTTGGCTTGGCCGGGATTGCAATACCAGAGCCAAACGGTGTCGCCCACGCGGGTGGCCTGGGCGAGTTCGGCTGCGGGTTTGTTGTCCTTGGCTTCATATTGGCCGGAGGTCTTGATGCAGGCTCCTCCGAGCAGGCTGACGATGGCTTTGCGGCGGATGAGGTTGGCAAACTTGTCGTCCTCATGTGCCCGTGCCCACCAGCCGTAGCCTTGCACGCCCATTTGGTTTGTCTTGAACAGAATGGCGAGTCCATCCCTGACCTTGGTGATGTTTTCCGCCGGGTCATCACTCTCGCGCATGTGCAGTTCCGTGTGCCACAGCGGACGGTCTGGCGCGACCTTTGCCAGCTTGACCCAGTCATCAATGCTGCCGCTGTTCAAATCGGGATAGTAGTGGCTGCCCCATATGTGCGCGTAGTCGAGGCCGCGACTGCTCTTCGTGGCCTCTGCATAGCGAATGGATGTCGGCACGCCGAAGCCCTCGGCTCCTACGAACTGGAACGAAAGGAACTTCGCATCGAGTCCGCGCTTCCCGAGTTCCTCCATCAGCACCTTGGCGGTCTCGACGTAACGTTTCGCGGTCAGCGCCTCATTGACCTCGTTGTTCAGGCCCAGGAAATCGAGCGCAATGTCCTTTTTGCTCAACCAAACAATGTAGTCCGCCACCAGGCGTCCAAACTTCTTTGGGTCCGGGCATTTGACTTTGGCATTGAAGATCGTGCCGTCCTCGTCGGATGCGACCCACGCTGGAAAGGTCTCTTCCTTTTTCAGCTTGAGACTGGCAAAGATTTTCACGCCTGGATTCACCTTGCGGATGTTCTCGATGCTGATCAACATCGGGCCATAGAGGCTCTCGTCCACGCTGCCATCCTCACGATGAGCATACGCCTCCATAGAGATGCGGACCATGTTAGCCGGGGTGTCGCCATAGAGCTTCTGAGCGCGTTCAGGAGTGTTCGCCACATCCTTCCACCCCTTCAAATCCCAAGCGAAGTAGCGCACCGTGGCACCAGTGGGCTGAGCAGGATCAATTTCGATCTGAGAGAAGGCGGTCGAAGCTGTGAGGGCGAATGTCGTGGCGAGGAGGACAGGGAATGAGTTGGTGTGCATGTTCATGAATAGTGTCCCGGCTGGCGGTGGGTCTGTGACGGGTTCCCATGACTTCGGTCATGGTTCGATGATGAAAAGGTCGTTGCTGCCGTCCGGCTTCTTCATCAAGGCGGCGGGCGTGTCGTGCAGCAGAGCGAGGAGCTCATCGTCACTCATGGTTTGAATCGCGATGAGCTTTGATTCTACCTCCACGATAGAACGTTTCCGACGAGAGCAATCATGGGCACGGGTCCGATGTGACGGCTGTCTTTTGAGTCGGCGCGGTTGTCTCCTAGCACATAGCAGTGGTGGTCAGGGATGGTGATCGGGGGGAGGTTGGTTTTGTCGAGATGGACGCCGACGGCTTCTTTGATGGCCATCCCGTTGAGGTGGACGATGCCTTCTTTGATCTCCAGGACATCCCCTGGCAGGGCGATGACTCGCTTAACCCAAGTTTGCCGACGATTCGCGGGGTTGAGGAAGGCGACGAGGTCGTTGTGTTCGGGCTGGCGGTCACGGTAGCTGTCTTTGCGGACAAAGATTCTGTCACCTTCGTCAAATGTAGGGCTCATCGAGCTGCCGGTCATGGTGAAGATGTGGAGAAAGTTTTCGCGAACGGAGAAGCCGAGGCCGGTGATGATGGGCATTGTGAGGAAGATGAGGGCGACATAGACGGAAATACGGTTGTAATCTTTGAGGCGATAGTCTTCGCGGCTGGCGAGCGCCATTCGGCGGGCATCCCATGTGGAGTAGGCGGTGGGGATCACTGAGAGAATGGCGACGGTGATGAGAATATTCTTCGGGGGGACGGACTGCGCCGCGAGAAAGACGAGGGCAACGACGAGGAGAGCCGTAAGTGCGCAGAGGTGAAGAAGTCCGCGACCAAGGGCACCGCAGTAAACCTGTCCGAGACCGGGGAGAAAGAGTGACAGGTTGATGGCTGTGGATGGCTTCCGTTTGCTGACGGGGCCAAGGGCCAGTTCGTTTGAAGGAAGGGTGTGCATTGTCCTGGATATTTGTTTTCGTTGTTAGAATGCGAGGCGAAGAATGAGGCTGATTTTCCCGATGCCTGCGATGAAACAGGCGGAAGCAAGGAGCCAGGGGGGGGGGGCAGTTCTGGCTGAAGCATGGGGAGCGGGTTGGGATGCTCTATGGATCTCCCTCATGACAGAGGGGGCTAGGTGCGCGGATGGATCTCGCTTTCGCGCTGCAATCCAGAGGTCGAGTTCGTGATCGGGATCAGATGACATGGTCATGGTTCAGGGGTGGGTGAGGCTGGCTTTGAGGAACTCACGGGCGCGGCTAACGCGGGACTTGATGGTGCCGACGGTGGTGGATTCGAGTTGGGCGGCTTCGGCGTAGGAAAGGTCTTCGAGGGCGACGAGAGTGAAGGCACGTTTTTGTTTTCCGGGGAGCTGATGGAGGGCTTGATCGAGGGTTCTCATGCGGTCTCGGTCTTCGGTTTCGGGTGTGTCGGCGTATTGTTCGGGAAGTTCAGCCAAGAGAGCCGGGCTCTTTTTCTGGAGGGCGTTGAGCGAGCGGCTGCGGGCGATCATAAACAGCCAGGTGGAGAACCGGCTTCGTGCGGGATCGAAATCCTTGAGGCGCCGAAACGCTTCCACGAAGACGATCTGCGCGAGGTCTTCGGCGTGGCGTCTTTCGTCATTTAAAAGTGTGGCAATCATACGGAGCAGGCGATCCTGGTAATGAAGAACGAGATGCTCAAACGCCTCGATTTCCCCGTCCACAATGCGTCGGATGATTTGGAGTTCGTCGGCTTCGTTCATTCGTTGTCCTATGATGAATACCGGCGGGGGATGAAAAGGTTCCATTTTTGCCATAAATGAAGCCTGCGCGTAGTTGACAACGATGTTTGCAGCAGATTTTGGCCAAAAGGTCCTGCGATCTATCGATTCGGAGGGCGATTTCTTCCCACGGCATTGATCCTCTAATTTTCCCATAGGCCAGGGGTTAAGTAATGATTATTTCACCTTGCGCATCCCCGCTTGACCGAGCGCCGCTGCCGCGTTCCAATGGGAGGTGCCGGACTTCCGGCGTATTTGAATTCAACCCACTCTTACCACCATGGCACTCTCCGTCGGTTCTACCGCCCCTGATTTTACCCTGACCACCCTCGGCGCCAATGGCCCGGAGCTGTTCAAGCTTTCCGAGCACATCGGCACCTCCAGCATCCTGCTGCTGTTTGTCCCCATGGCCTTCACGGGCGTCTGCTCCACGGAGCTTTGCGACCTGTCCAAGAACATCAATGCCTACAATTCCCTGAACGCGAAAGTCGTCGGCATCAGCGGTGACAATCCGTTTGCGCAGAAGGCCTGGGCGGAAAAAGAAAGCATCACCCTGCAGCTCCTGAGCGATTACGACCACAAGGTGACGGAGGCCTACGGCATCGCCTACGAGAGCTTCCTGCCAGCCAAGAACCTCATCATGGGTGGCGTGCCCAAGCGCTCCGCCTTCATCATTGACAAGGCCGGAATCATCCAGTACGCCGAAGTCCTGGAAAGCCCCGGGGACCTGCCGGACTTCACCGCCATCCAGGCGAAGCTGAAGGAACTGGCGTAATCATCAGCAGTCAGATTTCACGAAGAGGGAGCCTTCCGGGGTTCCCTCTTTTTTTGTTGTGTGAGCCTGTCAGTGTGCACTCAAAGTGCGGTTCAAATCACTCACCCCCGGCAAGGAGAAGTGCCAGATGAAAGTACACGCGTTTTTCTTTCCTCATACGATCCAGATACGTTCTTTGCCGATGCGGGCGGCCTGTCCAGGGCTCGCTAGAGCCGCTGCTTTGTGAATAATCCGAGGTCCGGTTCCGTCTCATCTCAACCCTTTCCCCCGGAAACTTATGAAAACGAAAAACACTCTGAAGTCCTTCATCTGCAGCCTTTGCCTTCTGCCCCTGGCCGGACTTGCCGCCAGCATTACACCCATGCCGGGTGGCGGCAGCTTCAGTGCGGGTGCGGCTGCTGCCAGCCTAGCCTTTGCCGGCGCAGGCTCCGGCATTGATCAAAACGTGCACACCGTCGGCTGGCCTCCCTTCCGCCGCCCGATGAATCCCGTCTCCATCCGGCCTCTGCCCAACGGCGGCGTCCAGGCCACCCTGCGCGGTGGCTGCTACGTCATCTGTGACGCTTATGGCCGCGTCCTCAAAGAAAATTCCTGCAGCAAGGCCGAGCTCATCATCGCCACCCGCGCCGCCCGGGATTACCTCTCCCGCCGCCGGTGGTAAGAGGCAGTTTTCAGTCAGCCATGAAAGGCTGACTGAATCGAAGACTGAAAACTGAAGACTGTTTACTGGATCTTTCCCGCCAGATACTCCACGCAGATCTTCGACCAGCTCTCCAGGCTGTCCTTTTCTGCCACCAGTTCATCCAGGGTCACGAAGCGCAGGTCCTGGATCGCTTCTTCGTTGGACTTCACATCCGCCGTGCCGAGCTCAAACACATGCACCACGCCCAGGTGTACGCTGCCCACCTCGCTGGAGTCATCGTTGATCAGGCCGATCACCGTCTGCGTATGCGCCCCGCCCAGTTGCAGTTCCTCCGCGATTTCACGCTCGATGCTGTTGTAGTACATCGCCTCGCCCATTTCATCCTGGTTCTGGTCAATGGGGTTGATGTGCCCGCCGATGCCGATGCTCCGCTTGGCCACGAGCCGCTTCTCCCCCGAGCTGCCGCCGCGTGTGTAGCTCAGGTACCGGTCCTCATGTTTGAAGATGGAATAGGGGATGAGCTGCTTGTGCGTCGGGTCCGCCTCCGCCTGGGGCCGCTCCATGAAAAAGTTGGCTCCGTGCGCCAGCATCGCCTCGAGATAGCGGTCCACCTCCGGTTGAAAGCCCTGAAAGCTGCCGAGAGAATCAAAAAGTGCGCGGGGGATGACAAGAACGTGTTCCATGATGAAAAGTGACCCCGAGTGTGGCCCGCCCAGCTTCCCGGTCAATTCCGCAATCCAAAAACCCGTCCATGGAGCGGGACCTGCCAGGCCCGGCAGCCGTTCTGTTTGCCAGGCCTCGGTTTAGGCTTGTCCCTGCCCGCTGTCTTTGAAATAACATGTCCATGAACCGCCCTCCTCGCTGGCTCTTTTTGGTGCCCGGCCTCATCGCCATTGTCTGGCTGGGCTGGTGGCTCTTCGGCCAGTCGGCTGAAAAGCAGGTTCGTTCCGCCCAGGGGAAATTCCTCGTCGCCGTGGAAAAACGCAATTGGAAAAAGGTACAGTCCTTCCTCGCCGACGACTACTCGGATTCCTACGGCCTGAATCGTGAAACGGCCCCCGGCACGGCGGCTGAAGTGCTGAAAGGCTTCCTCTTTCTCACGCTCGAGACCAGCGTCCTCCCTTTCCAGCCCAGTCCTTCACCTCCGGCAGCACAGGTGCAGGTCCGCATCCGGATGGATGGTCGTGGCCTCGGCCTCAGCCCCATTGTCATGGACCGGGTCAATGCGTTGCAGCAGCCCTGGCTCTTTCACTGGCGCAAGGACGGCCCCTGGCATTGGGACTGGAAGCTCACCCGCATCCACCATCCTGAACTGCAGGTGCAATCGTTTCAGTAACCGGGAACCTGCTTATTTGGAATTCAGTTTAAACTTGGCGGCATGAGCCTCCGCCGCGCCGGATAAATTCATCGGATGCTCGCCAAAGGTGGAGGGGCCCGTGGTGGCTCCGCCCAGGATCAAATATCCGGGCCTCCAGACCAGGGAATAGGCATTGTCGCCTTTGATGCCGCCATTCGGATACACCCATTCCAGCTTGCCTGCGGAGTCGAAAGCTGCCGTGTAGATGTCCGTGGCTCCCTGGGAGACCAGCTTTTGTCCGGCCATCAGGGCGGTGGCAGAAAACTCCCCGGTCACAAAGGCCCGCCCGGTGCCGTCCGTGGCCACGCCCAGGCAATAATCCACGCCCGGACCCTGGACCACCCGGCACCATTGCGGCTTCCCTTCTGGGGAAAAATGAGCCAGAAAACCGTCGCTGTCTTTCGCACCCGTCGTTGCGAAAACCTCGATGCCAAAGGCGAGCTTCTCTTTGAACATGCCCGCTCCCCAGACGCGCCCCTGGGCATCCACGGTGATTTCATGAAAGCCCGCGCTTGGGGCTCCGGGAATGACAGAAGCCCAGACGGCCTCACCGTCCGGAGCGGTCTTCATCACCCAGGCGGCCTGCCCGGTGGGGGAGCCGAGTGCCACTTGGCCCGCCTGGCCCGCACCGCTGCCACTGCCGCCCACATAGATGTTGTCCTGCCCGTCCACGGCGATGCCATGACCGCTGCCGGAGAATTTACCAGAAGTGGTTTTGACCCACATCAAGGAACCCTGCGCATCATACTTGGCCCACCAGACGGCCCTGGATTTGCTGCCTGCATTGACCACCACGTCGCCAAACTTGCTCTCACCCACCAGGGCACCGGAGACCACGATATGGCCCTTGCTGTCCAGGGCGATGCCGTGCCCGTAGTCATAACCCGCACCACCGGCCGTGCGGATCCAGAGCAGGTCACCGTCCGGTCCGTACTTGGCCACAAAAATGTCATAATCACCGGCATTGGGCAGCACCTGGCCCAGGGCTTTGGCGTCTGTGCTTTGGTAATGGCCGGTTACGTAGGCATTGCCGGTGGGATCGGTCACCACGCCGTAACCGCGATCCACCAGGCTGCCTCCCAGGCTGCGCACCCACAGGAATTTGCCTTCGGGGGAAACCTTGGCCAGGAAGAAATCGGAAGTACCCAGAGCTTCCCGCTTCAGCTCGCCGAAGCTGCCCTCGCCGGTGGTCTCGCCAGCCAGGAAAACATTGCCCTCAGCATCCACATTGACGGCGCGGGTCTTGTCGTTTTTGACGCCTCCTCCGGCAGCCACCCATTCAAAGGCGGGTTCTGCTGCCTGCAAGGAGACAGCCAGGAACAAGGGAAGGGTGCAGCGGAGAAATGTCATGGGCGGATCATACGCAGACACCTGGCCGCCTTGTTACGACCAAGATGCGTATGAATGTGATGCCGCTCAAAACGGCCTCATTTCCCAACACGCCACAGGTGGCTTTCCGTGCGGATCAGGAAATCATTCTCCACCACGGCATAGGAGGCCAGGGAGCGCTCTTTCATGTCGTTCTTGGCCAGGATGCGAAAGCTCTTCCCCGGCTGCACCACCACGCCCAGGCCTTTTTCATCCTGGAGGTACAGCCTGCCGTCGGCATGCAGGATGGAGGCGCTGATGGGGCCGGTGCAGCGCTCCTGATAATGCACCGTGCCGGTCTTCACATCGGCACAGGTCAGCACGCCATTGTCCGCCACAAAGTACAGTTCATCTCCCACCACGACCATGCTGGGATTGTGCGGGACAAATTTCTCAATCTTCCAGGCGATGTGGGTATCCGTGACATCGCCCTTCCCGTCGGCGCGGATGGCCAGGGCGACAGGTTTGCCATAACCGGTGGTGACGTAGATCATGCCATGCGCATAAAGTGGGCGCGGTACGACGGAGTAGCCCTGGTCATAACGCGCCTTCCAGATTTCCTTGCCGGTCTGCGGGTCCAGCGCATTCACCACACCGCTGCCGGCGCTGATGAGCTGGCGCTGGCCGTTGACCTCGATCATCAGCGGCGTGCTGAAGGAGAACTTGTTCTTCGCCTCGCTGACGCGGGCAAATTTCCACACCTGCTTGCCGGTGGTCTTGTCCAGAGCGATGACGGACGGGTTCACATCGGCATCGGCATTGAAGATAAACAGCCCGCCTTCGATGACAGGGCTGCCGCCGTTGCCATGCACCGGATTGTACGCAAAGGCCTGCGTCTTCCACACCACGCTGCCGTCGGCGGCATTCAGGCAGGCGCTGCCCTGGTGGCCAAAGTGGACATACAGCTTGCCGTCCTCGTGCACGGGCGTGGGGCTGGCGTGGCTGTTCTTTTTGTGCACCTGGGGCGCATCTTTCGGCTGCACAAACACCTCCACATCCCACACCACTTTTCCATCGGCGGCCTGGAGGCAAAGGGTGCGCAGACTGCGATCCACTTCCGGTTTGTCCGTGCCGCCCGCAGCCACGGCGGAGGTCAGATAAATGCGGTCGCCCACCACCACCGGCGATGACCAGCCGATGCCCGGCACCGGAGCTTTCCACAGGATGTTCTTTTTGAAGTCCGGGTTCCACTCCGTGGGCAGGCCGGTGACGGCGGTCTGGCCCTGGCTGGAAGGTCCGCGAAATTCCGGCCAGTCTTCAGCCGATGCAAAGGTGGTAATGGCGAGGAGGGGAAACAAAAGGCGCATGGTGAAAAAAGGGATCAGCAGAAGGACGAACCGTGGCGCATAAACTTATCCAGAATTCACAAGGCGTCTGTTTTTCCAGCAAAAGCCAGACTCATTTTACTTCCCGGCTTGCCAAAATTCCGCAAATCCATTTGGATCATCGCAATGCTGAAGGCGGATCAAATTTTAGCTCGCTCCGATTGAAAAGACACTCAGCTCCGATGATTCTCGTCGGCATCGAAATTGATTAACACCATGACTGCTGCCGTTTGCCTGGAATGTGGACACATGAAAACCGGGGCGTGGACGACCTGCCCTGGTTGCCGCTATCTGCCGCAGAGCCTGGAGGACCGGGCGCGCCACCTTATCATCACGGATCATTACCTGAAGCCTGAAAAGCTGGAAGCTGTCTCGCGTGAGATTCAGGCGGGCAGGAAACCGCAGTTCTTGCCGGAGCAGGTCCAGGCGGTCATGGCCGAAATGGAACGCATCGAAAGCCATCCTGGAGTGCAGCAGCGACGGTTGATTCTCAAGCTCACCCCGTTTGTGTTTTTCGGCGGTCTTGTGATGTTGTTTGCGGTGGTCATCTGGCTGCTCATGCGCTCCTAGCGGCGGGCATTAGACGAAGAGTGTTTGCAGCCTGCCCGCACTGCACCGTAGTCTATGGGCCATGAACCGTGATGCCTCTCCAGCCCCCACCGAGACCCTGCATGGGCTGGTGGAGCGGGTGGTGTATCACACGGAGGAGACGGGTTATTGCATCCTGAAGGTCCTCCCCCAGGGGCGGCGCGAGGCGGTGAGCCTGATCGGCAAATCTCCGCGTGTGGTAGCGGGGGAGCAGTTTGAAGCCGTGGGCCGCTGGGAGGCCACGCGTGACTATGGGCAGCAGTTTAAAGCGGAGAAGCTGAAGCTGACGCGGCCGGACTCCCGCGAGGGCATCGAGAAGTATCTGGGCAGCGGGTTGATTGAAGGCATCGGCCCGGCGTATGCGAAGCGGCTGGTGAAGAAATTCGGCAAGGACATCTTCGAGATCATCGAGAACGAGTCGGCCAAGCTGGAGGGTGTGGAGGGCATCGGCAAAAAGCGGCGGCAGGAGATCCGCGAGTCGTGGATGAAGCAGAAGTCCGTGCACAACATCATGCTGTTTCTGCACCAGAACGGCATCAGCTCCTCGCGGGCGCTGCGCATCCACAAGACCTATGGGGATGAAGCGCTTTCGGTGCTGACGACGAACCCTTACCGGCTGGCGCAGGACATCCACGGCATCGGGTTTAAAACGGCGGACGGTATCGCGCATCAGATGGGTGTGGCGAAGGATGCGCCGGAGCGATTGCGGGCGGGGATCTTGCATGTGCTGGAGACGGCGGCCAGCAGCGGCCATTGCTGCGCGCCGGAGCGTTATGTGCTGGAGCAGACGGTGCAGCTTTTAGGCTGTGCGGAGGAACTGGTGCCAACGGAGGTGGAGGCGCTCATCGCGAGCACTTTGCTGGAGCGGCATGCGCTGCATGGAGCGGACTTTTTATACCTGCCGCATCTGCGCGCGGCGGAGCAGAGCATCGCCAGATCCATCCGCGAGCTCACCCGCCAGCCCGCGTCTTATCCGCCGATGGATGTGGACAAGCTGATGGCGCAGGCGGCGCTGGATACGGGCAAGGTGCTTGCGGATAGCCAGCAGCGGGCGGTCAAAGAGGCATTGAAAAATCGCTGTCTCATCATCACCGGCGGGCCCGGCGTGGGCAAAACGACCATTCTGCGGACGATCCTGGCCATCCTGGGTAAGCAGCAGGTGAAGCGGGTGCTGGCCGCGCCCACAGGCCGGGCGGCGAAGCGGCTGAACGAAAGCACGGGGCTGGAGGCGAAGACGTTGCATCGTTTGTTAGAATACCAGGGCACCGGCACCTGGGGAAGGCATCGGGGCAAGCCGCTGACGGGAGATCTTTTCGTGGTGGATGAATGCTCCATGCTGGATGCACCGCTGATGGCGCAGTTCCTCTCTGCGCTGCCGGAGGGCGCACATCTGCTGCTGGTGGGGGATGCGGACCAGCTTCCCTCCGTGGGGCCGGGCATGGTGCTGAATGACCTCATCGCCAGCGGCCAGGTGCCGTGCGTGCAGCTCACCGAGATCTTCCGCCAGGCTGCGACCAGCCGCATCATCACCAGTGCCCATGAGATGAACCGGGGCCGCGTTCCGGACCTGAAACCGCAGCGCGATGGCGATTTCTTTTTCCTGGAAACACAGTCACCGGAGGAAACCCGCGACCTTATCGTGCAACTGGCGCATCAACGGCTGCCGGCGAAGTACAAGTTTGATCCCATCCAGGACATCCAGGTGCTGACACCGATGAACCGTCACATCCTGGGCACCCGCAGCCTGAATGAGGCGCTGCAAGCTGCGCTGAATCCGCCCAGTGAGCTGAAGTATGAACTGGAGCGTTTTCAGACCACCTACCGCGTGGGCGACAAGGTCATCCAGACGCAAAACAACTATGACAAGGAAGTCTTCAATGGCGACATTGGCCACATTGTCAGCATCGAGACGGAGCCGCTGAAACTCTACGTGCGCTTTGAAAGCGAGCGCCTGATTGAATACGAACCGGGGGAGCTGGATGAGCTACAACTGGCCTACGCGCTGACCATTCATAAAAGCCAGGGCAGCGAATTTCCCTGTGTGATCATTCCGGTGAGCACCCAGCATTACGTTTTGCTGGAGCGCAGCCTCATTTACACGGCCATCACCCGGGCGCGAAAGCTGGTGGTGCTAGTCGGAGATCCGCGTGCGCTCAGCCTGGCGGTGGGCAGGCAGGAAAGCCGGAAAAGGTGGACGGGACTGACGGTCGCAATGGAATCATTCAGCGGCAGTCATCGGGCTGGCTTAAAAATCGCCGCCATTTAATATGTAGGACAAAAAGAGAAGTTACTTTTTGAATGCAACAAAAAGTACTTGGCACTTCACAATGCAGGCATGTTAAATCGCAACCATGACTCGTGAAAGGTATGCGTCATGTCAGAACAGATGCCCGGGCTGGCCCACTATCGTGCTTTGCACGATGCTGGCTGGCGGGTCCTGTTCTATGACGATGGGGCAGGTAACGGAAGACTATGCGCCCGCGACGCTCAAGCGGCTGCCGCTGGAGCAGCTCATGGATCTGGAAATCACCTCCGTCTCCCGGCGGCCGGAATCCATGCTCAAGGCGGCCAGTGCCATTGATGTCATTACGGATGAGGACATTCGCCGGTACGGGGCCACGAATCTGCCGGACACTCTGCGGCTGGCCACCGGGCTGCATGTGGCGCAGGTGACGGGGTCCAACTGGGCCATTACCTCCCGAGGTTTCAATTCGACGACGGCCAACAAGATGCAGGTGCTGATGGATGGCCGCAGCCTTTACACGCCGCTGTATGCCGGGGTGTTTTGGGACGTGCAACATACCTTCCTGCCGGACATCGAGCAGATCGAAGTCATCCGGGGCCCTGGGGCCACCCTGTGGGGGGCCAATGCGGTCAATGGCGTCATCAACATCCGCTCCAAACACGCCCGCGACACCCAGGGCTGGATGATGCAGGGCGGAACTGGCAATGAGGACCGGGGATTCGGCGGGGTGCGCTATGGCGGGAAGATCGGCGACAGCACCTATTACCGCGCCTATGTGACCACGCTAAACCGGGACAGCCTGAGCCAGGAGTTCAGCGGAACGGATTTGGAAGACGAATACAGTCTGACCAAGGGCGGTTTCAGGCTGGATTCGGCAATCTCCGATACAGATGAACTGACCTTCCAGGGGGATCTTTACACCGGGCGCTTCGGAGCCGGACTGGCGGATGACGTTGAGGTCGGCGGCGGCAATCTGATGCTCCGCTGGACGCGACATATTTCTTCTGAGGAAAGCCTTTCTATCCAGGCTTATTATGACCACACGCATCGGGAGCTTCCTGGCGTGTTGGGGGAGACCCGCAAAACTTATGACCTGGAGTTCCAGCACAATTTTAAGCTCAGTCCGCGTCAGGATTTCGTCTGGGGACTCAATCTGCGGTCCTCGCATGATGACATCACCGACCAAGGTCCCGGATCGGCTTTTATACCGGCCAGTGAGGTGCTTTATCTATACAGCGGCTTTTTACAGGATGAAATCCACCTGATGCCGGATGTGCTGACGCTGACTTTGGGGTCCAAGTTTGAATACAACACCTTCAGCGGTTTTGAATACCAGCCCAGCATCCGCTTTGCCTTTACCCCCACGAACACGCAGACTTTTTGGGGGGCGGTTTCACGGGCGGTGCGTACGCCGTCACGTATTGACCAGGATTATCTCATCCCCAATCCGGATTTCGCCACGCCTTTATTGCTCAGCAATCGTGATTTTGAATCTGAAGTGACGATTGCCTACGAACTCGGTTACCGCGCTAAATGGCGTTCTAATCTCACCACTGACCTGGCACTCTTCTATAATGATCACGATAATGTACGAAGCCTGGAGCCAGTAGGCGCGGCCGCGTTTCCTATTATTTTAGCCAACGGTGTCGAGGGGGAGTCTTATGGAGCCGAACTGGATGTGAAGTGGCAGCCTGCTGCTTGGTGGCGGATCAACGTGGGCTATACGCTGATGCAAACGTATCTGCGTCGCAGTCCCGGCAGCAGGGACGCCAATGGGGGTGCCGGGGAGCGCAATGATCCTAACCACATCCTCGTGGCCCGCTCCTCCATGGACCTGCCGGGGAACCTGGAACTGGATGTCACCTTCCGGCATGTGGACGAGCTGGCCCAGGCGACACTGTCCGATACACCGTCCTATTCCACCTTTGACCTGCGGCTGGGCTGGCAGGCGACGAAGGACCTGGAGCTGGCCATCGTGGGGCGGAATCTGCTGGACGAAGCGCATCCGGAATTTCGGCGGGTCCCGACCCGTGAAGTGGGTCGCAGTGTTTATCTCATGGCCACATGGACCTTTTAACCCGTAAAACCGCCCAACGAGGATGGACTGCAGCAGTGCTGGCGCTGCTGCTCCTGCTGCTGCCGGGCGTGCCCAAGGTCACGGCCGAGGCCCAGATCAACAACCGGGAATACTCGCTGAAAGCGGTGTTCTTGTACAATTTCTGCCAGTTCATTGACTGGCCGCCCCAGTCTTTCACGACTGACAAGACCCCCTTTGTCATCGGCGTGCTGGGCAGCAACCCTTTCGGCTCGCTCCTGAGCGAGACCGTTGAGGGAGAGATGGTGCGCGGACGCGGCATCCGTCTGGAATACTACAAGAGCCCTGCGGAAGCACGAAACTGCCACCTCCTGTTCATCAGCGACGCGGAGCTGGCGCGCCATCCCGGCGTCTTCACCACTCTTAACGGCCACAGCGTCGTGACCGTCGGCGAAAGTGACACTTTTTTAGACAAAGGCGGCATGATCGCCCTGACCTCGGAGCAAAATAAGATCCGGGTGCGCATATTTCTACAGCCAGTCAGCGCGGCCAAAGTGGAAATTAGCTCCAAATTGCTTCGCATAGCCGATATAAGACGCTGACACATGATTGCCCTCCGCAATGCACCCATCAAACGCAAGTTGATGGTGGTCCTTCTTTTGACCACCAGTCTCGCGCTTGTCCTGATGGGTGGGGCGGTGATGGCCTACGAGGCGCTGACTTTCAGCTCGGCCCTGACAAACAATACCAGTGTGCTGGCCAGGGTGATCGGCTCCATCAGCACCAGCTCCCTGGCTTTTGCAGACCAGGAGGATGCCACGGAGGTGCTCAGCGTGCTTTCTGCCGAGCCGCAGATCACCGCTGCGGCCATCTATGACAGCCAGGGAAAACTGTTTGCCCAGTATCCCAGCATGGCGGGCCTGCGGGCCATACCCGCCGAGCCCGGGGCGGATGGCAGCGCCTTTGGTGCGGCCCACCTCATCATGTTCCAGCCCATTATGGAAAAGAACAAGCGCCTGGGCACCATCTACCTGCGGGCCGACCTCAGCGAGATGTATTCCCGGCTGTTCGCCTATGGCGGCCTGGTGCTCATTGCCTGCGTGGGGGCCATCATCGGCTCCCTGGCGGTCTCCACCACCCTGCAGCGGCTCATCACCCGGCCCATCGGCCTGCTGGCCAAAACGGCCCGTGCGGTCTCCGAGCGGCAGGATTATTCCGTCCGCGCCACGCAGTACGGCAGTGATGAAATCGGCGAGCTGACAGATGCCTTCAATCAGATGCTCACGCGCATTGATGAGGCCAGCTCCGCCCTGGCGGACAGTGAGGAGCGCCTGCGGCTGGCCCTGGAAGGATCTGAAACGGGTACCTGGGACTGGAATCTGGCCACCAACCAGATGACCTGGGATGACTACATGTTTCCGCTTTATGGCATTCAAAAAACGGACTGGGACGGCTCGCCCCAGGGTTTTTTCTCGTTGATCCATGGAGATGACCGTTTTGAAGTGGAGCGGCAGTTTAAACAGGCCATCGTCAGCCAGAAAGACATCCACGTGGCCTTCCGCATTTGCGGTCCCAATGAAGAAATCCGGCACATGGCCAGCCGCGGCCGCGTCTTCCAGGATCTGCACGGGAAGCCGGTCCGCATGAGCGGCGTCAGCATGGACGTCACCCAGGCCAAGCAGACGGAGGTGGCCCTGCAAAATGCCAAAAACAACGCCGAGGCGGCCAACCGTGCCAAAGATGAGTTTCTGGCCATCCTCAGTCATGAACTGCGCACGCCGCTCTCCCCCGTGCTGGCCACGCTGGCCCTGCTGGAGGAGGACAAAACCACGCCTGCAGCCCTGCAGCCGGACTTGGAAATGATCCGCCGCAATGTGGAGGTGGAGGCGCGGATCATTGATGATCTGCTGGATGTCACCCGCATCGCCCGGGGCAAGCTGGAACTGCATTCGCAGACGGTGGACCTGCGACCGCTGCTGATCCATGCGGTGAACAATTACCTGCGTGACCCTGCCGCAGCGAAAGGCGTGAGGGTGAACCTGGAGAATGAACCTGACTTTCCGTGGATCCATGCGGATGCCGCCCGAATCACCCAGGTGCTGTGGAACCTGCTGCAAAACGCCTGCAAATTCACCCCGGAAAATGGCAGCATCACCATCCGCGCTTACAATGAGAAACCGGCCGCTGACCCGGCCGCCCAGCCGCACCTGGTCATCCAGGTGACCGATACGGGCATCGGCATTGATCCGGAAATCCTGCCACGCATTTTTGATGCCTTTGAGCAGGGGGAGCGCTCCCGCACACGCCGCTTCGGCGGTCTGGGGCTGGGCCTGGCCATCAGCCGGGCCATCATTGGCATGCACGGCGGCACCCTCACCGCCAGCAGTGGCGGAAAGGATCTCGGCGCCACCTTTACCATCCGCCTGCCCACCCAGGCAGAGCCCTCCACCCGCAGTTTGCTCCCACCGGTCAAGCCTGACCAACAGCCCGCGCCCCAGGCGTCCACGCGCATCCTTCTGGTGGAAGACCATGAGGACAGCGCCCAGCAGATGGCGCGTCTGCTCAGGCGTGCCGGTCATCAGGTCACCTGCGCCACCACCCTTGCAGAAGGGCTGGAAAAAGGCCTGGCGGGCGGCTTCGATCTCCTGATCAGCGATCTCGGCCTGCCGGATGGCAGCGGGCATGAACTCATGGAGCAGCTCGCCGCCCGGCGTCCGCTGCCAGCCATCGCCCTCAGCGGCTACGGCATGGAGGAAGACATTAAAAAAAGCCTGGTGGCAGGCTTCGCACGCCATCTGACCAAACCCGTCAACTGGCCGGAACTGAAAGCGGCGATCCAGACGCTCACCCAGACGGACGAAGTCTGAGAGAGTTTTTCCTCCCCGCCACCCCAAGGAATTTTCTCATTTTTGCGGAAACGCACTTCAATCCCAAGATTAAGCGTGCAGCCGCGTTTTATTCCACGAAGGGAGCAGAAGGCTGTCCTTGAGTTTCCCGCAATTTCCCCCATTGTTCCACTGCTATGAAAGGCATCCTCGTTCTCATTCTCGCCGCTGCTGTTGGTTATGCGGCCTATCAATATGTGTATCCGCAGATTGCAGATGCAATGAAGTTTGAGAAGCACAAGCCCCAGGAGGAAGTCGTGGAAGCACCCAAGCCGGAGCCTAAAAAGGAAGTGGCAGTCGTGGCCCCGCCGAAGCCGGTGATGGAAGAGCCTAAACCGGTCATGGAGGCACCCAAGCCCGCACCGATGGTGGAGGCTCCGGCCCCGGCGCCTGTCATGCCCAAGGAAGGGGAGTTCGTGCCGCCTGTCTTTGATCCGATTGATGTGGCCACTCAAAACTGGACCAACATTCCCAAGAGCGCCTTTCCACGCCAGGTCATCCTGAAAAAGGACCTCAACCTGCAAATGAAGATCGGCAATTCCACCGCTTCCACCCAGGTGAAGGCAGGCGGCTCCATCTTCGCCGTCGGCCAGGAGGGAAATGAAATCCTCGTCTCCCCCACCGACACCTCCCCCATGCGCGGCAAAGTGGGTATGGACGACACCAACCTGAAGGAAGTCCTCACGGAAATCTATGACAAATGGAAGGTCGCCCGCGTGGAGACTCTCCGCCGTGCGCATGAATTTAAACTCGCCGCCGCTGAGCGCGCCAAGAACGCACCGCCACCGACGAAAGGCGCCACCGCCAGCGTCAGCGCCAGCAATGACAAGCCTGCCCGCGACAAAGACGGCACCTATCCTCTGCTGCTGGCCAGCATGAACTCCGGTCAGGTCACCGAGATCAAACCCGAAGCCATCAAGGAATGGGGCGAGCCCCAAAATACGGACGGCGTGTGGACCGTCATCGTGAAATACGAAACGCAGACCATGTTCGGCAAATTTGACACCGAAGCCCAAGCCCAGATCAAGAACGGCCGTGTCGAAAAATGGATCTACACCGGCTCCGGCGAAGAAGTGCCCTGATGCGGGGATTGGGAGAGCTTCGTGCGATCAAAGATTCTGCCCTGCGTGCAGCGACGGTGCTCCGGACGGCGGATAAGCACATGACAGAAACATCCATTTTTAGTTTTTAACATTAGTGTCTTAGTGAGCATTAATGGTTTTAAAAAGATCTTTCCAATTAACACCAATACCCGGCAATAAACACGAACAGTCCTGGGTCTCCGGCCATCACCGCCACTCATGCCTCGGATAGCGTCCTCTTAGCTGCGTGCGCACGGCTGGGTAACCTTCCTTCCAAAAGCGGCCAATGTCACCGGTGGTCTGGATGGGGCGCTGGGCGGGGGAGAGGAGGTGAACAGTCACCGTCACGCGGCCGCCGGCCACCTTCGGATTCTCGTTCACATCATACATCTGCTGCAGCACCACGCTGACGCTGGGCGGCTGCTTTTCATCATAGACGATGCGGGCGGTCTTGCCGTTTTTCAGGTTCAGCCGCTCAGGGGCATAGCGGTCCAGCAGATCCCGCTGCGCATGACTCAGCCACTGGTGCAGGGCCGGGAAGACATCCTTGTCCTTGAGCTGGCGGTAGGCGGTGGCGCCGTGGCACACCTGCTCGATGATGATGCGGCGGTCCTCCTCTGTGATGGGCGGGATCTCGAGGTCAGGCATCCATTTGGCCAGGCAGTTCACCCGGGTGATCCACTGCTCCACACGCTCGTTCCACAGCGTCAGCGTCAGCCGTCCGGCGATGACCTCATCTGCCAGCAGAGTGGCGGCGGTATTGTGATCCGGCTCGCCCTTTTCACGACTGCTCAGCACCAGGCTGCGAAAGCGCACCTCCTCCAGGTTCATCACCCGGCGGTTCACCGCATCATACTGCGCCCGCTTGCCCACGGTGAAGTCATCCGGGAACATCTCACGCAGCCAGTCCTCCTCCACTTTGGTCACGAGGTTGAGCTGCACCGTCAGCGCCTTTCCCTGCACCTCCGTGATCTCCGCCGCCACAAGCAGGCGCGGCGGTTTGATGTGGGCATCCTTGGCCAGGTTTCCACTGTAGCCACCGGCTACGCGGTAGATGCGGCTGCCGCCGCTGGTCTCCACACCCAGGTGGTCGCTGAAGGCGGCTAACAAAGTTTTCGCCAAAGATTCTGCCTCGGCCACCTCGTCATTGATGACCAGGCCGGCCCGCTGGGCCAGGCGTAAAAACTGGTCATAGCTGCGTGCGGCCTCGCGCGAGGCCATCGCGTGGACATTCAGGGGAATGCAGGCCTGCGGATCGAAGTTCATGGCCTCCGCGCGGATGAAGGCACGCAGCAGCGCCTGAAACTCCGTCAGGTCGCCCGGCTCCCAAAAGTCCTCGTTTTTATGCGAGGCATTGTTCTTGCCCACCATCAGGATGTCCCGCCCCTGGGCGATGGCCGCGCAGAGGGCAGCCTCCCTTACACAGCCGTTTTCAGAGGCGGCTAACAACATGCGTGAAAAACGCGGGTGTGTGGGAAAGGCGGACATTTTCAGTCCTGTGGGGGTCAGCCGCCCCTGCGAAATGGCTCCCAGGTCATGCAGCAGACCCTCCGCCCGTGCCAGGGCTGCCTCCGCCGGTTTCTCAAACCATTCAATCTCCAGCCTGGCCTTGGCCGAGGCCACATGCAGGGCCAGGAGCGCCTCGCCTAACTCCAAGCGTTGAATTTCCGGGGCTTCGCTTTCCGCGCGATGAATGTGCTCCCGCTCAGGCCATAGCCGCAGCGCGATGCCAGGGCCCAGACGACCTGCACGCCCCGCCCGCTGCTCGGCACTCGCGCGGCTGATCTTCTGAATGGTCAGCGTATTGATGCCACGGCGCGGATCATAACTGGCGATGCGTGCCAGCCCTGCATCCACCACGGCGCGCACGCCTTCGATGGTGAGGGAGGTTTCCGCCACGTTGGTGCTGACGATGATCTTCGGCTGCTCCCCGGGCGTTACCGCCGCATCCTGGTCCTGCGGGGAAAGTTCACCATGGAGCGCCACAATGCGGCGGCCTTTGGCAAAACTGCGACCCTGCATCGTCATCATCGTCTTGCGGATCTCAAACGCACCGGGCATGAAAACCAGGATGTCGCCGCTGCTTCCCAGCTCGGCAGCGAGAGCTTCGCAGGCGCGTGCGGCCTGCTCCCAAACGGGCTCCAGCTCATTCGTCCGTACGTTTTTGTTAGGTGACTGATAACGCACCGTCACCGGGAAGGTGCGGCCTTTGGATTCCAGCAGCTCCACCGGCTGCATGAATTCCGTCAGCGGCCCCGGGGTCAGTGTGGCGGACATGACAATGATCTTCAGGTCCGGCCGGCGCGCCCGTTGCAGGGCGATGGCCCAAGCCAGCACCAGATCACCATCCAGATGCCGTTCGTGAAATTCATCAATGACGATGCAGCCCACCTTGGACAGTTCCGGGTCCTCCATCAGCAGCCGCAGCATCACGCCTTCGGTCACATAGATGAGCCGCGTGTCACGGGAGGTCACATTATCAAACCGCACCTGATAGCCCACCTCGCCGCCCAGCCGGGCATTGCGCTCCCGCGCCACCCGCTGTGCCAGCATGCGCGCGGCGATGCGGCGCGGCTGGAGCACGATGCAGCGCTGGCCTTCCTTGAGAATGCCCGCATCCAGGACAAACTGCGGCACCTGCGTGGACTTGCCTGAACCCGTCGGGGCCTTGATCAGCAGGTTCGGAACCTTCGGGTCATGCAGGCACGAAACGACGGCATCACGGATTTCAAAAATAGGCAGGGCAGGGGCGGACATGGGGCACGTACGGAGCGAAACAAAAAGCGATGAGAAGACATTAAACGATCTGCAGGTCTGCCGCCGCCGTCTTTAAAACACCCTCAGCCGAGGACTGCTTTACATACGCCAGCCCCACAAAAACCTCTTTGACGGGATGCCAGGCGGCACTGGTGATGCGACCCACTTCCTTGCCTTCTTCATTCACGATGACCTCACCCACAGCCAGGCTAGTTTCACTGCTCCAGGCGATGAGCTGGCGCGGCATCTTGCCCGTGGTTTTGATGCGTGAAAGGATCTCCTGGCCGATGTAGCAACCCTTGGTATAGCTCATCGCCGTGTCTTCCAAACCGGCCTCCTGGGGGAAGGTGTCCGCATTCAGCTCATGGGGAAAGGCAGGCACCTTTTGCAGGATGCGCAGTGTCTCTGCCTCTTCAGCGGAAAGAGTGCTCAGCGAGGAAACATCCGTGCCCGCTGGCAGCCACACATCCGTGCCCGGCAGACCAAAGCGCAGGTCATTCGCCAGCGCATGTCCGCCCTCCGGCGGCTGCTGGCTGCCCAGCAGGTGCCAGAGCTGCCAGTCATCCGTCACATCCTCCAGCACTGCATCATCCGCGATGATGTACTTCTCCAGCCTCAGGCCCAGGCTTTCGCGCAGGCTGGCATCGGCATCCAGCAGCAGGCTTTCCCCATCCGGCGCGGCATGAATAAAAATGTCCGCTTCAATCTTGCCCTTCAAATTGGTCACACAGGCATACAGCGCCGCATTGTCTTTGGCCATGCGTACATCATTGGTCACCTGGCCGTTCAGGTAGCGGATGCGGTCACCACCGGACAGCCGCCATTTGGCCCGGCTGGAAAGGTTCACGCAGGCCCCGATGGTGGTCACAGTATTGTAAAGATTAGCAATCATGGTTAGGCAGAAATTTTGCCGATGATGGAGAAATCCTGGTCGCCTTGCCCAGCTTCCACACCGCTGCGCATCGCCTCCGTCGTGCAGTCCAGCGCGGGTGTAGGCAGGCTGGCCTGGGCCGCCAGATCCCGCGCGAAGTCCGCATCCTTCAGCATGTTGCGCAGGGAAAAATGCGCCTCAAAATCCTCCTTGATGATGGTCGGCAGCTTCATGCCGATGAGGGGGGAATAGTTCGCATTGTTTTCCAGCGCCGTCAGCAGATGGGGCAGGGGAATGCCCTGGCTGTGGGTGATGGCCGCCGCTTCCGCCACCGCCTTCACCGTGACAGCCGTGACCAGGTTGGTGACGATCTTCAGCACCATCGCATCGCCCACCTCACCCAGCGGCAGGATCTTGGTGGAGGAGACTTCCAGGATGGGGCGCACCCGCTCCAGCACCTCCGCAGAGCCGCCAACGTAATACACCAGCTTCGCATTCTGCGCCGCCATCTTGCTGCCGGTAAAAGGCGCATCCAGAAAGGCGGCTCCGCTCTGCTGGCAGAGGGCGGCCGCCTCCAGCGTCGCCTCCTTGCTCACGGTCGCGTGGTTGATGACCACATGCTCCGCAGTCAGTGCTGGCTGCATGTCGCGCACCGCCTGAATCAGCGCTTCCCCATCACGCACAAAGATCTGGATCACCTTCGCCACGCTAGCCACGGCCTGCGGGCTGGGCTGCGCCCCAGCCACCTCGCGGGCCGTGTGGCTCCAGACATGCACGTCGTGCCCTGCCTGGCGCAGGTTTTCAGCCACGCGGCTGCCGATGATGCCCAGTCCGAGAATGCCGATGGAAGTAGGTTGGCTCATAATGTGACCCCGATGCTGCGCCCGGATTCGGCGGACTGCAAGTAGGAGTGACTGAATCACTCTCGCCTGGCTTAACGGTCAGCCATTGAAACGTCCAGTATCTTTACGTGGCGGTCAGCGAAGTCCTCCCAATAACGGATTGCATAGCGGCCACAGATGTGGACATCAAGTGCCCGGCCCGTACCATCGGGTTCTTTGAAATCAGAATACTGAGAGGGCCAGGAATTGATTTGCACAAAACTGTCTCTCAACTTTTTTCGATCTTTGGAGGGCAGTCTCTCGAGAAATATTAACACCTCGTAAGCGATGAGAAGACAGTATTCGTTCATGAATCCAGCATCGCAAGTTTTGCATCAAGCTGGTCAAGCGTCAGCCATTTTTCGGGCGTCTGGTCATCAATCCTCCGGGCCATTTCCTGGCGGTGTCCGGGCATCTGCTCATCACGAAGACTCACCAGGTATCCGATCAGCTTGCGCTGGCTTTCGGTATCCAGTTGGGCGGCTTCATGCATCAAGGTGGTGAGGCTCATGATGCATGCAAGTTAGCCCAATTTGGAGTGCTGGCAAGTCTCCAAAAACCTGCTCACCCCAGCGCCACAGCCAGTGTCTCGCTGTTGCCGGGTTTGGCGGGCAGCGCTTCCAGAATCTTGTGGGCACCGGTTTCCGGATGGCTGATGCGGACGCTGTATTTCCCCTCGCTGAAGACATGCGGCTGGAACTCGGAGGTGGCGAGGCGCAAGGCATAGACGAGGCTGCCCTCGGCATCCAAAACTTCGACCAGGGGTTTTTCAGCCCCGGTGATGGTGAGCTTGGGCAGGTGGGCGGCGGGCTTGCGGCCGTACTGCTCAAGCTGGCGGCTGAGGACGGGCCAGGTGTCAAACTGGGCGGCACCGGGCTGGCCGAAGTCGATGCCAAAGGGCCAGCACTCGCAGAGGATGGTGCGATCCTTTTTGTTAAACCGAACCATGCCAAAGCCGGAGGCCTTGTCTGTGCAGTTGCCCATGGCATCCTTGCGCGGCTCCAGTACGCCGTTTTTCACAGCGAGCACGGTCATGGGATGGCCGAAGTGGTCGGTGAAGTCTCCGGTGAGGCCCTGTCCGGGCTTGCTGGCATGCACCTGTTCATTGGGCTCCCACCAGCGCTGGTAGCCCACATTGACGGCAGGCCCGGCAAAGCCGACCCCGGCATCGCGGTGCTCATCAATGCCGTAATGAACCAAGCCGGGCAGATGCTGGTCCCCGGCGATGTGGTAGGCGAAGGATTTGCGGATGGCCTTCAGGGCGGCATTGCGGGCGGTCTGCGGCCAGCCGTTCTGGTCATAGTCAATGCGCAGCACTTCGCGCTCGCCGCCGTGGGTGGTGGCCATGCCGGTGAAGATGGTCTGGGAAAGCACGGCCTTCATTTCCGCGTCCTTCCAGTCGTGTGCCCACTCTTCCAGAAACTGGAGCTGTCTGGCCCCGAGCAGCTCCAGGCCGGGGAGGTCGGCGGATTTGGGATCGAACGCCGGATTGATGACGTGGTCGGCGCGGCTGTCGGTGGGAGGCACATTGCCCTCCGGTGCGGATTTGAACTGGCGGTCGGCCAGGATGGCAAAGCTGATGCCGCCATAAGTCATGGCTCCGTAATAGTTGGTTATACCCTGCTGGCTGGGATCCGGGTCATAGGCGGCAGGATGGTGCGCGGTCTGGGTGCGGTGGACGACATTGACCCATTCCGGATTCATCTGGTAGCCGCCGGCCTCCTGGCTCTGGGTCTGGGGGGCACCATTTCTTCCCCACAGATTTCCCTGATACACATCATGGTCATCCGGCAGGGAGACGCTGGGGCGGTCGCGGGTCAGATCGCGCCAGGTCCAGCCATGGAAGTACCACTTGCGCAGGTAGTCCAGAATGGCGGGTTGCAGGGGCTCACGCTGCACGCCGTAACCGGCGGTGCTTTCATAAAACTGGTCGCCGACAAAGGCCATGAAGTCCGGGTTTAGCTTCGCCACGCTGTCCACATACGGCGCATTCGGGAAAGCCGTGTGGATGTTGCAGGAGATGTCGGCGATGCTGAAGACCTCCTGCGAAACAGGATTGGCGCGGATGGTGCCTGGGTAATGATGCACGGTCTGGCCGCTTTTGGACTTCAAGGTATAAGCCAGGCGGTAAGGGACGTCCTGGTCATCCTGCCAGCCGGGAATTTCAAAGGTGGCCGTGCGGGCCTGGGGATGGATGGGGGCAGTGGCCACCGCTTTCCAGTCTGCACCGGAAGCCTTGGTCTCAATCACCACCTCCTGCACATCATCAGCGCCCAGCGGCGGCATCTGCGCGCTCATTTTCATCACCCGATGGCTGAGCGTGTAATGATTGAAGAGGATGGGGCCAAAACGGTGGTCTTCATTCGCGACGACCTTGCTGCCCTTCACCGTCCAGTGGCTGAACCAAAACTGGCCGAGGCCCGGTCCTGGGCCACCGCCCTTTTTCTTCGCAGCAGCACGCGGCCCGGTCTCCGGGCCGAAGTTGCAGCCGATGGCCAGGTTGCCAATGAGCTGGAGCGGGCGGACGTCGTTGCGCTTCAGTTCGCCCAGCATCTTGCCTCCTGCGGCATCGCGCACGGTGAGGGTGAGGGCGTAGTTTGCCCCCGCAGGCTGCACTTGCAGCTCCAGCTCCACGGCCTCGGCTTCACCCAAAGCCACGGCCTCTTTTTCAGCCTGGCGGGAGTCGCCAAAGAACAGGCCGCCTGCGGCGGTGAAGCCGACGTCCCAGCCGCTGCTGAAGGCGAGGTTGTTGCGGTAATCGCGCAGCTCCGGGTGGTCCCGCAAAGTGCCAAGGATGCCGATTTTAAAACCCGCGCTGCCCTTGCCATCACCAGCCAGTGACCCACCGCCCACGCGGCCGATGCGGACCTTCATGTGCAGATCACCGCTGTGGTCGCCAAGCTGGCGGGTCAGCACATGAACATTGCGGTTGGCCTTGGCCTCGATGCATTCGGCGCGGCCATCCTTCACCTGCCAGTCCTGCATGGGATTGGCCCAATAGTCCGCGCCCAGCCACACACGGTCCAGATCATTCTCCCAGCGGCTGGCGAACTCCGGTGCAGGCGCGGGTGAGGCTTGCTGGCCTTTCAGGTGAGGTGCGATCAAGGCCCCGGCGGTGAGTGTGGCGGAATCGGCGAGCAGTTTTCTGCGGGTCAGGGTCGTGGAGGGCATGGCGCTTGAAAACGTGGCTGAAGGGCTGCTCTTTCACTTTCAAAACCACCTCCAGGCAACTCAACGGAAGAGCTGTCGGGTATACTGCGTTTGTCCTTTTTGCCTTATTCGATTCATGAAGTTGCTTCCCCTGTGCCTCCTCCTCGCCCTCACTTTTTCTTCTGCATCCGCCCGCTCTTTAAAGGTGGATCCTGTGACGGGGGATGACACCCAGGATGGCGTGGCTGCGGCGGTGAAGACCATCGCCCGCGCGGTCAGTCTGGCGCAGCCTGGGGATACGGTGGACCTGGCCCCGGCCACGTATTATGAATCGGTGAACCTGGGCAGCAAACACGGCCTGCCCGGCCAGCCCATCACGGTGGATGGGCATGGGGCCGTCATTGATGGCAGCGACCCGATCATTGCGGCCGAATGGGAAGCTCTGGGCGGCGGCCTGTTCCGCAAAACAGGAGTGATGCCGGGCACCAACCGTAGCTACCTGGGCCGCTGGTACTTCCTGTGGAACGGCCGCATGAACCGCATGGGCCGCACCTCCAAAGGCCCCAGCGCCACGTTCAAAAAGGTGGATGAACTGCTGGCGGATGAATGGACCTATGTGGAGGCGGAGGATGCTTTTTACCTGAAGCTGCCCGAGGGCCAGAAGCTTGATGAGGCTAGCATCCGCTGTCCCATTCGCGCCAATGGTGTGAGCCTGAGCCGCACGGGGGCGCATCTGGTCATTCGCAACCTGACGTGCACGCATGTGTATAATGACGGCTTCAACGTCCATGGCGACCAGGTGGATACGGTGTTTGAAAACATCGCCGCCATTGATTGTGGCGACGATGGCTTCAGCGCCCATGAGACGGGGGAATGCCGCATAGACGGCTTCACCAGCATGGGCAATTCCACTGGGCTTTGTGACATCGGCTCCAGCGTGACCCATTACAAGAATGTCTTCATCAGCGGCTGCCATGGGCATGACATCTTCTTCATCGGGGATACGGCGCACAGCATGGAGAATGTACTTGTGGAAAGCAGCGCGGCCTCCGCTGTCACCATCGGCCAGGGGACCCTCAGGCCGGAGCTGGCCCCCTGTGTGGTGACCTTTAAAAACGTGCTCTGCCGCCGCGCGCCAGGCCTGCCGGGGGCGCTGAAGGTGAATGCCAACAGCCAGCTGGATGTGCAGCAATGCACCTTCATCGGCCTGCAGACGCAGGTGCTGGGAACGGGCAGGCTTGGCCTAACGGAAAGTGTGATTTGTGATGTGGATTCGCCCCTGCCCGGAGCGGATGCTGCGGGGCTGGAGAAGCTGAGGCGGTAGCCTGGCTACACCCGGCGCAGCTTGTACGGGTAGGCTTTGTCAGCATTCCATTGGCAGCCGTAGAGGTCGCCGACGTCATCCACGCAGACGTCGTGTACATTGCGGAAGACAGGCTGGTCCTGAAGGAGCAGCTTCACCTGGTCGCCCTCGTATTCGGGCGCATGGCCACCAGGGGCGGAGATGACGCGGTTGTCCTTGTCCAGGATGATGATGAACCCCCGGTCACGCCACATGCGGTAGTCGCCCGGTTTCATGCCAAAGCAGACGCCGGAGAGGAGCAGATCACCCGCGATGACGGGCCGGCTCATGAAAGCGCCGGGAAGATAAACGGAGCGTACGTATTCTCCCTGGAGGGTGAACCAGTGGAACTCATTGCGCACGCGCTCCGTGCAGAGCACCAGCGGCTCCGGGCCACGGTGGTCAATGGTGACGCCATGGGCCTGCATGAACTTGCCGGGGTTCATGGCCTGGGTGCTGACACCGCCAAACTTGCGGATGAACTTCCCCTGCGCATCGAACTGGAGGATGAACTGGGAGCCGTAGCCGTCCGCCACAAAGACATCGCCATTCGGACCGGCGGCGGCCTCGGTGGGGGCATACTTCATGGCTTCATCATAGGCCCCGCAGTCGCGGGCATGGGGCAGGGTCAGCAGCACTTCGCCTTGCAGGGTGGTCTTCACCACACGGGCACCGCCGGAGTCGCATAACCAAAGGGATTCCTTGCCGTCGCGTGCGTCCAGGGTCAGCCCGTGACCGGCTTTCATCTTGAGGGTCCAGGCATCCAGCACCTGGCCGTCTTTGCTGAAGATGAGGATGTTGTTGCGGGCCTCATTGGTGATCATGATGAGGCGCTGCTGGGAGTCCATTGCCATCTCATGGCAGTCCTTCACCGGGTGGGTCTCCCGCCTGGCCTTGCACCATTCCAGGTCCACCTGATAACGGTGGGTGCCATGGCCGATGATGCTGCCTTGGAGGGAGGTCTTGCTCTGTGACCTAACAAAAGGTGCGGTAAAAGTGGTGGCGGCTGCAGCCAGGAGGGTTCGGCGGTTCATGGTCGGTCAGGTAAAACTGTGCGGGCGGTGAGGAACTATCGGCAAAGCTGCGGTAATCACTTCCTCACGATGACCTGGCCGTTTTCATAGTGCAGCAAATGACCGGAGAGTCCGCGCAGTGTCTGCTTGGAAAGCGCCAGCTCAATGCTGCCGATGGTGTGGCGTGTGTGGGCGGGCACGGTATGCAGGGAGATCCAGTCCAGCTGCCACCAAGCGCTGCCCGCCTGGCTGCCCTCCCGGCAGCGGAGGTAGTCCAGAGCCAGCAGCTCCCCTGGATGCGCCGGTCCTTCCTCCTCCTGCCTGGACTGAAGGAAGTCGGCAAAGCTTTGGGAATAGTAGAAGCCGCAGGGATGGCGATGAAGCTGCATGGCTCGTCCAATGAAGCGGGTCAGTCTTTGTCCGGCAGCACATCCACGGCCACTTTCAACCGCTGCTCACCGGCCCCGGTGGTGACGCCGCGCAGGGGGCTGACATCAGCGAAGTCGCGCCCCCAGGCGACGGTGATGTGCCGCTCGGAGGGCAGCACATCGTTGGTGGGATCGGCATCCATCCAGCCGCAGACCTCACCGCAATAGACGGAAACCCAGGCGTGGGAGGCATCCGCCCCGACCAGTTTTACCACACCGGGGGGAGGCACGGTCTCCAGATAACCGCTGACGTAACGGGCGGGCAGGCCCAGGGAGCGCAGGCAGGCGATCATGACCTGGGCGAAGTCCTGGCAGACGCCCCGGCGCTGCTTGAGCACCTTTTCCACCGGAGTGGCGGCATCAGTGGCCTTGGGGTCGAAAACGAAATCCCGGTGGATGCGGCGGTTCAGGTCGCAGACGCCTTGGAGGATGGGGCGGCCGGGGAGAAAGGACGGGCGGGCATAGTCCGCATAGGGTACGCCGACCGGAATCAGTGTGGAGGCAAACGTCAGCTCACCGGCAGGCGTGGCGGGATTATAAACATCGCTGCGGCAGGAGTCGCGGATGGTTTCCCAAGGCGGAGTGGAGGCGGGGTCAAAGGGCTGCGCACGGATGACTTCCACGAGGCTGCGGGCGATGACTTCCAGCTTTTGATGGGAGCCTTCGATCTCGAAATAGACGTTGGTGTTGCCAAAGTAATCTGACCTTTCGGCGCGTTCTATGGGCGATGGAAAGATGGTCAGCTCATGCCACGGACACTCCTGAAAGGGCAGGGTGCGAGGCTCCAGCCGGGCCATGTAGTGGCCCACCGTGACCGGGCTCTCGTATTTGTACGTGGTGCGATGGATGATGTTGTAACGCACAGGAAAAAGGGGCGGTTGTCGGCAGTGGGTTGCGCCAGCCTGGGCTATTCAGTACGGCGGATGGCGTGGCTGAAGTAGTGCTCGGTGATCAGGTCGGACAGCCTTTCAAGACCGTCCGTGAGGGTGTCGCAAAGGGTGGTGACGGTGGCGGGAAGCTGGGTGCTGCTGCGGGCGAGTGAGACGAGGTTCAGCGAGCCGAGGGTGGAAAGGAGCACATCCGTCTGCTGCTTTTCCCGCATGCCGCCATCGGGGCTGCGGTCAATGGGGAGCTGGGTGGCCTGACGGCCCAGAACCATGAGCTGGTGGGCCACGGAGCGCGGGTTGCTGTCATTGAGCAGCAGCAGGTCCAGCACCGGGGCCAGGACGGGGCGGGCGAAGTGGAGCCGCCGGTAGGTCATGGCGCTGTCGCAGATTTCCAGCAACGGAGTGAGGATGCTGTCATCGTGCTCTGTCTGGGCCAGGGTGCCTTTCAGCAGTGTCAGGATGATGGTTGCACGCTCCAGCCGGCGGCCGATCTCCAGGAAGCGCCAGCCGTGGCCGCGGGTCATGTTTTCATGCTGCATGCCGCTGATCGCGGCCAGGTCCAGCACCAGGGTGTCCAGGCAGCTTTGAGCGGCGGAAAAACTGAAGGGGCCGGCCGGGGCGCGGGCATCCCGGTCAATGCGATTAAACAGACGCCACATGTCATCCGAGAGACGGTCGCGGGCTGCGGAGGCATTGAATCGCAGACGGCTGAGCAGGCCGGGCACGCTGCCTTCGCGCTTGGGGTCCTGCATGATGGCCTGCAGATGCTCGCGCAGGCTGGTGGCCTCTTTGGGTACCAGACCAATGTCCACCATCAGGGACAGGCAGCTCTGAGCCTCGTGGCTTTCCACCTGGCCGCGCTCGCTGGTGAGCCGCTGCATGAGCACACGGGTGGTGCGCACGGTGAGCTCCAGCCGCTCGGCATAACGGCCTAACCAAAAGAGATGATCAGCCGCACGGCTGGGCACGCCGCTGGGCGGGCGGGCGGGGCGGATGACCAGAGGCTGCTGGTTCATGTGGCCGTAGCGGGTGTCCTCCGTGCCGTCTCCCAGCACCCACGTGTCCTTGCTGATGCCGCCGCTGCGCATGGTGACCAGCCAGCGCTGTGCCTCCGGGCTGACGCGGGACAGGCCGCCGGGCATGGTGGCAAAATGGTCTCCCTGGGCGATGGCGAAGGCGCGCCAGACGAGGGAGCGCGGCTCCATGCGGGTGCCCGTCCAGGTGGGGGTGGTGGAAAGGCTCAGCACCTCCTGCGCGACGAAGGCATGCGGCGTGGCGCGGATGTTGTCCAGCAGGCGGGCCTTGGCCTCCTTGTCCAGGTCCCGGATGAAGACGGGATCTCGCGCACCTCTCACAAAGGCGGGCTTGATGACCCAGCGGTCAGGATCCGCCAGCACCATGCCCAGCTCCCGCTTCTGACCGCACCACCAGGTGGGCACGCAGGGGAGCTTTAATTCTTCCCCCAGGAGATGGCGGCACAGGCCGGGCATGAAGGGATGCAGCGCAGGCGTTTCAATGAGTCCGGTGCCCAGGCCATTGGCCAGGGCGAGGTTGCCGCTGCGCCAGGCCTCCATGAGACCCGGGGTGCCGAGCAGCGAGCCGGAGTTCAGCTCCAGCGGATCGCAGAAAACATCATCCACATGCCGCACCATCACTTCCAGGCGGCGCAGGCCTTCCAACGTTTTGAGCTGGGCATGGCGGTCGCGCACGGTCAGGTCCGCGCCTTCCACCAGGGGAAAGCCGAGGTAACGGGCCTGGAAGGCATGCTCAAAGTAGGTCTCATTGTACGGGCCGGGTGTCAGCATCAGGATGCCGGCATCGCCATGGCGGTGCTTGGGGGCCAGGGAGCGCAGCATCTCCCGCTTCATCTCGAAGTAGTTGGCCAGGCGGCGGACGCGGGAGGCATTGAACTCCTCCGCATATACATTGGACATGACGATGCGGTTTTCCAGCGTGTAACCCTGGCCGCTGGGCGCCTGGGCGCGGTCCGCCAGCACCCGCCAAAAGCCGCCCGCATCCCGCACCAGGTCACAACCGAGCGAAAAGATGAATTTCCCCCCCGGAGGATTCACGCCCATGACGGGCCGCAAAAAACCGGGATTGGCATGGACGATGCCCGGCGGCAGAAGGCCGTCGCGGACGAGGTGCTGCGGGCCATAAAGGTCCATCAGGATGGCATTGAGGAGGCGGCCTCGCTGGTCCAGTCCCTCCTGCACCTGCCGCCAGTCCTGCTCCGCCACGATGAAGGGCAGCAGGTCCAGCATCCAGGGGCGGCTGGCCCCCTGGGCATCGTCATAAATGTTATAAGTAGCTCCATGATCCACCAGCAGGCGCTGGATGGTCTCGGCGCGTTGTTTGAAGTCGGCCTCGGAGCACTGGGCCAGAAAACTGCCAAAGGTCTTCCAATGCGCCCGCAGCCCGCCGTTGGGCAGGACCATTTCATCAAACACACCCGGCACCGGCCGGTAGTTCAGCAGGCAGGCCTCCAGGGCAGGGGCCGGCCCCGCCGACGATGGGGACGGAAGGGGCTCACTGGGGACGGACGATGGGTGGGGCATTAGGCGGGTTATTCCTTCATCGCCACGCTGGCGGGATCAAGCAAGGAAACAGATTCAGTGCCAAAGGGGTGGGATTTATGATTTATGATTGATGACTGATGATTTGGGGCGGGGGAGGGGGAATGGGGGCACACTGGCGAAAAGATTAAAAATGTGATAGGATTTGGGATCTAAATTGCTGGCTTGAACTGCTGGGGCGGTTTTGACAGCATGCGGCCATGAAAAGGTTGATTCTGAGTTTCGTTCTGCTGGGGGCCAGTGCCTGGGCTGAGGCGGTGAAGGATCGTGAGGGGGCTGTGCGCGCGGACCGGGCGGCGATGGAAAATGACAAACGGTGGGCGTACAATGATATTGAGAGCGGCTTCAAGCAGGCGCAGTTGACGGGGAAACCGCTGTTGGTGGTGCTGAGGTGTGTGCCCTGCCTGGCCTGCATGGGCCTGGACAGTGCGGTGCTGATGCAGGGAGGGGAGCTGGAGCCGCTGCTGGACCAGTTCATTTGTGTGCGGGTGATCAATGCGAACGCGCTGGATTTGACCCGGTTTCAATTCGACTTCGATCTTTCTTTTTCCACGCTGTTTTTCAACGGGGACGGCACCGTCTATGGGCGCTATGGGTCGTGGACGCACCAGAAGAATTCGGCTGATGCAACGGTCAAAGGTTATCAAAAGGCCCTGGAGGCAGCCTTGGAAATCCATGCTGAGTACCCGGCGAACAAGGCGCAACTGGCCGGCAAGCAGGGCGGGCCCTTGCCCTTTGTGAACCCGACGGACATGCCGAATCTGGCGGGGCGCTATCAACGGGAATTGGACTGGGATGGCAAGGTGGTGGGCAGTTGCATCCATTGTCACATGATCGGGGATTCCCTGCGGGTTTCCTACCGGGAGCAAAAACAGCCTTTGCCGACCGAATGGATATACCCGATGCCCGCCCCGCAGACGGTGGGGCTGACTCTTGCAGCGGATGAAGTGGCCCGGGTTTTGGAAGTTAAGGAGGGGAGTGCGGCGGCGGCGGCAGGCTTGCAGCCAGGGGATGTTCTTATGAGCCTCGCGGGGCAGCGTCTGGTCTCGACGGCGGATGTGAGCTGGATCCTGCACCGGACGCCGGAAGCTGCGACTGAGCTGGATGTCCTGGTTGGGCGTGGAGGTCAAAAAGTGCCGGTGAAACTGGCTCTGGCGGAGGGATGGAAGCTAGAGACGGACAACTCAGCGCGCGTTTCGGCCTGGTCCATGCGGGCCATGGCTCTTGGCGGCCTGATCCTGGTGGACCTCACGGATGCGGAACGCCAAACCCGTGGTCTGAGTACCCAGGGGATGGCTCTGTGGGTGAAAGGGATGGGGATGCATGGCCGTCATGGGGCGGCAAAAAAAGCCGGATTTCAAAAGGAGGATGTCATCGTGGAGCTGGATGGCCTGACGAACCGGCATACTGAAAGCCGTGTGATGGGACATTTGCTCAAAAATAAAATGGCCGGAGAAGAAGTCTCTGTGCGGGTTTTACGCGGAGACCAGTCCAAGACGTTGATGCTGCCGATGCAGTGAAAGCCAGAATGGCGATCATGGACCGGCAAGGGAACTGGATCAGGGATGACTTTTTCTCTTCGGGGGAGAAAGGGAAGTTTTTCAGCCGGCATGGGCGCAGACGGCGGACGGGGGGCGAAGAAAATTCAACTGCCGGTTTTCCCTGCCGCTGAAGGCGGAGGCCCCGGCTCCAAAACCTAACCTTACTGAATGATGAAAAACATTGCTATCCTCGCCACCATCGCCTTTGCCTTTCTCGGATCTCTCCACGCCGGAGACAAGAAAACGGAGGGGGCGGAAATCGCCAAAACCGATGTGGTGGAATCTGGAACCTATCAGGGAAAGGCCCACAAGGTGGATCCCGGTGAAAAGGAAATTTATGTCAAAACCGCTGACGGCAAGATCCTGGAGCTTTATCTGAAAAAGGACACGGAACTGACCCAGGACGGCAAAAAGGTGGAATTCGACGCCCTGAAGGAAGGCCAGAACCTGGAAGTGCAGGTCGAGAAAATGGGCAAGAAACTGAAGCCCGTCTCGGTGAAGATCACGGAATAAGCCTCTCCGTCCATCCGGCGCGGTGCCCTCTGGGGTGCTGCGCCGTTTTTTTGACTTATGGCCGGGGTCAGGCAGTTGTTTTACCTTCAGGCAGCGGCCCATCGTAGGGCTCGACATGGGTGACGATGTCGTTGACCTGGGGCACCTGGCTGTGGAGGGCGTCTTTGACGGCGTGGGCGATGGAGTGGCCTTCTTCGACCGTTTTGACCGGGCTGACCTCAATGTGGATGTCCATGAAATAGCCGAGGCCCATTTTTTTCATGCGCAGCTTTTCCACGCCCAGGACTTCCGGCACGGCGGCGGCGACCTGGCGGACTTTCAGGAGCAGCTCCGGCGGGGGCGCGCCGTCCAGGTTTTCATGCAGGGCAGTCTTTAAGAGTAGATAGCCGTTGATGCCGATAACAGCGCAGCCGATGAGGGCGCCGACATCATCCGCCTTTTCAAAACCGGGGCCGCCAATGAGCGCGACAAGAATCCCACCAAAGGCTGCGGCGGAGGTGATTGCATCCGACCGGTGGTGCCAGGCATCCCCCTTCAACGAGGTGCTCAGGGTCTCCTCGCTCTTTTCCAGGGCGTAGCGGGAAAGCAGTTCTTTGGTGATGATAACGACGATGAGGACGGGCAGGGTGAACCAGGCGGGGGCCTCATGGCGGGTGAAGATGTTCTGCACGCTCTGGATGACGATGACCACCCCCGCGCCCAGCAGGGAGACGGCGGAAAAGAGGGCACCGAGCTGCTCCGCCTTTCCCTGGCCATAGTGGTAGCGGTCACTGGGAGGACGGCTGGCGATGCGGAGAGAGCACCAGACGACGAGGGAAGAAAAAAGGTCGTTCAACGACTCAATGCCATCCGCAATGAGGGCATAGGAATTGCCCACCACACCGGTGATGATCTTCACCGCCGCCAGGCAGGCATTGATGAAGATGCTCTTGACGACGGTGCTGGAAGCAATGGCGTTTTTGTCGGTCATGAAGGGCCTGCAAGGCTACGCGGCTGGCCGGGAGGCTCAATCTGGAAGTGCTCGGGAGTGCATTTCGCGTTTTCCGGCTAATGATTTAAGGCCGGTCTAAGAGTGTTAGGGCGCCTTGGGGAGGGGGCTGACAGAACAGTTCTGCGCGAGCATTCAGCCAACGGAACGCGTGCCCTCTATCGTTGAGCTAACCGCCACCTCACTTCCTCGTCCGCCCATCCTGGCGTGCGGTGGCGAGGGCGGCGCTCAGCTCCTTGACGATTTTCGGATGTTCGGCGGAGATGTTCCGGGTTTCGCCGGGGTCTTGGGTCAGATCGTAGAGCTGCGTATCCGTCTGGCCGTCGGCGGCTTTGCCTTCAATGAACTTCCAGGGACCTGAGCGGAGGGCGAGGGCATTGTCGCGAGTGTCTCCCTGGATAATGGTGTAGCGGCGGACGGGGGTAGAAAGGGCGGGATTGAGGAGCGCGGGCAGGAGATTGAAGGAGTCCTCCCCGGCATCCTGGGGCAGCTCCGCTCCGACGATGGCGGCGGTGGTGGCCAGAAGATCAGTGTGACAGAGAGTCTGGGCGGAAGTGCTGGCCGCCGGGATGTGGCCGGGCCAGCGGGCGATGAAGGGGATGCGGTGGCCGCCTTCAAAGGGAGTGCCTTTGCCATCGTGCCAGGGGCCATTGGTCATGTGGCCGAGCGCACGGGCATCGCGCTTGGCGGAGCGGGCCTTTTCGCGCACGCCACCGGCTTCGCTGGCCAGGTTGAGCTTTGTTTTCTGCGTGCCTTTGAAGTCATTGGGTGTGCTGCCGTTGTCGCTGCTGAAGATGACGAGCGTACTTTTAGTTAGGCCGAGTTCCTCTAAAGCCGCCAGGACCTCACCGACATGCGCGTCCAGTTCCTGGATGTGGTCGCCAAAAAGGCCGGCCTGGCTGCTGCCGCGAAAGGTGGCCGCGGGGGTGACATGGGTGTGGGGCGCGCAGGGAGTAAAGTAGAGGAAGAAGGGGCGGTCCTTGTTCTCGCGGATGAAGCCAGTGGCCTTGGCCGTGAGGGTGGTGTCCACCTGGTCTTCCACGCGGAATTCAGCGATGCCTTCGGGAAAGTCTTTGCCTTTGACCACCTGAAAAGGCACACCGGGCTGACGGCCCACGAGGTCGTGATTTTCAATGAAGGCGCGGTAGTGGTCGTTGTGGTTCTGTGGCACGCCGAAGTGGTAGTCAAAACCCACCTCCAGCGGGCCGGTGATGGGCAGCTTGTTCCAGTCCTTGCTGTAGCCCAGATGCCATTTGCCAATGGCGGCGGAGCGGTAGCCCTGGGTCTTGAGCAGGGAGGCAATGTTCAGGCGGTCTTTTTCCAAGGCGTAGTCATTCCCCTTTTTGTGCAGGCGCCACGGGGAGCGGCCGGAGAGCAGGCCGTATCGTGATGGGGAGCAGACGGATGCGGCGGAGTGCGCATCGGTGAAGCGCATGCCTTCAGCCGCCAGGCGGTCAATGTTCGGCGTCTGGATCTGCGTGGCCCCATAGCAGCTGAGGTCGCCGTAACCCAGGTCATCCGCCAGGATGATGACAACGTTGGGTTTCTCCTGGGCAAAAAGTGCAGAGCTGAGCGCGATGAGTACGGCAAGGAAACGAAAAAGACGGCGCATGATGAGGACATGAACGCGCGGAAGGGGGGCCGTATCGCAGCTTTTGGCCTGCGATTTTTTTGATGCCAGTATTCTTCATGATGAGAATGTTGAAATCTTGTTCTTCCTGATGCTTTGCCCCAGGCGTTTCCAATAGGTATAAAATAAGCCTAATTCGTTTTTGAGGTTTTTTGAATCCGATGCCGATGCGGCATCGGACAAACCAGGTGCGCAGAGAATGGGGTTTTTTCTTCTCCCGGTGACAACCGGTTCTTTGTGCGCCCGCGAACAAACATACCCTTATGAAACAAAAAAGACACATTCTCTTACCCCACGGGACAACGCCCTCTGCCGGATTGCTGCGGGCTGCTTCTGGAGGGCGGGTCCGCGCCTGCCTGCTGGCCTGTTTTTCCGCCCTGGCCCTGCCCGCCCTGGCTCAGGTCCCGGCGACTCCGGCCTATGTGCTGACGCCCGCCGGCGAGCTGGCCACAATCACCCTGGATGCACCGGGCACGCCAGGCGCCCCGACAGTGCTGACGGGTGTGGAGGCGGGGGATACGCTGGTGGCCATGGATGTGCGGCCGCAAAACCAGGCGCTGTATGCGCTGGGGGTGAATGCGACGGCGGATACAGTCCAACTGTACCGTCTCTCCCCACAGACCGGACAGGCGGTGCCACTGGGAAGCCCCGACAGCCTGAGCGACGGGCTGCAGACGGTGGACCTCCCGGACACGACCTGGGACATTGACTTCAATCCGGCGGTGGACCGCGTGCGCGTGATGTCCCAGACCGGGCTGAACTTCCGCATGAACCCAAACAACGGTGCGCTGGTGGATGGTGATCCGCTGGTGCTGGGAACCAACCCGGACGGCGCTGCCAATGACGGCACGACGACGGTGAGCGGTACAGCCTACACCAACAGCACGCCTAACAATGGCGGCATCACCACCCAGTACACGCTGGATTCGGTCACAGACTCTCTTTACATCCAGAACCCGCCTAACAATGGCAACCAGACGATGGGGATTCAGCTGACCCTGAACGGCAATCCGCTGGATTTCGCCTCTGTGAGCGGTTTTGACATCGCTCCTGGAGTGGCCACAGCAGCCTCCAACACCGCAGTGACTGCCGGTGTGGGCTACGCGGTTCTGACCGTGGGGGGCACGGGCGGCCTTTACCAGATAGATCTGACGACGGCGGCCGTTACGCTGGTGGGCGCACTGGAGGCACGCAGCCTGGCCATCAATGCCGGCACGGGTGGCGCCCTCGGCCTGGATGAGATCGGGCTGACCCTGGTCCGCTTCAATCCGCTGACCCCGGAGGAAACCACGACCGCAGCGGTGACCGGCGTGACCGCCGGTGAGACCCTGGTGGCAGTGGATTACCGGCCCGCGACGGGCCAGCTTTATGCCCTGGGCATCAACCCGGAGACGGATACCGGCAGCATCTATCTGGTGGACCCGCAACTGGCCACCGTCACGGTCGTCGGCATTCCCGGCTCCATTGCCTATGTGGATGAAGAGGGTGATCCGGTGGACTTTCCGCCTGTCAGCGCCGGCTATGACATTGATTTCAACCCCACGGTGGACCGCATGCGGATCGTCACCGGCACAGGCCTGAACATGCGCGCCAACCAGATCACCGGAACGCCGGTGGACGGCAACCAGGGCGGTGCGGCAGACAGCGTGGCTGGCATCAACACGGACGGCTCCGCCAATGGCGGCACCACGACGATCTCCGCGACGGCCTATACCAACAGCTTCAACGGCACAGCGGTGACCACCCAGTACACGCTGGATGCGACGACCAACAGCCTCTACATTCAGAACCCGCCTAACGTCGGCACGCAGACAGCAGGCGTCCCAGTGACCCTGGCAGGCGGCGCAGCACTGGACTTTGCCGTTCCTGTTGGATTCGACATCCTTAGTGATGTGGTGGTTGCCAACTCAAGCGATCCCGCCACGGGCGTGGGTTATTTCACAGCCACGGATGCAGGCGGGACGCAGCTTTACCGTCTGGACCTGACGTCAGGCGTGGCCACCAGCCTGGGCACGGTCAGTGTGCCGCTATCCAGCCTGGCCATGTCTTCCATCTCCAGCGCTCCGCTGGTGACGATGCCGACGGTGGCTGATATCGGCCCCGCCAGCGCCACCCTGGGCGGCACAGTGACGGAAGATGGCGGCAGCGCCATCACCGAGCGCGGTGTGGTGTACGCCATTACGGCGGACAATGCCACTCCGGAAATTGACGGGGAAGAGGTGACCAAAGTGATCGCCGCAGGCACCACCACCGGCACCTTTACCACCAATGTTACCGGTCTGGAGACAGATGAGCCTTACACCTTCCGCGCCTATGCCATCAATGCCGCCGGTGTCAGCTATTCTGACGTGGCATCGTTTACGCCAGTTCTGTTTGTGACAGAACCCGTCCTGCCCGATGCGGTGGTGAGCCAGGAGTATGCCGTGAACCTGAATCTGCCTGAAGGCACGACGGCCACGGTGAAGGGCCTGCCCCCCGGACTGAAACTGGACCGCGCCACCGGCGTGCTCAGCGGCCGCATCAGCAGCCCGGGCGTGTACCAGATCAGCGTCACGGTGAAGGCCGGCGGCGGCATCTCCTCCAGCTACATCACCACGCTGACCGTGCAGGCGCTGCCTAATTCCGCCGTCGGCACCTATGTCGGCTACATTCAGCCTAACAATGCATTGAACAGCAACCTGGGCGGTCGTGTGGATGTGAAGACCACCACCAAGGGCAGTTTCACCGTCAAGATGATCCGCAACGGCAAGACCGTCAGCGGCAAAGGTTTCCTGACGACCTCCGTCGGCACTACACCGCTTTTGAATGTACTGCTGAAAGACGGCACCGTGGTGAACCTGACCCTGGAGTCCGATGACACCCTGGACGGCCAGATCAGCATCAGCGCGGATGTGGCGCCCGTCACCGGCTGGCGCAAGGTTTATGACCGTGTGCTCACACCGGCCAGCCAGGAAATGGGCTACTACACCGTGGCGCTGGAGGCGGGCTCCGCCGACCCGCAGGTACCCCAGGGTCACGGCTTCGCCGCCATTACCATCGGCCTGGACGGCAGCACCAAGGTGGTGGGCAAGGCGGCTGACGGCAGCACGCTGACCACCACCGCCTTCCTGGGCACCGACGGTGAGATCCTGGTCTATGCGCCCCTGGCCAAAAAGCAGGGCAGCATCTCCGGTATGCTGGAGCAGACCAATGGTGCGTCCGGCGACATTGCCGAAAACAGCATCGAAGGCATCCTCTCGCTGACCAAGCCTGCCACCACCGGCCGGCTGTATCCCGCCGCGCTGACCCTCATCCCCCTGAATGTGGAAGGCAAATACATGGCGCGTGCTGCCAAAGGCATCGTCCTTGGCCTGCCGGCCGCGACCCCTCCCTCAAGCCTCATCTTCACTGGTGGTGGCATTGAACTCGCCGCGCTGAACCCCAGCCTGGTGAACTCCGTCCGCTTCCCGCGGCCCACCCTGAAGCCGGTGGTTCCCGCCCTCGGCAGCGAGGCCAACCCGGCCCGCACCACGCTCGCCTTCAAGCCCGCCACCGGCGCCCTGACCGGCAGCTTCAAGCTGGTGGACGGCAGCCTGAAACGCACCGTGAAGTTCCAGGCCATGCTGGTCCGGAGTGACGATGGCACCACCGCCAAAGGCTACTTCCTGCTGCCGCAGATTCCCGTCGAAGGCCAGACTGCCAAGACCTCACCGATCCTTTCCGGTCGCGTGGAACTGCTGCCTGAGCTGCTGACCTTCTAAACCCGGCCAAGGGTAAATATTTCAAGGAGCAATCCTTGTTAGCCCCCCAGCGCCCCCAGCGTGCCTGCCGAATCTCGGCCACGCCGGGGGCGTTTTGACGTACTGCGGGCACTCCTGCCCGTAACCGCAGGCCGGAACATCTGCCTCGGCACGACAAAACATTCGTCAATCCAAAAGCGTGCCTGATTGAAGCTCTCATCTGTTCCGCCCGCCGCATCCTCGCCCAGCGCCTGGACCGCCAGCGCCGCTGGAGGATCGAGGACTGTTCATTGCCCTGCCTCTGTAAACTTCCGCGCTTGGCAAAAGCCAGCCCGTGGCTAAACTTCTCCCATGAACTTCGATTCCGTACACCCTGGCCTCCGCCCGATGGTGGACGCCATCCACCGGGACCAGATCATGCGCGCCCGCAAAATGACGCCAGAGGAACGCTTCGCCGAAGCCATGGACCTCATGGACTTTTCCTATGAGGTCATGGAAAGCGGCGTCCGCCATGACCACCCCGATGCCACGGATGAAGAAGTGACCCAGATACTGAGGAAAAAGCTCTCCCGCCTCCGCCACATGGACGACCGGGGCATCTTCTTTCCACCGCGCAAAGTCCTATGAATCAGACCAAGTGCGTCAATCTGATCTTGGACTGCGTCGAAAGCACCGGGATCAAATACATGGTAGGCGGTTCCATTGCCTCCATGAACTATGGCATTCCACGGGCGACCAAGGACTTCGACCTCGTGATTGATGTTCATGAACCGGAATTCACTTCTTTCCTGAAGGCCGTGGATCCCTTTTTTACCTTGGACCCGCAAATCTATTTGGAGAGCCTGACGGGCACCAAGCGCTTCATTCTCCAGCACCGAACCACGGCTTTCGAAGTGGAGCTTTTCATCAAAAGCCAGGACCCTCACCATCTGTCCATGTGGGACCGCAAGACTCAGAGACGGCTTGTCTTTTCCAAGCGGGAGGCGTGGACACCCACTGCCGAGGACATGATCATTCAAAAACTCCGCTGGCAACGTGACCGGGATAAAATGGACGTCCGCGAGATGATTGGCGTCCAGTCCCCCAACCTCGACTGGCCCTACATCGAGAACTGGTGCGACCAGCACGGCACCCGCGCCCTCCTTGAAGAGATCCGCGCCAGCATTCCGCCGATGGACTGACCCCGGGTCCAGTTGGGTAAGCACTCCTGCCTCTTCATCAAAACCTGGTTCAAGACCTTCATCTCTCCCCGCTCCGTGCTCATGCCCAGCTCCTGAGCCGGCAGGGCTGGCGAACGGGTCGAAATCCCACCCTCACTCACCCCCCTTCAATCCACATACACAAACTCATTCGCATTCATCACCGCCAGGCAGTAGTCCGCCACCGCCGCCTCAAAGCTGCCGGTCAGCATCGTTTGTTCGCGGATGAAATCCTGGCCCAGGGCCACCTCCACATCCCTCGGCTTCCGTGAAAAGCACCTCTCCGTCACCCAGGTGAGGATCGCTGCGGCATCGGAGCCGTGTTTTGCCACGGCCTGACGCGCCAGGGTGGCGGCCATCTCCAGACTGAACTCGGAATTCATCAGCAGCAGGGCCTGCGGAGCCGTGGTGGACTGCTGGCGGCGTGAGCAGCTGGCCAGCGCATCCGGACGGTCGAACAGCTCAAAAATGGGCTGCCGCGCATTGCGCCGGGCGAAGACGTAGATGCTGCGGCGGCGCTGCTCGGACGCCGCCGAAACCACCGGGGCCTGCTTTTTCAGCAGCGTGCCGCTGACCTCCCGTGGCAGCGGCAGGTGCACACCCGGGCCGCCCGCTTTGAAATGAAGCTGGCCGGTTACGCTGAGCATCGCATCCCGCAGCACCTCCCCGCTCACACGCCGGCGCGGCATGGCAGCATACAGGTCCACCGCCGCCGCGTCCATGCCGGGTGGCTGCGTGGCCTGCTGATAGGTATCGGACATGAGGATGAGCTTGTGCAGCCGCTTTAAACTCCAGCCCTGACGCGGCAGCTCGGCGGCCAGCCAGTCCAGCAGCTCCGGGTGCGTGGGCTCTTCGCTTTGCAGCCCCAGGTCGCCCGGCGTGGGAGCAATGGGGCGGCCAAAGTGCTGCTGCCAGAGGCGGTTCACCGTGGCCCGCAGAAAGAGCCCGTTGTCCGCGCGGGTGATCCACCGGGCCAGTCCGGTGCGGTCCGCCGCCGTCATCTCCAGGCCGCCGCCGATGCGTGGAAAGCCCGGCCGGATCTCCGGCCCAGGCCGCCGGAAGTCTCCGCGCACATAGACCACGCTGGCAGGCACGCCCTCCGTAAATTCACGCACCGACGGCCCAAGCTGCCGGTCGGATTTGGGCACGACCGCCTGGTTAAAAAAGGCGCGCAGCCGGTAAAAGTCCGCCTGGCTCACCGGATCATACGCATGATCATGGCACTGTGCGCAACCGATGGTTAGGCCAAGAAAGGCGGACCCCACCGTGCTGGTGATCTCGTTCAGCACCACGTGGCGGCGTTCGTCCTGGTTGTTCAGATCTGGCATGTCCGGGCCGGAAAACAGAAAGCCTGTGGCCGCCACCTCCCCCTCCGGCAGCAGGTCCCCGGCGATCTGCTGGCGCACGAAGTCATCGAACGGCTGGTCCTGGTTCAGCGCGGCGATGACCCAGTCCCGGTACTGCCACGCGCGGTTGCGCTCGCGGTCATGCTCAAAGCCGTCCGTTTCCGCAAAGCGGGCGATGTCCAGCCACCACTGCGCCCAGTGCTCGCCATAGCGCGGACTGGCCAGCAGCCGGTCCACCAGGGCATTCAATGCTGCGGCAGGCGCGGTTTTAAATTCCACCTCAAACACCGCCACCTCCTCAGGCGCAGGCGGCAGGCCGATGAGGTCAAAGGTGATCCTGCGGATCAGCGTCGCCGCATCCGCTTGGGGCGATGGTTTCAGCCCCGCCGCTGCCAGCCGCGCCCGGATCAGCGCATCCAGATTTTGGCCTGCCTGATCATTCTTTTGGTTAGGCGCATCCGACAGCGGTTTGAAGGCCCAGTGCTGCCGGTCCTTCTCCGCGATGGGCGGCTCATCCTTGACCGGATCACTGGAAGCCCGGATGGCGCGGCCCTGTGCGGACGTGACCGCCAGGCATAACAACGAAAGCCAGTGGAGCGCCTTCATCACGGTCAGGTAAGGATGCCTTTCACCACATGACCGGCCACATCCGTCAGCCGCTCGTCACGGCCATTGTGGCGGTAGGTCAGGCTTTCGTGATCCATGCCCAGGAGATGCAAAATCGTGGCATGCAGGTCATGCACATGCACCTTGTCATGCACCGCCCGCAGGCCGATGTCATCCGTGGCTCCGTGCACATGGCCATGCTTCACACCGGCACCAAAAAGCACGGTCGAGTAACCCCACGGATTGTGGTCGCGGCCCACGCCTTTTTCGCTCATCGGCATGCGGCCAAACTCGCCGCCCCAAATGACCAGCGTGTCCTCCAGCAGGCCGCGCTGCTTGAGATCGCGGATCAGGCCGGCCACCGGTTTGTCGGTCCGGGCGGCGTAGTCGGTGTGATTTTTCAGCACGTCCTCATGCGCATCCCAGCCATTGGTATCGCCGGAATAAAGCTGCACAAATCGCACGCCGCGCTCGATCATCCGCCGCGCCAGCAGGCAGCGTGTGCCAAACTCCCGCGTCACGGGCTGGTCCAGGCCGTAGAGGTTTTTCGTCGCCTCGGATTCCTGGGACAGGTCCACTGTATCCGGGGCCGCTGTTTGCATCCGGAAAGCCAGTTCATAAGAGCGGATGCGCGCATCCAGATGCGTGTCCTCCCCGCGCCGTTCCTGGTGCAGGGCATTGAAGCGGTTCACCAGGTCCAGCGTCGCCCGCTGCCGGGCCGGGCTGCGGTCATGGGCCGGGTTCAGATGCAAAATCGGGTTCTCACCTGGCCGCATCGTTGTGCCCTGATACGTGGCCGGAAGGAAGCCGTTGCCCCACGCCGGCGGCCCGCCCTTGAGCCCGCCGCCAGGATCCGGCATCACCACAAAGGACGGCATGTTCTGATTGTCCGACCCCAGGCCATACGCCACCCAGCTCCCCAGGCTCGGCTTGCCCATCAGGATGGAGCCCGTATTCATCTGGTACACGCTCTGCGGATGGTTCACGCTGTCCCCGTGGCAGCTTCGGATCACACACATCTCATCCGCCAGCTCCGCCATGTGCGGCAGGAAATCGCTGATCTCGATGCCGCTCCTCCCGCGTGGCCGGAACGGTTTCACCGGCCCCAGCAGCGGATTTTGCGCCACCTTCCGCCGCGTCTCCACCGGGCCAAAACTCTCCGGCAGCGGCCTGCCCGCATGGCGGATCAGCTCCGGCTTGGGATCAAACAAATCCACATGGCTGGGCCCGCCGTGCATGAACAGCCAGATCACCCGCTTCGCCTTCGCCGGAAAATGCGACCGCTGCCCGCCCGTGCTCGCGCCCATCGCCTCCGCTCCCAGCAGATGCGAAAACGCGACGCTGGACAAGCCCACGCCCGCCCCGCCGATGAACCGGCGTCGCGACAGTACTGGATGGAAATCAGCGCTCATCTCTGCTGCGGACATAGACGCCGCCAGCAAAGAGGTTCTAACCAAAGTTGAGACAATAGGGAAACCTATTTTTCAGAGGCGTTCGTCGAGGTCTCGCCTCCGCTGCGGGCGATGATGAGTTCGATGGAAGCGCGGCTGCCTTCCATAAAGGTACCATGGGCAGCTTCATCCAGCTTGGCCTGGATTTTCGGCGGCGTATCAGCTTCGGTTTCCATGCAAAAAAAGTGATGTCAGATCCCCGAATGTCAAGACGTTGCCCCCTCACTTCAGCAGCCCGCTGTCCTGCAGCCATTCCGTGAACCTTTCCGGCCAGCGGCCGGCGGCGGTGGTCGAATCGGGTTTGTAGCCGAAGCCATGGCCGGCATTGCTGTAAATGTGCAGCTCCGCCTTCACTCCGGCAGCCTTGTATTTCAGATACAGCGTGGCCATGCCTTCGGCGATGTCCGGGCGGTCGCCGTAACCACAGGCGATGAACAGCGGCGGCATGCCCTTTTCCGCTGAGAACAGGCCGGAGGTGCCCGGATAAATCAGCGCCTGGAAATCCGGCCGGCTGCTGGCCTGCTCGATGACCTCCGTCGCTTCGGCATTGCCCGGATCATTCTTCATCGCCGCAAACGCTGCCAGCTCGCCGCCTGCGGAAAAGCCCAGCACGCCGATGCGCTCTGGATTGATTCCCCAGTCCTTGGCCCGCGTCCGCACCGTACGGATGGCCCGGCGCATGTCCGCCATCGCGTGGTCCTGGATGGTATAGGTGCTGCCCTTTTCGCGGGCCAGCCGGTACTTCAGCACAAAGGCCGCGATGCCGCGCGCCTGGAACCACTCCGCCAGCGCATACCCTTCATGCCCCAGGCACAGCTTCGAATGCCCGCCGCCCGGCGCAATGATCACCGCCACGCCCGTGCCGTCCTTGGCCGGAATAAAAGGCGTGATGGACGGGCTGTGGACATTCACCACATTCTTCCCCTCCGTCCGCTCCGCCTCCGCCATCCTCCCCTCCGATCCCGGTGCCCCTTTTTCCCAAAGCGGCAGCGCCTCCGGCATCTCGGCCTCCAGGGCGCAGGTGGTCAAAAGGACGGACAAAAGGAAAGGGAAGCGCAGGTTCATTGGGAAAAGGTCAAAGGGTCAGTTGCTCCTCCATCCTCCCGCCGATTCTCTGCCGCGCAAGGCTGCCTTCCTTCTCAGCCGTGCTTTTTGATGACCTGGATGAACTCCGGCAGGTAGGTCTGGGCTTTCTTGTCGCCGACACCGCGGATCTTTAATCCGGCCTCAATGCTGGTGGGCTTCAGGCGGGTCAGGAACTCGAGGGTCTGATTGCTGAAGATGACGTACGGCGGCACGCCTTCGGCCATGGCCAGGACATTGCGGTGGCGCTTCAGTTTTTCAAAAAGCGCGTCGTCAAACCCGAGCTCGCGGGTGGAGATCTCCGCCGGGGTGAGCTTCGTGCCGGGCTTCAGCGGCGTGCTGGATTTTGGCGCGGTGGCGGGCCACATCATGCGGACATTGGCTCCGCGTTTCATAACGTCCGCACCTTTCACCGTCAGGGTGACCATTGGGTAGTCACCCGTGCTGGTTTCGATGAGGCCTTGCCGCTCCATCTCCGCAAACAGCGGGTGCAGCCCATGCGTGCCGATGTGCTTCAGCAGGCCGTAGGTGCTGAGCTGGTCCAGTCCGGCATCCACGATCTCCTTGGACTTGCTGCCCACCAGCATCTGGATGATGCGGCCTTTGCCAAAGCGGCCCTCCCAAGTGCCATCCGCCCGGCGCGTGGACATACGGGCGATGCCGCTCAGCGCCTGGCGCAGCAGCGTCACCTCCGCCGCATCCCCTTCCCTGGCCACCTGCACCCCGCTGCGTCGGCACACATCGCAGGTGCCGCAGGGCTGGCTTTCCGTCTCGCCAAAGTAGGCCAAAATCTGCTCCTGGCGGCAGCGGTGCTCGTCATAGCAGAGGTCCACCATGGCCTTCAGCTTGGAGCGATCTCGGCGCTCCTTTTCACGCAGCGCGGTGACGTCAAATTTCAGGCTGCGCGTCAGCACCTGCGGCTGCAGGAGCCGGGTGCCGCGGATGCGCTTGCCAGGGATGTCGTAGCGCTCGATGTAGCCCGCGCGGCCCAGATGGCTGAGCGCGGAGCCCACGGCCATGCTGTTCTTCAGCCCGGCGCGGTCCGTCAGGTCATCGATGCTCAGCTCCACCTCATGCTGCTCATTGGCGGCATTCAGCAGGGCCTGGTAGATGCTCTGGATGGTCTCGATGGTGGGGTTGTTCCCATCAATGAAAAAGTCCTGCGTCTTGGTATCGGCAAAGTTAAAAAACAGCTCGCAGTGGGACGGCTCGCCATCGCGCCCGGCTCGGCCCGCCTCCTGATAATAGGCCTCCACGCTGCCGGGAATGTCATAGTGGATGACAAAGCGCACATCCGACCGGTCAATGCCCATGCCAAAGGCATTCGTGGCCACGGCGATGTCGTACTTTTTGGAGATGAACTTGTTCTGCCGGTCCTCCCGCTCCTTGTCATCCAGGCCGCCGTGATACTGGATGGCGCGGATGCCGAATTCGCGCAGGGCATCGCCCACCTCCTCCACGCGCTTGCGGGTGGAGCAGTAAATGATGCCCTTTTTATAGTCCTCGACGATCTTTTTCAGCCGCGTGTACTTATCATCGCCCTTCTTCGTGTGGGTGATGTGCAGGCTCAGGTTGGGCCGCTCAAAACCCTGGATGGTAATGAACGGGTCCCGCAGGTCCAGTACGCGGGCGATGTCCTCCCGCACCTCCGGCGTGGCCGTGGCGGTGAGGGCCACCACCTGCGGACGGCCCAGGGCGGTCAGCGCCTCGCCTAACCGAAAGTAATCCGGGCGGAAATCATGCCCCCACTGCGACAGGCAGTGCGCCTCATCCACCGCAAACAGGGCGATCTCCACCTGCTGCATCGCGCTCAGGAACAGGCGGCTGCGGAAGCGCTCCGGCGCCACATAGACCAGCCGGTACTCCCCCCGCCGCAGCGCCGCGATGCGCTCCTGCTGCTCCGCCAGCGACAGCGTGCTGTTGATGACTGTGGCCGGGATGCCGCGCCGCTCCAGCGCATCCACCTGGTCCTTCATCAGCGCGATGAGCGGGCTGACGACGAGCGTCACCCCCTCCATCACCATGGCCGGGAGCTGGTAGCACAGGGATTTGCCGCCGCCCGTGGGCATGATGACCAGCGTGTCCCGCCCGCTCAGCACATTCGCCATCACCGTTTCCTGCCCGTCCAGAAACTCGCGAAAGCCAAAATACTTCCGCAACGCCTCGCGGGCGTCGTGGATGGGCGTGGAGCTGGCGATGGAGTCGGGTTCGGTCACGTGGCAGCCCTTTCCTTGCCAGGGAGAGCGGTTTTGTCCATCGGATCGAGAAAAATTAAGTAAGACAAAGAAATGCCCGCGTTCGTACGTTGTTGCAGTGTCCTGCCGTCAGGCATGGCATCGTCACGATAACTAGCATAACCTCATTCATGAAAACTCTGTTCTCCATCCTCGCCCTGAGCGCCATGGCCAGCTTCGCTGCCGCCGCTCCCGTCAATACCGAATGCCCGGTGAAAGAAGGCAAGCCTGTGAAGGCTGAGCTGACCGCCAAGCACGGTGGCAAAGAATACGCCTTCTGCTGCAAAGGCTGCCTTGGCAAATTCAAGGCCGACCCTGAGAAGTATATCAAGAAGTAATTGAGCCTCGGGAAATCCTTATTCCCAATTTCCCCCAGCGGAGCCGGCCACCCGGCTCCGTTTTTTGTGGGTGCGCCTGGCTAGGGTTGAGACTCGTGCCGCTCAGGCGGGGACATGAGTCTTGTCTTTGTTACAGAATCTGAGGTCCTGAGCCCAAAGGCAGTTTACTCCTATCTCTTCCACATCCGAAGAGAAGGCAGTGCAGAAGCACTGGATCAATCCAATCAGAAAAGGAACAAAATGTAGTGACACGCCCAGGGCTACCAAATCGCAGCCCTGGATCTGCAATCGGTCATTCAATCAATGGTGAACCGTGCAGCCGGTGCCGACGCTCTGGAAAAAGTCTGTTCCCTTGTCATCCACCAAAATGAAGGCCGGGAAGTCCTGCACTTCAATTTTCCAGATGGCCTCCATGCCCAATTCAGGGAATTCCACCACCTCGACCTTTTTGATGTTCTCCTTGGCCAGGATGGCCGCCGGGCCGCCAATGCTGCCCAGGTAAAAGCCGCCGTGTTTTTTACAGGCATCCGTGACCTGCTGGCCGCGGTTGCCTTTGGCGATCATCACCATGCTGCCGCCCTGGGACTGGAACAGGTCCACGTAGCTGTCCATGCGACCGGCCGTCGTCGGGCCGAAGCTGCCGCTGGGCATGCCTGCCGGGGTCTTGGCAGGACCGGCATAATACACCGGATGCTCCTTGAAGTATTCGGGCAGCGGCTCACCGGCATCCAGGCGCTCCTTCAGCTTGGCGTGGGCAATGTCACGGGCCACCACAATGGGGCCGTTGAGGAGAAGCCGGGTGGTGACCGGGTGTTTGCTCAGTTCGGCACGGATGGCGGCCATGGGCTGGTTTAGGTCAATGCGCACCGCGTTTGTATCCTTCCGGTGCCGCAGCTCTTCCGGGATGTATTGAAGCGGATTCATCTCCAGCTTTTCAATGAAGACCCCGTCGCGGGTGATCTTGGCCTTGGCCTGGCGGTCGGCCGAGCAGGAGACGCCGATGCCGATGGGCAGGGAGGCCCCATGCCGTGGCAGGCGGATGACGCGGACATCCAGGGCGAAGTATTTGCCGCCAAACTGCGCGCCGATGCCGCAGGTGCGAGCTGCCTCCAGCATCTGTGCTTCCAGCTCCACATCACGGAAGGCGCGGCCATGCTCGTTGCCTGTGGTGGGGAGGTTGTCGTAATACTTGGTGGAGGCCAGTTTCACATGCTTCATCGTCGCCTCGGCGGAGGTGCCGCCGATGACAAAACTGAGGTGATACGGTGGGCAGGCCGCTGTGCCCAGGGATAGCATTTTCTCCGTGAGGAAAGGGACGATGCTCTTCGGATTCAGCACCGCGCGAGTCTCCTGGTAGAGATAGGACTTGTTTGCCGAGCCGCCGCCTTTGGAGATGAAGAGGAACTTATACGCCTCACCCTCCGTCGCATACAGGTCGAACTGGGCGGGCAGGTTTGTGCCGGTATTCTTCTCCGTGAACATGTCCAGCGCCGCATTCTGGGAATAGCGCAGATTGTTCTCGGTGTAGGCCTCATACACGCCTTTGGACAGGGCGGCTTCATCGCTGCTGCCAGTCCAGACCTGCTGGCCCTTTTTCCCCATGATGATGGCGGTGCCTGTGTCCTGGCAGAAGGGCAGGAGACCGGCAGAGGAGACATCCGCATTTTTCAACAGAGTCAGCGCCACCATGCGGTCATTCTCGCTGGCTTCCGGATCGTCCAGGATGGCGGCCACCTGTTTCAAGTGCTTGGGCCGGAGGAAAAAATTGATGTCATGAAACGCCTGGCTGGCCAGCAGCGTCAGCGCCTGTGGCTCCACGCAAAGCACCTCTTTGCCATTGAATTCCTTGACGCTGACGTGGTCCTTCGTCAGCAGCCGGTATTCAGTGTCATCCTGACCGAGTTCAAACAGTTCCTGATAATGAAAAGGGGGCGTGGGCATGGGTGGAAGCCCACTGTGAAAAGCAACGGCGCGGCGGCAACGGGGAATCATTCACCCCGAATCAATTCCTCATCAGTTAGCCCCAATTCACGTCCACCAGTTGAACCACTGGTTCATCCAGCCCAGGGCGGCGGCGAGGGTGGCGACGACGACGGCGAACTCGATGACGAGAGCCATGCGGCGGCGGCTGGCGGCCTTGCGCATGTGCAGGGGGATGCGCTGGGGGGAGCGGAGGGACTTTTTGGAAAAGAGAGGCTCGGGCGCGGGTAGCACGTCCTTGGTGGCCAGGCGGCGGCGGCGCATGGCGCTGGGGGCGGCGACGATGGCGCACTCCAGGGTATGGATCTCCTCCTGCAGGCTACGGGAGCGGCTGCGCAACTGGTTGAGCCGGGCAGGCTGGATCTCCTGGGCGGCGGTTTGAACGGTTTTCGGACGACGGGAGGCGACGCGTTTGTTCATAGGGACGGGAGGGTGCTAAAACATCAGCTTGGCCAGAATGACGGCGATCAGGACGGTGACCATGAGCGGCAGCGTGAAGGCAAAGCCGCGACGGGTCCAGGTGATGAGGTCATCCTTGCCGGACAGGGACTGGGAGAAGCGGCCGGTGACGCTGTATTCGCCTTCACCGCCAGCTTCGTCCAGGTCCTGGCGGTGGTGGGCGCTCTCCACGGCGCGGTGGGAGGTGACGCGACGGATGCCTTTTTCAAAGCTGGTCTCGGCCTCGATGAGGGCGGAGATGGCCTTGTCCAGTTCCTGGTCGAGCTGGTTGCGGTGCCAGCGCTCGGGATAGAACACTTTCAGTTCTTCCAGACGGTCGTGAAATTCCTGCTGGGTGGCGGCGAGGTCCTCGGCGCGGCGGCGGGCTTCCTCCAGGTCATCGGTGATGACCCGCAGGCTGCGATCCAGCTTTTCGGTGATGTCTTTGCGTCCTGCGATGAAGCGCTCCTGCTTTTGCTTGAGGTTTTCCAGGATCTTGCGCTGGTGCTCCAGCTCTTCCTGTTCTGCGCGCAGGCGGGTGAGGCGGTGCTGGGCCTCGCGGACCTGCTGATCCATGTCTTCCATGGGAGACTCCTCCGCATGACCGACGGAGAATTCGGGGGCTTCGTCGAAGCGTAGGATGTTGTTATCCTCAGCGGCGGGAACCGTAGCGAGAGCGGGAGAGCGGCGGGCCATGGCTGTCATGAGTTTTATTTCAGACTCAGTAATATTACAGCTCTTTTAAATAATCTAGACTTTTCGTGCGTTTTTTTGCCAGCCAATAGGGTAATCCTCCGAACAGTAACGAGAGAAACAGGACGAAACCCAGAGCGGAGAGATCCTGGATCAAAGCAGAACGAGGTGAAGGGAAAGCTCCTGCTGCCTGGGCCTTCCAGCGCATCGCCTCCGGCAGGGCGAGGGCGGTGGCACTGAACAAAATGTACAAAAAACTGCTGATGAGACAAAGCGTGCCGCCGAAACCGGAAATGATGCGCGCCGGGTTCGGTTCGCGAAAGTTCGGCAACAGGGCCCCCAGGGACAGCGCCAGGGCGTTCAGCCCGTAGCTGAGCATCATCACCGCTGCGCAGAAAAAGACCGTTCGCTGCCAGGGCAGGGAAAGGGACAGGCTGGAGGTGAATACCAGGGCCGTGGTGAGCAGTCCCATGACGCCGGCGCTGAGGCGCAGTTTCAAGCTCAGCACCCGCTCCAGGGAAAGCGGGGAAAGCCCAAGGATCCACAGCCGCTGCCCCTCCAGGCTGAACTGCGGAAAGATGAACCGGGTGGTCAGGGTGGAAAGGGCTAGGCAGCAGACCAGCAGGTTCAGGTGGCTGATGACGATGATCCAAAAAGGGCTTTGCAGATCGTAGCCCATTTGCCGCAAGTTGGAGGTGTACATCAGCAGCAGGCCAAAAATGAGCAGGCTCTGCCCCCACTGCGTCGGCTCCCGAAGGAAGGTACGGACATCCTTGACGATGGCGGCGTGCTCAGCGCGCTCCAGACCCCAGATGCGCTGCATCCAGGTGCGCCGGGCCGCCTTTTCAGGGTGGAGGTACCAGGCTTCCTTGGCCGCCTGAGGCTGGGTTAGCGGCACGGCAGCCATCACCCGGTCCCAGGCCGGGTAGAAAAAACGGCCGCCCAGGCGCGCGGTAACGGTCAGGGCAAACAGCGCATTGGCCAGCAGCGCGAAATTAAAAAAGGCGGCTTGTTCATACAAACCCCGCCCCGAGGCCAGGATGACCTCCGCCACCCAGGAACTGGGCAGCAGCGGGTGCATGCAGATCTCCGTATGCTGCAGCACTCCGTGCAGGCTGGAGACGAGGTCACTGCCGCCCTGGCCGTCCAGCCTAGGCTCGCGAGCAGAGAAAAAGCGCAGGAGAGTGCTGCCCAGAATCCACAGGCCTAGCAGCGCCGCCATTTTCCACCACCAGCGCTGCGCATGCCGCACCAGGAAGAGCAGGGCCCAGGAGGACAGGTTGGCCGAGATGGTCACCAGGCATAAAAGCGCCGGGGCTCCCAGCAGGTAAAACGCCGGCCCCACATGGTAAAGCCCTCCCAGCGCCGCCAGGATGGGCGCGCTCAGCACCAGCAGCCCCCAGCTCGCCAGGGCCATGCCCTCCAGCGTCTTCCACAGCACCAGGCTGCGGTAGGGCAGGGGCAGGGCCACCTGCCAGTCCATGTCTTTGCGGCGGAACATCCCCATGCCCGTGATGGTGGCATTGGAGAGCACCAGCATGACAAAGAAGAAAAAGAACAGCAGGTAGATGAGCCGCTCCAGCAGCAGCGGGCCGAAGAGCGGCATCCGGTTCACAAACTCCAGTCCCCGCGCCACCAGCACATACGCCGCCACACAATACAGCCCCAGAAAGCCTCCGATGGTGAGGATGAGCAGCCGGTTGGATGCCAGCCCATGAGAGATCCTATGCCGAAGCATCTGCCCGTGAATGCGGGCCAGCAGGAGGGTGGCGGAGGCTGAAGACATGTAAAAACAGGCACCTGAATGACAATCGGCCACAATATGACAGAAGATCGCGGCTCCCCGCTGGAATTTTTTTCTGATGTTTACAAAGGTGGAGTCTGTGAAGACAGCACATCCATTCCATCTGGCGGCTGCGATTTGACACTTGGCATCCATCATGCGAGGAGGGACCCGCCACGATCTAATAATGAAGTACCTCACCGTCGTCCGTCATGCCAAATCCAGCTGGACCCAGTCCGGGCTGGCGGATCATGACCGTCCGCTGAATGAGCGCGGACTGGTGGCGGCACCGGCGATGGCGTCTTTTCTGCACCGCACGTATTTTGGCGGGGGGGAGAATGAGGCTTTGATTCCACCGCCGGAGCGGCTGGTGACGAGTACGGCGGCGCGGGCGCTGGCCACGGCCAGGATCATGCAGGAGGTGGCGAGCATGCCGCTGGAATCGCTGATCCTGGATTCATCCCTGTATTTGGCGGAGGCACCGCGCATCCTGAATGTGGTGCGGCAACTGGATGAGGAATGGAAGCATGTGATGCTTTTTGGCCACAATCCGGGCCTCCATGACTTTGCCGAGCGCATCCTGGCGAGGGCGCATGTGCCTAAAATGCCCACCTGCACGGCGGTGCTGCTGGCACTGCCCCATGCTTACTGGGGGCTGACCGACTGGGGGGAGGCGCAACTCATCGGCTACGTGACGCCCAAGGCTCTGGAGCGTCGTTTCCCAGAGCTTTATGCCGGGATCTCCCGCGCTGACGGGGAGGACTGACTTTTTCGCGAAACGAGGCTCAGGCCTTCTGCAAATAGGCGAAAACAAACACACCCAGCAGTAGGAAAGCGACGGCGACAAGGATTCCAGTGATCATGAGGCCCTAAAATGCCATGATCCGTCTGCATGACAAATGAAATTTCTCCTTGCGAAGTGTGCGGTTTGAGGCAACTTCGCGGCCCCTATGGCAAAAACAGCTTGGCTTGAGCGCGAGAAGCGCAAACAGAAGACCGTCCAAAAGTACGCAAAACTCCGTGCGGAGTTGAAGGCGAATGGTGATCACCAGGGCCTGGCCCTGCTGCCCCGTGATGCCAGCCCGACCCGCCTGACCAACCGCTGCCGCGTTTCCGGACGCCGTCGCGCTTATCTGCGTCGTTTCCAGATGTCCCGTCTGACCTTCCGTGAGATGGCCCTTGCCGGCCTGATTCCCGGAGTCACCAAGTCCAGCTGGTAAGCGCCCGTCGCTTGTCCAGGGAAAGTCTCTCTGGACCTGCTCTGGGGAGACGTGGATAATCCATTTATGCCCACGTATTCCTACATCGCGGAGAATCCTGAGGAGGGCTGTCCCTCCTGTCGGCGTGGCTTTGACCTGCGCCGCCCCATGGATCGTGCTCCGCTGACCCACTGCCCGCTCTGCCGGAATCCGGTGAAAAAGCTCATCAGCGGGTTTTCCACACCCAAATACACCAAGCCCGTGTCCACATCGGACGCTAAAAAAGCGGGCTTTACCATCTTGGAAAAGCGCTGTGATGGCAGCTATGAACGGCTCTGATCTTGCTGTTGCCTCCCTTGTCAGCGCTCCCCCATGAACCCTTTTTTTCACTCTCTCCACCTTTTCGCCATGGGCGGAGGGTCCCATGAGGTGATCCATGAATGGAACCTGACGGCGGGTGAGGTGGTGTGGTCGGCGGTGCTGGTGATGTTTTTCGTGCTGCTGAATGCTTTCTTTGTGGCGGCGGAGTTTGCCATTGTGAAAGTGCGCAGCACCCAGCTGGATGAGCTGGTGGAAGAAGGCAATGTCAGCGCCAAGGTGGCCCGGAAGGCGCTGAAAAACCTGGATGGCTATCTTTCAGCGACTCAACTAGGCATTACCCTGGCCAGTATCGCCCTGGGTATGGTGGGGGAGCCGTATGTGGCCCGCGTGATCCAGCCGCTGATGTGGATGATGGGCGTGAAGAATGATGCGGTCATCTCCTCTGTCTCCATTGGTATCGGTTTCGGTGTTGTGACTTTTCTGCACGTGGTGCTGGGTGAACTGACCCCGAAGTCCCTGGCCATCCGCCGTTCACTGGCCACGGCGCTGGTGATCAGTGCGCCGCTGCATTTTTTCTATGTGATGTTCAAGCCAGCCATCTGGGTGCTCAACGGGGCGGCCAACTGGCTTCTCAAGGTGCTTTTCCGCCTGGAGCCAGCCTCGGAAAGTGAGCTGGCGCACTCGGAAGAGGAGCTGCGGCACATCGTGGCGGAGAGCCAGAAATCCGAAGTCACCGAGACGGAAAAGGACATTCTTTTGAATGCGCTGGCGCTGAATGACCGCTGCGTGCGGGATGTGATGACGCCGCGGAACCAGGTCATCTCCCTGGATGCGGATGACTCCTTTGAGGCCAATTTGAAGGTGGCGGTGGACAGCAAGCACACCCGCTATCCGCTGGTGGAAGGGCATCTGGATCACAGCATCGGACTCATCCACATTAAGGATCTCCTGGCGCTGATCGGCAAACCGAGCGCCGACCTGCGCAAGATCCGCCGGGATCTGCCGATGGTGCCGGAGATGATGCCTATTGACAAGCTGCTGCGCTTTTTCCTGGACAAGCATGTGCACATCGCCCTGGCGGTGGATGAGTACGGCGGCACGGTGGGTGTCGTCACCCTGGACAATGTGATGGAGGAGATCGTGGGGGACATCCAGGACGAATTTGACCAGGAAAACAGCGAGTTCCGGCGGGTGAATGACGATGAATTTATCGTGGAGGGGATGCTGAACCTCTATGAGCTGACGGATCAGGCGGGGCTGGAGATCGAGAGTGAGGACGTGACGACCATCGGTGGTTATGTGACGCATCTGCTCGGCCATCTGCCCAAGGTGGGGGAGCAGGTCATCATTGAGGACTACGAAGTGACGACGACGAAGGCTGACTTGCGCCGTGTTCTTCAACTGCACTTCAAGCGCATCCAAAAGGATGAAGAAGGTGCGGGAGGAGAGGCTGCGGACAAGGACGATGAGTAGCGCTTTCAGTTGCAAGCAGGCATGGGCATCGCTAAACGCTGGGGCATGAATCTTTCGTCTCCACGCCTGGGTCTGCTTGTCGTTGTTTCCGGCCCTTCGGGCACGGGCAAGACGACGCTATGCCGGAAGGTATGTGACGGGGAAACGGCGGTGTTTTCCGTCTCCTGCACCACGCGCGCTCCCCGGCCCGGTGAGGTGGATGGGAAAGACTATTTTTTCCTTTCTGAGGAGGACTTTCTGGCACGGGTGGACCGTGGGGAATTCTTCGAATATGCCCGCGTGCACAACCGCTGGTATGGCACGCTGAAGAGCTATGTTTATGACTACCTGCGCCAGGGTGTGGATGTCTTCATGGACATTGACGTGCAGGGGGCCATCCAGGTGCGCGGGTGTGAGGACGAGCTGGTCACGCGCTGCCTGACGGACCTCTTTGTGATGCCGCCCAGCCTGGAAGAACTGCGCCAGCGCCTGAGCGGCCGCAATACGGAAAGCGCGGAGGCTTTTGAACTGCGCATGCTCAATGCCGAAGCGGAGCTCCAGCACTGGCGCGACTACCGCTACTGCCTGGTCAGCGATACCCGCGAGAGTGATGAGGAGCGCTTCCGGGCGCTGCTGGTGGGGGAGAAGCTGCGTTCGAGTTTGGTGATTTGAAGACTGCGGGCTGCATTAGGCTGCCGGGTATTCAATGAGGGCCTTGATGACCTTGCGGCGGGCGATTTCATCGAAGGCTTCCACAATTTTATCCAGCGGAAAACGGTGGGTGATGAAATCGGCGGAGGTCAGTTTTCCTTCGCGGATCCAATGGCAGAGCTGGGGCTGGCTTTCCTTTTCATACTTCCGGGTAGGCCATTGGTGGACGAAGAGGTTGAAGTTAAAATCCGCCTTCGATTTGTCTATGTGCAGGACCGGATGGCTGAGCACGCCGTAGATGCAGTGGGAACCACCACGACGCAGCAAGGGCAGTCCCTGCTGGAGGATGTCCGGGTGGCCGACGGCATCAATGACGGCATCCAGCTTCTTGCTGCGCTCGATCTTCTCGCCCGGTGCAAAGACTGCATCAGCTCCAAAGGCGAGCGCCTTGGCCTGCTTGTCGGCATGCCGGTCCACAATGCCGATCCAGCCGAGACCGAAGAGGCGGCCCAGTTTGACAAAACTCAGTCCGACGGGACCTGCGCCGTAGATCAGCACGTCATCACCCGGTTGCAGGTGGAAGTCGCGGAAGGCGCCCAGTACCTCACGCCAGGTGCAGAGCAGGACGGCCTCCTCCGGCGGGATGTCCGCATCCACCTTCGTCTGGATCTCATAGACCTCGAACCAGCCGTGGGACTCATCTGCCACGCCATCGGCCACCATGGCCTCGTGGTCATTGGCCAGGGTGTATTCACCAAAGCCGCCCCAACCGGAGTCCACGCCTTCCATCTGGAGGTCAAAATTCAGCCCGCTCACAGCGCGATCACCGATGGCAAAGTGGCGCACTTTTTCACCCACGGTGACGACGGTACCCACGCTCTCATGACCCAGCGCAAAGGGGAACTTGTCCTCCATGCCAGGGAAGTTGCCATGCAGCAGCTCGCTGTCTGTACGGTTGCACACACAGGCGCATTCAGTTTTGACCAGAGCCTGATAAGGACCAGGCGAGGGCAGGGGAGTATCGAGGATTTCGATCTGGCCAGGATGCAAAGCGATGACGGATTTCATGTAAAATGATGATTATTTTTGATTATAATGATGCAAAAGGAAGTTTATCTGGCCGTCGAAAGATGCTATCGAGCAATTGTCATGAGAATCACAGTCGAAATTGCGGACGAAATCATCACGGCTGCCATGGAGTTAACGGGAGAAAAAAACAAAAGCCCCGCCATTGCCAAGGCCGTGGAGAATTATGTCAAACGGATGCGGGCCAAGGAATTCGGCAGGCGGTTGCGGGAGGGATATTATGACTATCCCATGACCAATGAGGAGCTGGAATCTTTGGAAAAAATCTGATTGGCCATGGTACTCGTTGATTCCTCCATTTGGATTGAGGCCTCCAGGCGCACAGGCAGCCTGGAGGTCAAAGTGGCCGTTGAAGGATTGCTGGCAGAAAATGAAGCAGGCCTGTGCTCTCCAGTAATGCTGGAAGTCTTGGGAGGGGCACGCCAAGAAGAGCGTAAGATGCTCAATGCCGACTTTTCCTGCCTTCCTTATGTGAGGGTAACTGAGGCGGACTACATCGCCGCCGTCCGCAACTCCTGGAAACTTCGGGATGCAGGCATCACGGCCCCGGCCAATGATGTGCTCATCGCCACCATCGCCCAGCGCATGGAATGCCGGGTGTATGCGCAGGACAAGCACTTCGAGGCGATGGCTCCAGTGTTGGGAATCACTTTGTATGAGGCGGGGTATGGAGGCAGCTTTCGGCAAGAGGGCGGTTAATAGAAGGATTTCCAAATTTAGAAGCGTTTCTACATTTGGAAATGAAAAGATGGCGTGTAATCCGGATTCCAAAATGGGGCGGATATTCTTCGTGCTGGTTTGCCATGGCGTGAATATGATGCGGGCAAATTCTTATGAACCCGATCCAAAGTCAGCCTGAGATCCAGGCCCTGTGGGAGAAGCTGGAAAGGTTCCAGTTCCATCCCAACCCGGTGGTGCTGGATTTTGCCACCCGTCTGGCCCGTGAAAATGGCTGGAGCCACGCCTTTGCAGCAAGGGTGATTATTGAATACAGGCGCTTTTTGCTGCTGACCCAGCGCGCCGGGCATCCGGTGACGCCGTCTGAGGAAGTGGACCAGGCCTGGCACCTGCATATGGTGTACACTCGTTCCTACTGGGAAACATTGTGCCGGGATATCCTGGGGCGGCCTCTCCATCATGAGCCCACCGCCGGCGGACCAGATGAAGGGGCAAAGTTTCACCGGCAGTATGAACGCACCTTGGAAAGCTATGCGCGCCTGTTTGGACAGAGCGCACCCGCGGATATCTGGCCACCGGCGGAAAAGCGTTTTCAGCCGATGACCAGCCGTTGGGTGGACGTTTCCCGCCACTGGCTGCTGCCAAAGCCGGCATGGCTGAAATGGCCCCGGCCTGCGACGGTGCAGACCGCCGCGATGATGGCTTTAGGCGCGATTTTTCTGGCCGCCTGCCAGCCTGTGCTGGAGGTCATGGACAAGCGCGGTGCCGATTTTTTGAAATGGTATTCGGTGAGTTTTGCCCTGGCCGTGATCGCTTCATTCGCGTGGCCGCGCATGGCACGTACAGGTGCGGGCAGGCGAACTTCATCCGTGACGGACCGTTTTGACATTGCTTTTCTGGGGGGCGGCGTGGACCGTGTGGTGGATGCGGCCCTGGCAGCGCTTTACTGCCGAAAACGGGTAAAGGTGGATGCTAGTACAAACCCTGCTAAAATGTGGTCTGAACCTCCATCCTCAGAGCAGGAGGAACTGCATGATGTCGAAGCGCGGGTACTGCAAGCCGTGCCGGCGAGCATAAGTATCAGCCCGGCCCAAGTGCGCAAAACCGCCCGCCTGATGCTTCATTCCATGCATGGCCGGCTGGCCCGTGAAGGACTGCTGGAAAGTGCCTCCAGTTTCCGGCGATTGCGCTGGATGGCGGCCCTCCCTGTTCTGGTGGTTATGCTCCTGGGAGTCGCAAAGGTGTTTGTGGGAATCTCGCGGGATCGCCCGATTGCCTTTTTGATCGCCTTCCTGATCATTTCTCTCGTGTTTTTGCTATGGAGGGTAACACGACTATCCCACCGTACGACGGACGGTGAGCTGCTATGGAAGAAGCTCAGGAAAAAGCCGCCAGTGACGGCTGCCCAGTTCGAAAGGAATGGCCTGATGGGGGATCCGGCCCAGGTGGCCATGCTGGTCGCGATGGGTGGCTATGCAGCACTCCATCTGCCAGCCTACAGCACGCTGCACTCAGCTTTGCATCGCCGGGACAATTCAGTTACCTGGTATCATGGTTGCGGTAGCGGCTGCAGCAGCGGGTCTGGCTGTGGAAGTGCAGGCAGTTCCGGTTGTGGCAGCAGCGGTTGCGGTGGTTGCGGCGGCGGGGGAGATTGAAATGGTAAAAAAGTCAGAATGATAGATTTCCAAATGTAGAATCGTTTCTACATTTGGAAATGAAACGCACACTCGACGAGAACACTGCCATCCTGCTCGACGACAATTCTGCCGCTCCGGGCACGGAGCGGACGCTTGCCATCCTGGAGCTGCTGGGACGGCATCGCATGGGGCTGAGTCTCACGGAGATCGCCCGGGATCTGGAGCTGCCGGTGAATTCGGTCTTTCGCATCGCGGGCACTTTGCATGCGCGGGGCTACTTGCAGCGGCGGGAGGATGACAAGCGTTTCGTTTTGACGAACAAACTTTTCGATCTGTCCCGACCACAAGTTCGCGAGAAAAGCCTGGTGGTGTGTGCGTTGGAGTCGCTGAAATGGCTGAGGGACGAGACAGGGGAGACCGTGCAGCTGCTCGTGGGGGTGAATCATAAAATGACCCTGGTGGAGCAGTGCATCTCCACACAGCCGATCAAGGTCAGCAGCACGGTGGGCCTGCAAGTGCCGATGTATTCCTGCGCTCCGGGGAAGGCGGTGCTGGCGCATCTGCCCAAAGCGGAGCTGGAAGCGTTTTTCAGTGCCGTGACACTGAAGCAATTCACCCCGACGACGCTGGCCACACGCGAAGCTCTGGAGGCAGATCTGGTGAAGATACGCAAACGCGGTTATTCCCTGGACCTGTCCGAAGGCCTGGAAGGCATCCAGTGTGTGGGCGCGGCGGTGATGGATGAATATCGTTATCCTGTGGCTGCCATCACCGTGATGGCACCGGCGTATCGCCTGAAGCGTGACCGTTTTGAGAAGGTGGGGCGTATGTGTTTAGAGGCCGCTGAAACCATCACCCGGAGGCTCCTGGCATGAAACGTTTTCCGCCCTTACTCGCGACACTGCTGATGCTGATTGCTTGCAGTGGTTCTGCCGTTGCCGCCACGCCTGAGCAGGTGGAGTTTTTTGAATCCCGCATCCGGCCGGTGCTTGCTCAGGAATGTTATGAATGCCACAGCGAGGCGGGCAAGCAAAAGGGCGGGCTGCTGCTGGACTCTCGCCCAGGCTGGCAGGCTGGCGGAGACAGCGGAGCGGCGATCACGCCGGGCAATTTGACGGCCTCGTTGCTGCTGGCTTCCATCAGGCATGAGCATGAGGACCTCAAGATGCCGAAGAACGGCGCCAAGCTGGATGACTCCGTGATTGCTGATTTTGAAAAGTGGATTGCCGAAGGGGCCTATGATCCACGTGACTCGGCTCCGTCGGCAGAACAACTGGCCAAGGAAACGGACTGGAGCGCCGTGCTGGAGCGGCGCAAGCAGTGGTGGTGTTTTCAACCCGTGAAGGCGGGGAATTTGACAGGCAGGGAGACTGCTCAGGAAGTCGCATCGGAGATTGACCGGCAATGGCTGGCGAAACTTGCGGAGGAGGGCCTGCCCGCCGCAGGGCCGGCCGATGCGGCCACTCTGATCCGCCGAGCCACATTTATCCTTACAGGCCTGCCCCCGACACCGGAGGCGGTGGAAGCTTTTGTTGCGGAATTTGGCAGGAAAGATGGGGTGTATGAAAGTTTGTTAGACCGTCTGCTGGCCAGCCCGGCCTATGGGGAGCGCTGGGCCAGGCACTGGCTGGACTGGGTGCGTTATGCGGAAAGCCATGGCAGCGAGGGCGATACCCGCATCCCTTACGCCTGGAAGTACCGCGATTATGTGATCCGCTCATTCAATGAGGATGTGCCCTATCCGCAAAGAGTGCGGGAGGCCATTGCGGGAGATCTTTTGTCAAGGCCACGGATCAAGAATGGGCTCAATGAAAGTGCCCTGGGCATCGGGCAGCTACGCATGGTGTTGCACGGCTTTTCGCCGACGGATTCCCTGGATGAACTGGTGACCTTTACAGACAACCAGATTGATACAGTGACGAAGGCTTTTCAGGCATTGACGGTCTCCTGTGCCCGCTGCCATAACCATAAGTTTGATGCCATCAGCCAGGCGGATTTTTATTCGCTGTATGGCATCTTCACCAGCACGAAACCGGCGATTGTGGATGTCAGCGCTCCAGGCACGGGGGATGCAGAACGTGAAGAATTGACCCGGCTGAAGGCGCAGATCAAGCATGTAATGGCGGATGTCTGGAGCAAGGCGGTGGAGAAGATGCCTGCCAAACCCATGCCGGAAGCGGGAACGATGCCCCCTGCGGCCAAAATCTGGGATCTGCAAAAGGAACCCTGGTTCACCGATGGCAACGGGATCAAACAAGGCGTGACAAAAGCTGGCGAATTCAGTGTCGCATTGGAAGGGCAGGGGATCATTGCGCGCATCCATCCCAGCGGCTATTTCAGTGATCTGATCTCCACGAAAGACCGCGCCGTGATCATCTCACCCCGCTTTAGGAATGAAGGGGGCACCTTGTGGATGCGGACTTCTGGAGCCGGAGGCGCGGTGGCCAGGTATGTGGTGCAGAACTATCCGCGCACGGGGACGGTTCATCGTGCCAAGGAGCTGAAAGCGGACAAGGATGCCGTGCTGGGCTGGCATAAACTGGACCTCGAATACTGGAAAGGGGACGATCTGTTTCTCCAGGTGGCTACCGTAGCGGACATGCCGGTGCAGGCGATTGAGGACGGGCGCTCGTGGTTCGGCATCACGGAGGCCTTTATCACCCTGGGGGAGGAAACACCTCCTGCCGTGCTGACAGGCGGAGATCCGCGTGAGGCCGTGGCGGCATGGCGGGCAAATTCAATGAACGATTCACAGGCAGAGCTCCTGGGGGCCCTGCTGCGCCAGGAGAAACTGCCCAACGATGTGGCTGCGGTCCCGGCGGCTGCGGCGCTGCTGAAGCGCTACCGCGAAGTGGAAGGAAAACTGCCCCAGCCTGCGCGCGCGCCCGGTGTGCTGGAGGCGGACAGTTACGATGCCGCACTTTTTGTTCGCGGAGATCACAAACAGCCTGCGGAGCTGGTGCCAAGGCGCTTTTTGGATGGCATTGATTCTACGCCTTATCAGACCAAAGGCAGCGGACGTCTGGAGCTGGCGGAAAGCCTGACGGATGAAAACAATCCGCTCACTTCACGGGTGATGGTGAACCGCTTGTGGCATCATGTGTTTGGCCGGGGCCTGGTCGGCACGACGGATAATTTCGGCCGCCTGGGTGAGATGCCCTCCCACCCGGAACTGCTGGATGCGCTGGCCGACCATTTTCAAAAGAGCGGCGGCAGTGTGAAGCAGATGATCAAGGCACTCATGCTCACCCAGGCCTTCCGGCTCAGTGACCAGGGCTCTGACCTGGCTTCGCAAAAGGACCCGGAAAACAAATGGCTCAGTCATTGGACCGTGCGCAGGCTGGAGGCGGAGGCCATCCGCGACAGCATCCTTATGCTGTCCGGCAAGCTGGATAACCAGATGTATGGTGATCCTGTGTATGGCAAGGATGGACGACGCAGCATTTATGTGGGCGTCATCCGCAACAGCCTGGAGCCCTTTTTGAGTGCGTTTGACATGCCGGTTCCCTCCAGCACTCGCGGACGGCGTGATGTCACAAACGTGCCTGCCCAGTCCTTGGCGTTGCTGAATGATCCGGTCATCATGGACTGGAGCAGCCACTGGGCGCGGCGTGCACTGTCTGAGCCAGAAGAGGATGCGCGGATCAACCTCATGTTTATGCAGGCCCTGGGCCGTCCGGCGGCTGAAAAGGAGCGTGAAGCCAGCCGGAAATTTGTGGAAAGCTCCGCCAACTATGCCCGGCAGCAGCAGGACGAGGTGGTGGCGATGGAGGCCAAACAGGAGACTTTGCAAAAGCGCATTCTTCAAATTCTGAATCCTGTGCGTGAGAAACTGTCCGGTCAAAAGCCTGAGGCGTATGCTGCCGATGCGCCCGTTCCGTATGCCGAGTGGACGTTTGATAAAGACGGATCGGATACGCTTCAGCGCCTGCCCTTGAAGCTCGAAGGAGCTGCCAAGATCGCCGATGGATCCCTGATCCTGGATGGACGCACCGCTCTGGCCAGAAGTATGCCACTAACAAAAAGTCTGGCAGACAAGACCTTGGAGGCCTGGGTGGTGCTTGACACGCTGGATCAGAAAGGCGGCGGTGTCATGACGGTGCAGGATCGTCGCGGCGGCGTCTTTGATGCCATCGTTTATGCCGAGCGCTCGCCTCAGGCGTGGCTGTCTGGCAGCAATAATCATAAGCGCACCGAGGAGTTTGGCGGACCGCCTGATGACGAGGCAGACAAGCGGCCTGTGCACGTGGCCATCACGTATCAGGGGAATAAAGTTACCGGCTATCGCGATGGGGTGCGCTATGGCGAATCCTATGCCAGCAAGGAGGTCAGCGAATTCAGCGCCGGAGATGCCGAAGTGCTGCTGGGCTGTCGCCATGGCAATCCGAGCGGCAACCGCATGCTGCGAGGCCGCATCCTGCGGGCACGGCTTTACGACCGGGCCTTGAGCGAAAAAGAGATCTCCCTTTCCCGGCATCTGGAAAGCACCTTGGTCACCGAGCGTGACGTCATGAATGCCCTCAGCGAAGCGCAGCTCGCTGAGCTGGAACAATGCAAAACCGAGCTGCACCAAGTCATCGGCTCCCTAAACCGCCTAACAGAGAATGCCGAAAGGGTGGATCCCGGGACGTCCGGCTGGGAGAGCCTCGCTCTCTCCATCATCAACCTCAAAGAATTCGTTTATCTGAGATGAACCCCTTCCTCACACGTCGTCAGATTCTGTCCCGCACCTCCACGGGCTTTGGGCTTGCGGCCCTGAGCGGACTCATGGCTCAGCAGGCCAATGCGGGGGTTGGCATGGACCGGTCGCGGCGTTTTGCGCCGCGTGCGCGCAGCGTCATCTTTTGTTACATGAGCGGCGGGGTGTCGCATGTGGATTCGTTTGATCCCAAACCGATGCTGGAGAAACATGCAGGCAAGCCGCCGCCCTTCGCGACTGCGCGCACGCAGTTTAACAATGACGGTGTGATCCAGCCTTCCCACTGGGGATACAAGCAATATGGCCAGAGCGGGCTGCCGGTGAGTGATCTGTTTCCTCACATGGCCAGTGTGGCGGATGAACTGGCGGTGGTGCGCAGCATGACGGCGAAGTTCAGTGAGCATGCGCAGGGGAATTTTTTCATGCACACAGGTTTTCCTTTTGTGGGTTATCCCAGTGCGGGCGCGTGGACCAGTTATGGACTGGGCACGGAATCGCAGGACCTGCCAGGCTACGTGGTGCTGCAAAGCGGCGGTGCCACGGCTCCGCATGGCGGTGTGGGCTTGTTTGGCAATGGCTTCCTGCCAGCCCAGCATCAGGCCTCTATCATCAAGGCGGACAGCAGTGAGCCGGTGTTGAACATCCAGCCACGCGAGGCGGCCATGCTGCAAAGGCAGCGGCTCAATTTCATCGGTGAGATGGATCAAAACTTCCTCGGTGAACTGGGGGCGAACAGCCAGGTGGAGGCGGCCATTCAAAACTATGAGATGGCCTGGCGCATGCAGGCGGCGGTGCCGGAGCTGTGTGACATCCGTGGCGAGTCCGAAGCGACGAAAAAGATGTATGGCATGGACGGCCCTGAAAACTCCAGGACGGGCTATGCGCGGCAGTGCCTGCTGGCACGGCGGCTGGTGGAGCGCGGGGTGCGCTTTGTGGAGCTGAGCTGTCTGGCGCAAAACATCGGCAGCGGTCAGGCGGCGAACCCCTGGGATCAGCATGGTGCTTTGAAAAAAGGACATGGCAACATGGCGCATCAGGTGGACCAGCCGATCGCCGCCCTGATCAAGGATCTGAAATCACGCGGTCTGCTGGACAGCACGCTGGTTGTGTGGGCCGGGGAGTTTGGCCGCACGCCGTTTGCCCAAGGTGCTGATGGCCGTGATCACAACCCTTATGGCTTCAGCATCTGGATGGCCGGCGGCGGGATCAAGGGAGGCACGACTCTGGGCGAGACGGATGAGTTTGGTTATAAGGCCGTGGACAAGCCTCAAACCGTTTATGACCTGTGGGCCACCGTATTGTATCTGATGGGTGTGGACCATGAGCAGCTTACGTATCTCTTCAGCGGCAGAAACGTGCGCCTGACCGATGTGCATGGACATGTGATGAAGGAGATTTTGGCGTAACAAACTACTTTGGCAATGGCACTTGCGAAGGGTGCATGAGGTAGGAGATGAGGTCGCGGATCTGGTCGGGCTGGAAGGCCATGAGCAGGCCTTCGGGCATCATCGAGACAGGAGAGGTTTCCTGTTTGGCGATCTCGGCTTTTTCAAGCGTGGTCTCCTCGGTGAGCAGGCGCAGGGTCAGGGTGCGGGCATCCTGCCGGGCGATGACACCGGAGAGCACGCGGCCATCTTTGAGGGTGAGGACGCTCATGCGGTAGTCGGCGCTGACCACGCCGCTAGGGTCAATGATGTTTTCTAGTAGGTAGTCAATGTTGCTGCGGCCAGAGCCGGTGAGGTCGGGGCCTACCTTTCCACCCTCGCCATACATGATGTGGCAGGCGGAGCAGATTTGATACATGAGGCGGCCCTGGCTGAGATCGGCCTTGGCCAGGACTTCGGGCGTGAGGCGGGCTTTGAGATCTTCGATCATCTTCGTCTTGTCCTCGGCGGAGTCTCGCAGCTCCCCCCAGACTTCGGTCAGACGGTTGGTTAGGCCATCATCCCCCAGGCTGCGGATCTGCCGCGCGTGGAAGGCGGACAGGTCCGCCCGGGAAATCTTGCCAGCGGCGACCTGGTCCAGCAGAACCTTGGCAAAGGCAGGGCGCGATGTAAGGGCCGCGATGATGCCGGGGCGGTCCTCGCTACTGAACTTACGGTAGCTGGTCGCCAGCTTCTGGCCAATGGCCGGATCATCAAACTGGGCGAGGGCTTTGGCGGCGAGGCCATTGAGGCCGCGTGTTTCGATGAGCTTTTCGCAGAGGGCGCGGAGGTCATCGGGCCGGGCATCAATCAGGGTCTTGAGGGCGGCGATGCGGTTTTCAATCGGGGCCTTGGGATCAAGTGCGAGAGCCTTCACTTCATCCAGGGCGCGGCCATCTCCGAAGAGGGTGGAGAGTTCGCGGACTGCCTTGTCACTGCCGACGGAGGTTTGAGTCATAAAGCTGTCCCAAGCCTCCGGTTTCGGGGCTTTGCGCCAGCCTTGGAAGGCTTCGCTGAGTCCCTGGAGGATCGCGGCATCGCCTGGCCGTGAGCTCAGCAGTGCATTCACCGGCTCAGGATGCGTTTCGATTCTTGAAGCCAGGGCGCGGGTGATCCAGCTGACAGCGTCTGGCCAGGTGCACGCTTGTGCCACGTTGATCAATGCCATGGGGTCTTTCTCAGATAGGGGAATGAGGCCATACCAAACGAGCGACGGAAGGAATGTATCCTGGGCGTCAGCGGCGTGTTTGACCAGTTCCATGGCCAGAGCCGGGCGATGTTTCAATGGCAGGCGCTGCAATGTGCTGGCGAGAGTGAGGCGGACAAGGCTGGAAGGATCAGTCCTGGCCAGACTAACCAAAGATGTGTAAATGGTTTCATCAAACACCTCCTTGGCGGGACGCTGGCTGGTCAGGGTATCCAGCGGCCAGAAGTCGGTGAGCAGGCGGATGGCCCAGACGCGGACGTGCTCGTCTTCATCCATGAGGTGCTGCATCAGTCCATCTGTCGTGGTTTTGCCCTCTTGATATTGCTTCCAGAGAGAGGACAGCTTGCCTTCTCCCATCAGGCAGCGGGGATACTGGGCGGGCTGTGGCGGGCCGGGTTTGCCGTAACTGATTTTAAAGATGCGGCCGCTGGTGCGATGTACACCGGTGCTGTCATGGCACTCGCCGGTATCGCTCCAGTCAAGAATGTATCCGCTGCCGTCGGGGCCGGTGCTGATCTCGATGCCACGGAACCATTCATCCTCGGTCAGGAAGACATCCGGTTCGTGCTTGCCGACGTAGCCTGAGCCGTGGCGCTCCAGCCGCTCCACATTGGCCCGGCGGCCATGCATGTTGAGGGTAAAAAGTTTGTTGCGGTATTGGTTAGGCCATTGGCCGCCCTGGTAGATCATCATGCCGATGTGGGCGTGGCCGCCGCCGAGGTCGTTGGCCTTGCCGTCCCGGCTTTCCTGCCAGGAGCCGCTGGTATCAAAGTGATAATGGTCGGCGATGGTATCCAGCCGCTCATAGACATAGGGGTTGAGGGAAGGGGAGGTATCATGCAGATGCGCACCGGGGATGAGATGCCAGAGGTGGCCGGTGACGGTGTTGATGAAAAACATCTCGCCGTTTTTATCCCAGTCGTGGCCCCAGGGATTGGTGGTGCCGTGGGTCAGGACCTCCACCGTTTTCCGCTCTGGATGAAAGCGCCAGATGCCGCCCTTCATGGGGATGCGCTGGTCATCGGGCGTACCAGGCACGCCAAGGCTTGCGGGGCAGGAATGGCCACAGCGGCCGTAAAGCCAGCCATCCGGGCCCCAGCGCAGGCCATTGGCAAAGTTGTGGTAGTTGTCCTTCGCCACCGTGAAGCCATCCAGCATCACCTGTGGCGGGCCGTCGGGAATGTCATCGCCATTGGCATCAGGGATGAACAGAACCTGCGGCGGGCACATCAGCCACACGCCACCCCGGCCCACTTCCACACTGGTCAGCATCTGGACGGTGTCGGTGAAGACCTTGCGGGTCTCGGCATGGCCGTCGTTATCCTTGTCTTCCAGGATGATGACGCGGTCGCGCAGGGAGAGGTCAAAGCGCATGCTGCGCTCGGCATAGGTGTAGTTTTCCGCCACCCACATGCGGCCCTTTTGGTCCCAGGCCAGGGCAACCGGGTTTTGTACATCCGGCTCGGCGGCAAAGAGGGAAGCCTGGAAACCCTCCGGCAGTTTCAGCATGGCCAGGGCTTCCTGCGGACCCGGGGGCTGCGTATCGCCGGGGTCACTGTTATATACCTGGGGAAAGTCAGCCTGCAGGGCGCAAGGCAGGGCGATCAGGCAAAGGAGGCGGCGCAGGGTGGAAGGCATGAGAGGGCGGAAAGAGACTCGCGTGACAATGCTGGCGACAGATCCGCAAAAGGAAAGCGGCTTTCCTTCTTGCCACCTGCCACACACTCCGCTGAGATAGGTAGTACAACCAAACATGAAAATCACCTTTTGCGGAGCTGCAGGGACGACGACGGGGTCCAAGCATTTGATCGAAATCAACGGAAGCCGCATCCTGCTGGATTGCGGGCTGTTTCAGGGGCGCCGCAAGGAGTCCATGGAAAGGAACAGCAGCTTCCCTTTTGATCCTGAAAAAGTGGACTGCGTGGTGCTTTCCCATGCCCACATTGATCACACGGGAAACTTGCCGCACCTGTGCCGGAAGGGATTCAATGGCAACATTTATGCGACGCCTGCCACGCGGGACCTGTGCAGCATCATGCTCCCGGATGCGGCGCATATTCATGAGAGTGACATCGCCTGGCTGAACCGGCACCGGAAGCGGGAAGACCTGCCGCTGCTGACGCCGAACTATACCAAAATGGATGCGGAGAACTGCATGCGGCAGTTTGTGACGCTGAGCTATAACCGGCCGATGCGCATCGCGGACGGGGTGCAAATCACCTTCATTGATGCCGGGCACATCCTGGGCAGTGCGCAGGTGGTGCTGGACCTGGAAGACCACGCCACAAAGAAAAAATGCCGAATTCTCTTCAGTGGTGACGTTGGCCGGCCAGGCAATGATCTGCTGGAAGAGGCGGCTCCCTGTGCGGATGTGGACTACGTCATCATGGAGAGCACGTATGGCGGACGGCATCATGAGATGCCGGCGGAGACCTCGGAGCACATCTGCCACATCATCCGGGAGGTCCAGCAGCGCCGTGCCCGGCTCATCATCCCGGCCTTCGCCGTGGAGCGCACCCAGCAGCTTCTCTTTACCCTGGACAAACTGCGCGCAGAAAATTGCTTCGCCCCGGTGCCCACCTTTGTGGACAGCCCACTGGCGGTACGTGCCACTGAGATATTCCGGTTGCACATCGAGGACCTGAAACCGGAGGTGCGGGATGCGGTCTTCATGCGGGATGATCCGTTTGGTTTCGAAGGATTGCGCCTGGTCCGCAGCGTGGATGAATCCAAAGCACTGAATTTTCTCAAAGGCCCCAGCATCATTATTTCCGCGTCCGGCATGGCAGAAAGCGGGCGCATTTTGCACCACCTGCGCAACAACGTCGGCAACCCGGATAACATCCTCCTCTTTGTCGGCTACTGTGCAGAAAACACCCTCGGCTGGAAGCTGCGCAGCGGGCAGAAACGGGTGAACATCCTGGGTGATGAATTTGAGGTGCGTGCCGAGATCGAAACCCTGGATTCCTTTTCCGGCCATGCTGACCACAATGAACTGCTGGCTTACTTTGACCGCATCAAAGGTCCAAAACGCCGCGTCTTCCTCGTCCACGGCGAGCCCGAGCGGTCCGAGGTTTTCAGCAAAGCCCTGGCTGAGCGCCACCCGGAAGGCACCGTGGAGGTGGCCCAGCACATGCAGACGGTGGAGCTGTAAACCGTTCGGGCTGGTCAACATCGTTTATGGCAGGTGGATTCCCTGCCATCCTTCCTGCTTGGCACTTGTCAAGATAGGCAAGGTTGGTAGCGTTGAGGTCTATGGATACACTTTCTCCGGATCGCATTCTTCAGACTGGTATGGGGTTTTGGGCTTCGAAAGCTCTGCTGACGGCGGTGGAACTGGGAGTCTTTACGGCGCTGGCGCGGGAGTCTGGAGATGAGGCGGCTTTACGTGCCCGGCTGGGGTTGCATGCGCGGGGTGCGCGTGATTTCCTGGATGCGCTGGTGGCCCTGGGTTTTCTGCATTGCGAGGGGGGCGTGTATCGAAATGCACCTGAGACGGAGATGTTTTTGGACCGCGAAAAACCGAGCTACATCGGGGGCATTTTGGAGATGTGCAATCACCGGCTCTACGGTTTCTGGGGGAATCTGACGACCGCGCTGCGCACAGGAGAGGCTCAAAATGAGGCCAAGGGCGGCGGGCCAGACCCCTTTGCGGCCATCTATGCGGAGCCGGAGAGGCTTCGTGAGTTCCTCCGCGCGATGTCGGGCGTGAGCCGTGGGGCGAACATCGCTATCGCCAGGACGTTTCCTTGGGCTGACTATCAAAGCTGCGCGGACATCGGCACGGCACAGGGGGATCTGGTGACGCAGATTGCGCTGGCGAACCCGCATTTGCAGGGGATCGGCTTTGACCTGCCACCCGTGGGCCCAGTTTTTGAGTCCTACGTGGCGGAGCATGGGCTGGCGGAGCGGGTGACCTTCCAGGGCGGCAGTTTTTTTGAGCAGGATCTGCCACAGGCGGAGGTGCTGCTGTTCGGCCATATCCTGCATGACTGGGATGTGGAGACGAAGCGGATGCTGCTGCGCAAGGCTTACGAGGCGCTGCCTCCAGGCGGCGCGGTGGTGGTGTATGATGCGATCATTGACGACGAGCGGAAGCAAAATGCCTTTGGCCTGCTGATGAGCCTGAACATGCTGATCGAGACCCCCGGTGGGTTTGATTACACGGGCGCGGACTGCATCGGCTGGATGCAGGAAGCGGGCTTCAAGGACTGCCGTATGCAGCACCTGGTGGGGCCTGACTCGATGGTGGTGGGCATGAAGTGAAGAGCGAAAATGGGTGCCGCGTCGCGGTATCTGCCTGCTTGGCGGTCAAACTCCCTGGTTGCGAAATGCCGCCCGCGCGCCTTCTTGCGCGCCCCGTATGAGCAGCGAGCAGCGTAAAGCATTCCCCTTTTCTGAATTTGAGCCGAAGTGGCAGTCCGAGTGGGACGCCAGACAGGCTTTCCGTACCCCGAATCCGGGGGACGCGGACTTTGATGCGTCCAAGCCGAAGTACTACGTGCTCGACATGTTCCCGTATCCCAGCGGCGCGGGCCTGCATGTGGGCCACCCGGAAGGTTATACCGCCACGGACATCATCGGCCGGTATAAAAAAATGACGGGTCACAACGTCCTGCACCCGATGGGCTGGGACGCCTTCGGTCTGCCGGCGGAGCAGTACGCCATCAAGACCGGCCAGCATCCGCGCGTGACGACGGAGGCGAACATTGATGGCTTCCGTGGCCAGCTCAAGCGCCTGGGTTTCGCCTATGACTGGAGCCGCGAGGTCAACACCACGGACCCAGATTATTTCAAATGGACGCAGTGGATCTTCACCAAGCTGTACAACAGTTATGTGAACGAGGCAGGCAAAGCCGCTCCCATCAGCGAGCTGGAAGCCCAGGGTCTGAGCCGTGCGGAGATTGACGCACGTCGTCTGGCCTATGTGAGCGAGGCCCCGGTGAACTGGTGCCCGGAGCTGGGCACCGTGCTGGCCAATGAAGAAGTGGTGGACGGCAAGAGCGAGGTGGGCGGCTTCCCCGTGGAGCGCCGCCCCATGCGCCAGTGGATGCTGCGCATCACCGCCTTTGCCCAGCGCCTGATTGATGAACTGGACGGCCTGGACTGGCCGGAAAGCATCCGCCTGCTGCAGCGCAACTGGATCGGCCGGAGCGAGGGCGCGGAGGTGAAGTTTTCCCTGGTCGGCAATGACCAGACCGTTACCGTCTTCACCACCCGTCCAGACACCCTGTTCGGCGCGACCTACATGGTCATCGCCCCGGAGCATCCGCTGGTGGATGCCATCACCACACCGGAGCAGAAAGAAGCTGTGGCCGCTTACCAAAAGGCCGTCGGCTCCAAGTCCGACCTGGAGCGCACCGAGCTGGCCAAGGAGAAGACCGGCGTCTTCACTGGCGGCTTCGTCATCAATCCCGTCAATGACGAAAAGATCCCGGTGTGGATCGCCGACTACGTCATGATGGGCTACGGCACCGGTGCCATCATGGCCGTTCCTGCACATGATGAACGGGACTGGGAATTTGCCACGAAGTTTGCCCTGCCGATCCGCGAGGTCGTTGCCTCTGCGCCGAAGCTGGGCGGTGAAGGAGGGGCCGTCTGTGAGATGGAACCTGCGGAGTGTTTTGCCAACGAAGGCTTCGCCGTGAACTCCGGTTTTCTGAATGGAATGGCCACAAAGGAAGCCAAAAAGAAAATGGCCACCTGGCTGGAAGAAAAAGGCGTGGGCAAGGCCATGGTGAACTTCAAACTGCGCGACTGGTTGTTCAGCCGTCAGCGGTATTGGGGTGAGCCCTTCCCCATCGTTTGGGAGAACGGTGAGCACCGCTCCATTCCGGAGACGGAGCTGCCGCTGCTGCCGCCGACGCTGGAGGACTTCAAACCCACCGGCACGCCTGAGCCGCCGCTGTCCAAGGCCACCGACTGGGTGAAGTATTCTGAAACTGCCACGCGCGAGCTGAATACGATGCCTCAATGGGCCGGCTCCTGCTGGTACTATCTGCGTTATTGCGATGCGCAGAATAACCAACGATTCGTCAGCGAAGAGGCGGAGAAATACTGGATGGGCGGCGGCAAGCCCGGCGGTGTGGACCTTTACGTCGGAGGCACCGAGCATGCCGTGCTGCACCTGCTGTATGCGCGCTTCTGGCACAAGGTACTGTTTGACCTGGGCTACGTCAGCACACCGGAGCCCTTCCAGCGTCTGGTGAACCAGGGCCTCATCATGGGCGAGGACGGCCAGAAGATGTCCAAGAGCCGCGGCAACGTGGTGAACCCGGATGACGTCGTCAAAGAATACGGTGCCGATTCGCTGCGTCTGTATGAGATGTTCATGGGCCCGCTGGAGCAGGTGAAACCCTGGAGCATGAAGGGCGTGGAAGGCGTGTATCGTTTCCTGGCCCGCGTGTGGCGTCTGGTCATGGAGCAGAATGCTGAAGGCGAGTGGAGCGTATCCGCCGCCTTGCAGGATGTGCCTGCGGACAAGCAGGTGACCAAAGTCCTGCATGAGACCATCAAGAAATGCGGCGAGGACATTGAGAAGCTGAGCTTCAACACCGCCATCGCCCAGATGATGGTCTGCACAAATGCCTTCACGGGTGCAGCGGTGAAACCCGCCTCCGCCATCGTCACCTTCCTGAAAGTGCTTGGCCCCTTTGCCCCGCACCTCGCGGAAGAGCTGAATGCCCGCATCGCCAGCAAGTTCCCTGAGCTGGCCGTGAGCGGTCTGCTCAGCGACACCACCTGGCCTGTCTATGACCCGGCGGCCCTCATCGAAGACGAAGTCGAAATCGTCTTTCAGGTGAACGGCAAGCTGCGTGACAAAGCCCGCGTGGCCATCCAGGCCACCAAGGAGGAGATCGAAAAAATCGCCCTGGCCAGCCCGCGTGTGCAGGAGTTCATGGAAGGCAAGCCCGTCAAAAAGCTCATCGTCGTCCCCGGCAAGCTGGTGAACATTGTGGTTTGATCACAGGAGAACGCGTCCCGCCTTTCACACAAAAAACCCGCGCAGGTGACTGCGCGGGTTTTTTGTGATAAACTTAAAACCTGTTAGGCCAGATCAATCCTCTCCGCTGGCGGCGAGCTGGGCGATGACGCTCAGGTCCTCCAGGGTGGTGGTGTCTCCCTTGATGACTTCACCAGCGGCGATCTGCTTCAGCAGGCGGCGCATGATCTTGCCAGAGCGTGTCTTCGGCAGCGCAGCGGCGAAGCGGATCTCATCCGGCGTGGCGACCGGGCCGATGACCTTGCGCACGTGCTTCTTGAGATCGTCCGCCAGCTCGCGGCCGGTGGCGATGCCTTCCTTCACAGTGACAAAGCAGACGATGCCCTGGCCCTTCATTTCATCCGGACGGCCCACGACTGCGGCCTCAGCCACGGCTGGGTGGGAAACGAGGGCGCTTTCCACTTCGGCAGTGCCCAGGCGGTGGCCGGCGACGTTGAGAACGTCATCAATGCGGCCAATGATCCAGATGTAGCCGTCCTTGTCGCGACGGGCGCCGTCACCGGCAAAGTACCAGCCGTCGAATTCGCTCCAGTAGGTTTCTTGATAGCGCTTCTTGTCGCCCCAGATGCCGCGCAGCATGCCCGGCCAGGGTTTGCGGATGACCAGTTTGCCCTGCTCGTCCTTGCCCACTTCATTGCCCAGATCGTCCACGATGGCCACATCCACGCCGAAGAAGGGCAGGGTGGCGGTGCCGGGTTTCGTCGGAGTAGCGCCAGGGAGAGGCGTGATCATGTGACCGCCGGTTTCCGTCTGCCACCAGGTGTCCACGATGGGGCACTTGCCGCCGCCCACCTGGGTGTGATACCACATCCAGGCTTCCGGGTTGATCGGCTCACCCACCGTACCCAGCAGGCGCAGGCTGGAAAGATCATGCTTCTTCAGCCACTCATCACCCCACTTCATGAAGGCGCGGATGGCGGTCGGTGCGGTGTAGAAAACGGTGACGGCGTATTCCTCGATGATCCGCCAGAAGCGGTCATTCTCCGGCCAGTTCGGCGCGCCTTCATACATCAGGGAGGTAGCACCCAGAGCCAGCGGCCCATAGACCATGTAGCTGTGACCGGTGACCCAGCCCACATCGGCGGTGCACCAGTAAACGTCGTCTGCGCGCAGATCGAAGACATACTTGCAGGTCATCTGCGCGTGCAGAAGGTAACCGCCCGTGCTGTGAAGAATGCCCTTCGGCTTGCCCGTGCTGCCGCTGGTATAAAGGATGAAAAGAGGCGCTTCAGAATCCATCGCCGCCGCAGCGCAGTGGGCGTCCACGTATTCCAGCTCACGATGCCACCAGACATCGCGGCCCTGCTCGATGTGCACATCCTGACCTGTGCGACGGAAGACGATCACCTTGTCCACACCGGTATCGTTGGCCTTCAGCGCATCATCTACATTCTTCTTCAAAGGCACCACACTGCCGCGGCGGTAGCCGCCATCGGAGGTGATGATGATCTTGGCCCCGCAGTCCATCACGCGGTCCTTGATGCTCTCCGCGCTGAATCCGCCAAAGACCACGCTGTGCACCGCGCCGATGCGGGTACAAGCCAGCATGGCGATCGCCGCTTCCGGGATCATCGGCATGTAGATCATCACCCGGTCGCCTTTTTTGACGTTGTTGCGCTTCAGCACATTGGCAAAGCGGCACACCTCACGATGAAGCTGCTGATAAGTCAGCACGCGTTTTTCTCCCGGCTCACCTTCCCAGATGAGCGCCGCCTTGGTCTTGTTCACGCCAGTGAGGTGGCGGTCCAGGCAGTTTTCACTGACATTCAGTTTTCCGCCCACGAACCACTTCGCATTCGGGCACTTCCATTCCAGCACCTTCGTGTAGGGCTTCTGCCAGGTCAGCTCCTTGGCCTCACGGCCGAAGAACTTGTCGGGATGCTTGATGGATTCCTCATGCATCCGGCGATACTCCGCCATGCTGCCCACCTGGGCCTTTTTGGAAAATTCTGCGCTCGGTTTAAAAACGCGGTTTTCCGTCATGATCGTCTGCGCTTTCACAGCAGACTTCTTGGCAGCGGACTTCTTCGGGGCGGGCTTGGCAGCTTTCTTCTTGCTCATGGTTGGTTGAAACGGACGGATTAAACGCAGGAAAATCCAGGCTACATGCAGCAAACATGCCCTGGCAACAGCAGAGTGTTGCAATCCGTCGCATCAGGTCTAACCTGTCTGCCCCCTTTCCCCCAACCTAAAAACACACAACCATGAGCAACCTCAAGCACGTCGCAGTCGTCGGCGCCACCGGAGCGGTGGGTGCGGAAATGCTGCGCTGTCTGGAACAGCGCCACTTCCCTGTCGGCCAGCTAACCCTTCTCGCCAGCGCCCGAAGCGCCGGCAAGACCCTGAAATTCAAGGGTGAAGACGTGACGATCAAGGAACTGACCCCAGAAAGCTTCGCCGGTGTGGACATCGCCCTGTTCAGTGCAGGCGGCGGCATCTCCCGCGACTTCGCCCCGCATGCCGTCAAGGCTGGAGCCGTCGTGGTGGACAATTCCTCCTACTTCCGCATGGATCCCAACGTCCCCCTGGTGGTGCCGGAGATCAATGCCGAGGACGTCAAAGGCCACCAGGGCATCATTGCCAATCCGAATTGCACCACCGCCATCTCGCTCATGGCACTGTATCCGCTGCATCAGGCCTTTGGTGTGAAGCGCATTATTGCCTCCAGCTACCAGGCCGTCTCCGGCACCGGTGCCCAGGCCATCGAAGAACTCGCAAAGCAGAGCCGCGAATGGGCTTCCGAAAACCGCGAGTGGGACGCCGCCAAGCTGGACTCCAAGCCGCATGTGTATCCCCATCAGATCGCCTTCAATGCCATCCCGCATGTGGATTCCTTCCTGGATAACGGCTACACCAAAGAGGAGATGAAAATGGAGAACGAGGGGCGCAAAATCATGCACCACCCGGACTTCCGCGCCTCCGTCACCTGCGTTCGCATCCCGGTCTTCCGCAGCCACAGCATCTCCATCAGCGCCGAGTTTGAAAAGCCGGTGGACCTCGCCATCGCCCGCGAAGTCCTCTCCAAGGCCCCCGGCCTGGACGTGCTGGACGACCCCGCCAACAAGGTCTATCCCCTGGCCCTGGACATCGCCGGTCGCGACAACTGCGCCATCGGCCGCTTGCGTCTCGATTGCGCCCTGGGTAATGGCCTCAGCTTCTGGGTCGTCGGCGATCAGCTCCTGAAAGGAGCTGCGCTCAATGCCGTCCAGATCGCCGAGTGCCTGTAAGCAAGGTTGATTAGACATCCTCCAAAGGCGCATCGGACATCCGTCCGGTGCGCCTTTTTCGCTTCGCTAAGGGCCGATGAGGATGATCGGGCCTTCGTTTTTGGGCACGCCGCCTTCACGCTCGATGCTGAGGGCAAACTTGCCAGCGCTGCTGACCACTTCGGCAGGTTTGAAATCCACGCTGGCAAATCCCTGGGCATCCACCCGGACGATGCCTGCTGGCACCGGCTCTGGATTCTTTGGATCCACGACCCAGAGCTGGTAATCCTTGCCCGTTTCCACCGGCGGCATTTTTTCCAGTTTCAGCACGCCCTGCATTTTGTCGCTGTCCCAGACGACGACGGCCACGCCTTCTTTGTAGGCGGCCACGGTGCTTTGCAGAGTGGCGATTTGCATCTGGGCAAAGGCATCTTTGCGGCGCAGCTGGGCGATTTCCTCGCTCAGCGTGGCCAGTTGCTCCTGGGCCACCTGGCCGCTCTGGCGGGCAGATTCCAGCTCCGTTTGCAGCCTGGCCAGTTGCTGTGCCGCCGATTGATTTTTGGCCTCAGCGGCATCCCGTTCATCGCGGACCTCGATAAGCTTTCGCCGGGCTTCCTCTTCCACCTCGCTCATGGCCTGGACCTGCATGGCCAGGTGGCTGCGCTCCGTCCAAAGCCAGAAACAGCCTGCGGCCAGCACCGCCGCGATGCCCCAGGTCAGCCCTTGATAAAAACGGGGCGGTTGGGCAGCCTTCCGGCTTTCTTTTTTCTGCGTGGCTTTGCGGGCTCTCACCTGGGCCACCAGGGCCGCTTTGACATTTGCCGGCGGCTTCACGGCAGGCGCAGCGGCAGCCAGGGTCGCGGCCACGGTGTCCAGTTCAAAGGCGAGGCCGCTCAATTCGCTGTCGCGCGCCATCTCGATCTCCAGGGCGCTCTGCTCGGAATCATCCAGAGCATGCAGCGCATTCAGAGCGGCCAGTTCTTCGTGTTGTTCGTCCATTAGGACTGCCCTCCTTTCATCAAATCGCGCAGCCGCAGGAGGCCGCGCCGGATGTTCGTTTTCACGGTGCCTAAAGGTAGATTGAGTGATTCGGCAATGGCATGATGCGTGAGGCCCTTCAAAAAAGCAAATTCGATCAGCTTGCGTTGTTCCCCGGGCAGCTCATTCAGGGCAGTGTGCACCCGTTTTTGCCGTTCCTTCATGTCCACTGTCTCTCCGGCTGTCACCGCTGTGGGTTCTAAAACGGCCAGCTCACACGCGGCGGATTCCATCACCCGGGCCCGTCTTCCCAGGGCCCGCATGCGGTCAATGGCCTTGTGGCGGAAAATCATCACCGTCCAGGTAAAGGCGCGGCTGCGGTCCGGATTATAACTGGACGCATGGTCCCAGAGGTAAAGGAACCCCTCCTGGAGCACATCTTCAGCCTCCTTTTCATCCTCCAGCATCTGCCTCAGCAGCCCAAAAAGCCGGGGAGAAAAGCGGTCATACAGCTTTTCGAACGAGCGCACATCCCCCTGGCCGACCTGCTGGACCAGGGTTTCATCGCTGATTTCGAGTGAAGTCATGAATTGGTGAGGGGCAATGGCGAAATGAATTCTGCTGTCGGTAAGGATATGCCTGGGCTCACCTGAGGATGCTATCAGCAGGATCCATGTCAAAGAAAGCGCATTCACACAAGCATTTGCGTCATGTGAAGAGCGGCGGATTCGGAAATCTACCGCTCAGGCCTTCTTGGGCTTCATTTCCCAAGCGCATTTTTAACAGCAGCTTCGATTTCGCCGCCCTCCGGTTCCGCATCCGAGCCATACCGGGCGATGAGCTTGCCATTCTTGCCAACCAGGAATTTCTCGAAGTTCCACTGCACTTCGCCTGTGGATGTGAGCGCGGCGAACAGAGGGTGCTTGTCCGTGCCGGTGATGGAGACCTTTGCAAACATGGGGAAGGTCACATTGTAGCGGCTGGTGCAGAAGGTTTTGATTTCAGCCTCCGATCCCGGTTCCTGCCCGCCAAAGTCATTGCAGGGAAATCCCAGCACTGCGAAACCCTCCTTCGCATATTTGTCATGCAGCGCCTGGAGGCCCGAATACTGGCCGGTATAGCCGCACTCCGAGGCGACATTGACGATGAGCAGCACTTTATCCGCGTGGTCTTTGAGGCTCGCGTCTTTGCCGTCAATGGTCTTCAAAGGAATGTCCTGAAGGTCGGCAGCCGGGGCGGCAAAGGTGATCATGGCGAGCAGGGTGACAAGGGTTTTCATAAAGATGAATCAGCGAGACCAGGAAACGCAATCCAGGCACCCGCTTGTTTCAACAACGCCTGAAAGTTCTGGCAGGATGAATGTTTCCTTACTTCCCAAGTTCCTCTGTGCCGGGAGGATCAAACGGCTTGTTAAAAGGGGGGCCGCGCTCGCCTCCATAGGTAGCCCTCAGTCTTTTGTCGTCGGCTCCCTCCTTGCGGCGGATGATGGCCGGTGCCACCAGATTCCCTGTTCGCCGCCGGGCGGCACGCCCCGCCTGCCACTGCTCCCAGGTGTAGCAGCGTTCAGGATCAACGGGCAGTGTGGTGCGGATCATGGGGCAATTTTAGACTCTTTTCTTTGGTGTTTCCAGTTCCGAAGTGACTTCCGCTTTTACATCTTCAAGCTCTTTTTCACAACGATATGCTGGAAGTGCGGCAATTTGCCGCGCCGTCTCCCAATCACAGGAGATCTCGCCTCTTAAAATACTGGCCATCAGTTTTTTGGCACAGGCATCATCTTCCGCGTTGAAACCGACCCAACGACGTGCGGCGAACACGCGCTCGGCCAGGACTTCCTCGACGGAAATAAAAACAACTTCTCCAAAGGGTGTCAGCGTTGAAGTGAATGGCCGGGAACCATACGATCTGAGCTCCCCCAAAAGATCAACCCACGCATTTTCGATGATCCAGGATCTCGTTCCGTTAGCCCTGACTCCTGGAATCTGACTCATGACCTCCGCACGTTCAAAAGGGGTTGGGACGCTGATGCCTGCCCAACAGATATCCGTGTCTCCAGAGGTATATGCTCCGTCGGTGTAAAACTCGATCGCAGAACCTCCCACGACGACCGGTTCAAATCCACGCTCACGAAACAATTCAGAAACGAGACCTGCCAGGAGCAGCGATCTGACATTCGCATCCGTTTGAGCGGCAATCTGTTTTAAACCGTCCAGAATTTTATCGGAAGTCATGATGGACCATAAATCGCCATCATCGGCTTGAAAACCTGCAAAATTTTGGTGCCAATTGTGCTAGGCTCGCTATCCCTGAGTATCACCCGATGAATACCCCTAGCACTTTCACCACTGGAACTGGCGCCACAGGCAAGTTTTACTCCCTTCCCGAACTCGAAAAACAGGGCGTCGGCAAGATCTCCAAACTGCCAGTTTCCATCCGCATCGTGCTGGAATCCCTGCTCCGCAATCTGGACGGCAAAAAGGTCACTGAAAAGGACGTCACCAACCTGGCCAACTGGAACGCCAAGAACCCTGGTGACTATGAGATCCCGTTCACCGTCGCCCGCATCGTCCTGCAGGACTTCACTGGTGTGCCTCTTCTGGTGGACCTGGCCGCCATGCGCAGCGCCGTCGCCAAGATGGGTAAAAACACCAAGATGATCGAGCCGCTCGTGCCGGTGGATCTCGTCGTGGACCACAGCGTGCAGGTGGACTTCGCCGGCACCCAGGCCGCCCTTAACCAGAACCTGGCCCTCGAGTTTGAGCGCAACCGCGAGCGTTATGAGTTCCTCAAGTGGGGTGAGCAGGCTTTTGATACCTTTAAAGTCGTGCCTCCCGGCATCGGCATCGTCCACCAGGTGAACCTGGAATACCTGGCCAAAGGCGTGCTGGAAAAGGACGGCGTCTTTTACCCGGATACCCTCGTCGGTACGGACAGCCACACCACCATGATCAACGGCCTGGGCGTCGTCGCCTGGGGCGTTGGTGGCATTGAGGCGGAAGCCGGCATGCTCGGCCAGCCCGTCACCTTCCTGGTACCGGAAGTCGTCGGCGTTTACATCACCGGTTCCCTGCGTGAAGGCGTGACCGCCACCGATCTGGCCCTGCATTGCACCCAGATGCTGCGCAAGCACGGCGTGGTGGGCAAGTTTGTCGAGTTCTATGGCCCAGGCGCTGAAAGCCTGCCGCTGCCAGACCGCGCCACCATCGCCAACATGGCCCCTGAATACGGTGCCACCATGGGCTTCTTCCCGATTGATGAAGAGTGCGTCAATTACCTCCGTGGCACCGGCCGCACCGAGGAACTCTGCGCCACCTTCAAAAACTACTACACCGCCCAGGGCATGTTCGGCATCCCGCAGAAGGGCGAGGTGGAATACACCAGCGACCTGTCTCTGGATCTCGGTGACATTCAGCCTTCTGTCGCCGGACCGAAGCGCCCACAGGACCGCATCACTGTGGATGCCCTCAAAGGCACCTGGAATGAAATCCTCACCAAAGCCGCCCCCCAGGGCTACGGCAAGCTGCCTGAGGTCAATAACGAAGCGGTCCCCAACCTGCCTGAGACCCTGGATGCTATCCCGGACGGCTCTGGTGTGGCTCGTGCTTTTGGTGCCCAAGAAGGTGTCATTACTGAAAACAGCGACAAGCCGGCCTATCCCCTCTGGGAAGTGGCGGTGGACAGCAAAGGCGGCGAAAAAGACGTCATCACCCACGGCAGCGTGCTCATTGCCGCCATCACCAGCTGCACTAACACCAGCAACCCCAGCGTCATGCTGGCCGCCGGTCTCCTGGCCAAAAAAGCCAACGAAAAAGGCCTCACCGTCAAGCCCGCTGTCAAAACCAGCCTCGGCCCAGGCAGCCGTGTGGTGACCGATTACCTCACCAAAACCGGCCTCCAGGTGGAGCTGGACAAGCTCGGTTTCCAGACCGTCGGCTACGGCTGCACCACTTGCATTGGCAACTCCGGCCCTCTGGATGCAGGCATCGAAGACGTCGTCAAAGCGGAAGACATCGTCGCCGCCAGCGTGCTCTCCGGTAACCGCAACTTCGAAGCCCGCGTGCATCAGAGCATCAAGGCCAACTTCCTCATGAGCCCGCCGCTGGTCGTGGCCTACGCCATTGCCGGCACTGTGGACATTGACCTCAGCCAGGATGAACTCGTTCCCGGCAGCGGTGTTTTCCTCAAGGACATCTGGCCCAGCCTTGAAGAGATCCGCGAGGCCATGCTCTCCGCCCTTTCCCCGGACGTCTTCCGCGCTCTTTACACCGACTTCGCCAGCCAGAATCCAAAGTGGAACGAGATCCCGGCCTCCACTGGCCTGGTTTACGACTGGAACGAATCCAGCACTTACATCCAGCATCCTCCTTTCTTTGAGGACTTCAGCATGGAGCCGAACGACATCCATGAGATCATCGGTGCCCGTCCCCTCGGCATCTTTGGCGACTCCGTCACCACCGACCACATCAGCCCTGCCGGTGCCATCAAGAAAGCCAGCCCCGCAGGCCGCTTCCTCGGCGAAAACGGCGTGGCCCAGAGCGACTTCAACAGCTACGGCAGCCGTCGTGGCAATGACCGCATCATGACCCGTGGCACCTTCGCCAACGTGCGCATCAAGAACCTCATGCTCGGCGGCAAGGAAGGTGGCGACACCCTCCTCCAGCCTGCTGGCACCGAGATGAGCATCTACGACGCAGCGACCGCCTACATGGCCGCAGGCGTTCCCACCATCATCATCGGCGGTGAAGACTACGGCATGGGCTCCAGCCGTGACTGGGCCGCCAAAGGCACCCGTCTCCTGGGCGTCAAAGCCGTCATCACCAAGTCCTTCGAGCGCATCCACCGCAGCAACCTGGTCGGAATGGGCGTCCTGCCTTGCAACTTCAAGGACAAGGCTGACTACGACAAGGTCAAGGATCTCTCCGGAGCTACCTTCAGCATCCTCGGCATCTCCAATGACACCAAGCCCCAGGCCGAAGCCACCCTCCGCGTCACCCAAGCAGACGGCACCAGCTTCGACATCCCTCTCGTCGTCCGCATTGATACCCCCGTGGAGATCGATTACTATCGCGCTGGCGGCATCCTCCCCTACGTCCTCGCCCAGATCCTTCGCGCCAACGCTTGATCAACGGAGCGCGGACGCCCCGTCCGCATCCCTGAAAACTCAAAAATCCCACGGTCCAAAGCCGTGGGATTTTTTGTTGAAATGAAATGCTCTTATCTGTGCTCAGACGATGCCCGAGCAAAACGCTTGCTGAAAGGCGGACAGAATGGTTACCTTCCTTCGTGGACTCTCACGTCAAATACGGTCCAGCCTTCAGATCATGATCCAGAAGCTTTCCATCCGTAACTTCAAATCCATCCGGCACCTCGAACTGGATTGCCGCCGGGTGAATGTATTCATCGGAGAGCCGAATGTGGGTAAGACGAATATTTTGGAGGCGCTAGCACTGTGGTGTTATCCCGTACTTCAAAGTCTCAATAAGACAATCCGGGTGGAGCGGCGTTCTCAGCTTCATTTTGATAATGATCTCAGTTCCCCTGTGGAAATCGGCTTCGATGACGAAAAATTGCTGTTCACCGACAATGGCTCTTCAACTTCATTGACGACCATGTCTGAAACCCGCGAGTCGCTACCCTTGCGCGATTTGACGAGTGATTTGCAGTGGGAGGACCCTTATGATCCAAAGGAATGGGACGGGATTGAATGGCTGGATTCACTGACGCGCTATTATGTATTCTCCAATCAAGCAGGTGAGCCATCAGTTGAAGAAAAGAGGTTAGCCTGTCCATTTGGATCAAACTTGTTTAGGTTGCTCCTTTCCAACAAGAACGCACGGCAAATTTCTTCATCCTATTTTCAAGGTTCTGGACTCAAATTGAACTTAGACAGCTCACTCGGAAAGGTCATGCTAGCCAAGGAAGTGGATGATACGTTTATTTCGTTTCAATATGAGGCTGCATCTGAAACCTTGCGCCGAATGGTCTTTTATAGTTTGGCCTTGGAGACCAACTCCAATCAAGTCCTCGTCTTCGACGAACCCGAGGCTCACTCATTCCCGCCTTACACCAAGACCCTCGCCGAGCGGATTGCCCTGGATGACCGGGGAAATCAGTTCTTCCTGACGACTCACAGTCCATACATGCTGGACTCGCTGCTATCAAAAACGCCCGCCTCTGAATTGAACGTGGTGCTTTGCCGGATGGAAAACTTTGAGACCAAGGCCTATTCTCTCAATCAGGAGCAGATTGACCAGATCAAGGAATGGAGCATGGATGCGTTCTTCAACTTTGACCGGCTGCTGCCAGAGAAAGAATGATCCATCTCGAATGCGACAACGATGAAACATTAATTCTGGCGCTGGGAAAATCCCGTGCCCAGGTGTCACATCATGCTGGAAAAGGGCGCGTATCACACGCGCTTTCCAAATCGGAAAATGCGAAGGATATTGGCCTCATTGACGAGGACCCTGGCCAGCCGCCGCCGCCTTACCTGAGAGAGTTCAAACTCGTCGAAGATGCACCTCATGTGAGTTTGCGGTTGTTCCTGCATCCCGGACAAGGAAAACGACTGATCGAAATTCAACCTGATCTGGAACCTTGGTTATACCTTATTGGAAAGCGAGTGGGCGTAAGGCCTGTGGACTTCAATCTTCCAGATAACCACACCGGCCTCCATCAAAACGCCAAAAAGCATCGGAAGCATCTGTTGAGCTACCTGGCAGCCTGCGAGGCCGCAGGAAGTCCGCATTTGGCCAAAATGAGGCAGTGGTTGGCAGATGTCTGATCTTATTATTCTGCCAAACCCATTTCTAACCGGGAACGACAAGATAATGAACCCCGCGACTGGCCGCAGATGCCTCCAGTCAGTCTCGTTATAGAACCTCAATCCAGCGCCTTAAAAATCACATACGACAACCCCGCCGTGATCGGAATGGTCAGCACCCAGGCCCAGACGATGCGCTCCACGAGCGTCCAGCGGATGGAATTGAAGCGCTTGGCAGCCCCTACACCCATGATGGAAGTCGTGATCGTGTGCGTGGTGGAAACGGGCATGCCCATGTGACCGGTGACGGCCAGGATGGTCGCGCCGGTCATCTCAGCGGCGAAGCCGTGCACGGGCTTCATTTTCACCATCCGGTGGCCCAGGGTCTTGATGATACGCCAGCCACCCGCCCATGTGCCCGCAGCCATGACGACGGCGCAGAGGATCTTGATCCAGGTCGCCACGTCAAACTCCGGCGTGCGCAGAAAGCTCAGGAAGGCCGGTGCATCATCCAGGGTGCCTGCCTGGGTGGCCGTGTAAAGCGTCAGCGCCAGGATACCCATGGTCTTCTGTGCATCGGCAAATCCGTGGCCAAATCCCATGTAGGCGGCGCTGACAATCTGGAGCTTGCCGAAGATGTTGTTGATGAGGTTTGGGCGCCAGTTGCGGATCAGGATGAACAGCAGCCCCATGAAGATGAAGCCGATCACAAAACCCAGGACCGGAGAGGTGATCATTGGCACGACCACCTTTGGCCAGATGCCATCCACGGTGATGGCACCGGTTTCAGGGTTCACCTTTTCCTTGGCCCAGATGAGGACGTTCCAGTCTCCCTTGGCCGAGGCAAGAGAGGCACCGCACAGGCCGCCGATGAGGGCATGGCTGCTGCTGCTGGGCAGGCCGAAGTACCAGGTGATCAGGTTCCAGATGATGCCCCCGATCATCGCGGCGAGAATGGTCATGGTGGTGACGAATGCGGTATCCACCAAGCCGCTGCCGATGGTCTTGGCCACGGCATCTCCCCACAGGGCGCCGACGAGATTCGCCGAGGCGGCCAGGATGATGGCCTGGCGGGGCGTTAGCACCTTGGTGGAGACCACGGTGGCGATGGCGTTGGCCGTGTCGTGAAAGCCATTGATGTACTCAAAGGCCAGCACCACAAAGATCACCACAAGGAGCAGAATCAGGGCGGAAGTCATGCGGACGGGCGGTCAGGAATACTTCAGCACAATGTGAGAGACCACGTTACCGGCATCCCGGCAGCGGTCATAGACCTTTTCCATGAGCTCATACAGGTCCTTCAGGATGATGGTCTGGATGGGATCACGCTGGCCGGCATAGAGCTCTTTGAGGAGCTCCATCATGAGTTTGTCCGCCTCGCCCTCGATGTGCTGGAGCTTCGCATTCAGGTCCTTCACACGCTCCAGGTGCATTTTTTTGCGCAGTTCCTTGACGATGGTCACCACGGTGGTGGTGGCCTCCTCCATCATCTGTAGATGCCGGCTGAAATCCACATCCTTGATTCTGCCTTCGGTGATGATCACACGCTCGGCGATTTTTTCGACCGTTTTGGGGATCTTGTAGAGCACGTTGGAAAGCGCTTCAATGTCCTCGCGGTCCAGCTCCGTCACAAAAGTCCGGCACAGGGCCTCGTTGATCTGCTCGGTGATCTTCTTGTCCTTCCGGCGGGTCAGGATCAGCTCATCCAGGCTTTGGGCAGCTGCGGGCTGGGTGATGAGCTTGTCCAGAGCCTGCACGCTGTGCAGTGCCTCTGCGGCACTGGCTTCCAGCAAATCGTAGAAGATGTCGTTTTTTCCAAAAAGCTTCTGCAGGGAGATCATGGGTGGTCAAGGCCGCTGCGCTGAGCGGGTAACGCAGATGGAGCAGAGCAGGCTTAATGTGTCAATTCTGTAACATTCTCTCTGTCCCAAAAAAACCCTCTTTGTAGGACCTCCGGAATCAGTTTGCTGTAGCGTCGGTTTCCTACACGACGGATTCCGGGCTGCCGGAAGGCGGAACGACCCGCACCTTGTCAATACGCTGCCGGTCCATATCAATCACCTCCACCTTGAATCCCTGCCAGTCAAAGTTTTCTCCCTCTGCCGGCACATGGCCCAGCATGTGCATGACAAAGCCGGCCAGCGTGCGGTAATCATCATCATCAAAAGTGGCAGGAAGTGGCAGGCCGGTCAATTCAGCCGCATCTTCCATTTCTGCCTGTCCCTCCACGATCCACGAGCCGTCATCCAGCTGCCTGGCCGAAGGCGGCTCCCCTGCGGGATCATCCGGCATGATGCCGACGATGGCCTCCATCATGTCGTTCATGGTGATCAGCCCCTGGATGGCGCCAAATTCATCAATGACCAAGGCCTGGTGCCGGTTGTTTTTGCGAAACTGCTCGATGACGCGCGCCGCAGGCATGCTTTCAGGTACAAAAAGCGGTTTGATGAGCAGCGGTTCCAGCGCGGGCAGTTTGCCGGGTTCGCTGTGTTTCCAGAGATCCTTCACCGAGATCATGCCCTGCACATTGTCCCGTGTGCCCTGATATGCCGGGTAATAGGAATGCGCCCCTTCGACCATTTGGCGGCGTGTTTCTTCCAGACTCTCTGTCAGATTGATCCAGACAATCTGCGGCTTCGGCGTCATCAGGTCGGAGGCCGTCATGTCATCCAGCTCCAGTACGCTTTCCAGCATGTCCTTTTCGTGGCTCTTCAGGGCACCCGCCTGATGGCCCTGGATGATGTAGGCCCTGACCTCCTCCTCGGACATCACCGGTTCATCCCCTGGTTTCACCCCAAAAAGACGTACCAGCGTATCACTGGAAAAATCCAGCAGGCGGACGATGGGGGAGGCAAGGGTGGAGATGCGCGTCATCGGTCCTGCCAGGGCAGCGGCCCAGCGCTCCGGCGCATGGATGGCCAGGCGCTTCGGCAGCAGCTCGCCCATGACCACGCTCATAAAGGTGATGAAGGAAACAACGATGACCATGCTCAACGTTGGTGCCCACTGCCCCAGCCAGGGAACCATGGCCATCCAGGGCTGGAGTTCCCTGGCCAGGCCTGCGCCGCTGGCCGCACCCGCCACGATCCCCACCAAAGTGATCCCCACCTGCACGGTGGAGAGAAAGATGCCAGGATTGGATTGCAGGTCCATGGCTCGCTTAGCGCTGGCCTGCCCCTGCTGGACCAACATTTCAAGCCGGGTACGCCGGGCGGAGATGAGGGACGTTTCCGCCATGGCAAAGATGCCATTGATCAGCAGAAGACCAAAAAGGATGAGAAGTTCCGTTACAATGGATGACATGGGGCATTTCCATTTAAGAGAGGAAAACAGGTGATGCAAGACGCAGGGCGGCCACTGAACCGGCCTCATCACCGGCGGCCCGCACAGTTATCAAAGGTACTGTGGAACGGAGGTTGATTTCCCCCGCCAGCACGCCTACTTCCGCGCACATGACGGACAATTTGAAGATTTTGAGTGGATCAGCGCATCCCGAACTGGCGCGCCTGATTTGTGAAAACCTCGATACAAAGCTTTGTGAGGCCACGCTCACCACTTTCCCTGACGGGGAGACTTTTGTCCAGATTCACGAAAACATCCGGGGCAGTGACCTGTTCATTGTCCAGCCCACCTGTCCGCCTACCAACCAGAACCTGATGGAACTGCTCATCATGGTGGATGCCGTGCGCCGTGCCAGCGCCCACCGCATCACCGCCGTGCTGCCCTTTTTTGGTTATGCCCGCCAGGACCGCAAAGACCGACCCCGTGTGCCCATTACCGCCAAGCTTGTGGCCAACTTGCTCGTCGCCAGCGGCGTGAACCGCGTCCTGACGGTGGATCTGCACGCCGGGCAGATTCAGGGTTTCTTTGACATTCCGGTGGACCATCTTTACGCCGGTCCAGTTCTCATGAAGGCCATCAAAGAACGGCAGATCGAGGATCTCGTCGTCGTTTCACCGGATGTCGGCGGCATTAAAATGACCCATGCCTACGCCAAGGCCCTGAAAGCTCCCATGGCCATCGTCGCCAAAAACCGCGTCAGCGCCGAGGAGGTGGAGGCACTGAATGTCATCGGCGATGTGAATGGAAAAAATGTCCTGCTCGTGGATGACCTCACCGAAACCGCCGGCACGCTCACGGCCGCCGCAGAGCTGCTTTTGAAGCACGGGGCCAAAGCCATCTACGCCGGCGTTTCCCACGCAGTCCTGGGGGAAAAGGGCCACAGCCGCATTTCCAAATCGCCCATTTTGGAGCTTTTCTCCACCAATTCCACCCCGCAGGCGCAGGGACATAAGGTGACCACTTTGGACATCGCCCCACTGCTGGCCCAGGCCATCCGGCGCATTCACGACAACGAGTCTGTCACATCTCTCTTTGACATCTGAAAAATGCCGCGTATCCTCGCGGCCCTTTTCCCCTCTAACATACTGTTCAGAAGAACTAACGGCCATGGCTAAAATCCTCGATATCATCGCTCAATCCCGAACCAGTGAAGGCACTGCTTCCGTCAACCGCCTGCGCAAGGCCGGTTCCATCCCAGCGGTGATCTATGGCCGCAAGACCCAGCCTACGAATGTGCAGGTGGACGCCAAGTCTTTCACCAAGCTCATCGAAAGCAGCGCTTCTGACAATATCCTGGTCAGCCTGAAGATTGATTCCAAGGAGCAGCTCGCCCTGGTGCAGGAAGTGCAGCATGATCATCTTCGTGGCGGCATTCTTCACGTGGACTTCCACGCCATCGCCATGGATGAAGAAATTCACGCCCATGCTCCTCTTCACCTTGTGGGTGAATCCCCGGGTGCCAAGGCTGGCGGCCTGATCGAAGCCATTCATCACACTCTGGAAGTGCGCTGCCTGCCGAAGGATCTTCCTGATGCCATCGAAGTGGACATCTCTGACCTCCAGACCGGCAAAGGCATTCATGTGGGTGACCTGAAGCTTCCTGAAGGCGTCCGTGCCAAGCTGGCTGATGATGTCGTCCTGATCATGTGCGAAGAGCCAAAGGTGGTTGAAGAAGCCCCTGCCGCCGCTGCACCCAAGGCCAAGGCTGCCAAGAAGTAAAACCCTGTTTGAGCTGACCTCAGCCGCCGCCGGTGCCTGGTGATGAAACAACTCCCCGCACCGATGGCGGCCTGAAACCCAGGCTCATCATCGGACTCGGCAATCCCGGAATCGAATACCGCGACACCCGTCACAACATCGGATTTATGGTGGCAGATGAGCTGGCGCGGCTTTCAGGCGTTTCCTTTACCGAAGAAAAACGCTGGCACGGCTGGGTGGCAAAAATTCCTGGTGCCATCCTGCTGAAGCCCACCACCTTCATGAACGACAGCGGCCGCTCCGTTTTGGCCGTCAGCCAGTTTTACAAGATTCCGGTCCAGGAATCTCTGGTCGTCTATGATGATGTGGACCTGCCTCTGGGCCGCATGAGAATGCGTCTTTCAGGCTCTGCCGGTGGTCACAACGGCCTCAAATCCATGATCCGTTCCCTGGGTTCAGACGCCTTTCCACGTTTAAAGTTAGGCATCTCCACCCCCTCAGGGCGGCCCGCTGGCGAAAGGCTCGTCGGCCACGTCCTTGGAAAATTTCGTGAAGATGAGCGTACAGAACTCGCCATCATCATTCAACGTGCTACAGATGCAGTCCGCCTCGCGTGCCAGTCCGGCCTTGAGACGGCCATGAATCTTTTCAACCGCAAAGAAGAACAACCGTAAACCTCCACCCGAACACACACAGATGAAGCGCAAATATGAAGCCATGATCGTCCTCGACATGAAGGGCAAAGAAGAAACCGTCGAACAGCTCGTCAGCGGCATTGGCCGTGACATGGAGCAGTCCGGTGCCAAGCTCGAGCAGATTGACCAGATCGGTAAACGCAAGTTCCCCTACAATCCACGTCACGTGGAGAGCGGCTACTTCGTGAACTTCCAGATCGAGGCCGACGGCCCCGCCCTGGACTCCCTCCGCGCCAAGCTGAAGCTCAACGAAAACGTCTATCAGCAGTATTATCAGCGCCGCTAATTGCGCTTGCAGCTACCCTTTTAAAACCCCGGCCCCCAAGCCGGGGTTTTTTGTGTTTGTGGAGCGCACGCGTCCCGCGTGCGTTCCAGGAAGGCCTACCTCCCGGCCATCAGCTCCTCGATTTCCTCCGCCTCAATCGGGATGTCCGCCATCAGATCGGTATTCTGATACTCACTGATCAGGAGGTTGTTCTCCAGCCGGATGCCAATGCCCTCCTCACGGATGTAAATGCCGGGCTCGACGGTGAAGACCATGCCGGCCTGGATGGGTTTCCAGGTGTGGCCGACATCGTGGACATCAATGCCCAGCAGATGGCTGGTTCCATGCGGGAAATACTTCTTATAAAGCGGCCGGTCGGGATCCTGTTTTTCCACGGCATCCCGGTCCAGCAGGCCGAGGCCGACCAGCTCAGAGGTCATCAGCCTGCCAATTTCCTCCTGATATTCCCGGATCAACACGCCTGGCCTTAGCATCTGGCAGGCCTCACGGAAAATGCGTAACACAGCCGAATACACCTGGCACTGTCGGGCAGAATACGTGCCGTTCACGGGAATGGTGCGGGTCAGGTCGGCATTGTAGTTGGCATAGTTGGCTGCCACATCCAGCAGCAGCAGCTCGCCATCCCGGCACTGGCCATGGTTGGTGATGTAATGCAGCACACAGGCGCTGGCCCCGCTGGCGATGATGGGCGTGTAGGCAAATCCGCGAGCACGCTGGCGGATGAATTCATGGGCGAATTCCGCCTCGATTTCAAATTCATGAACTCCCGGTTTAACAAACTTTAAAACACGCCGGAAGCCTTCGTCCGTGATGCGGATGGCCTCCCTCAGCGCCTCCACCTCGGCCGCCTGCTTCACGCAGCGCAGGTCATGCATCAGCGGGGCCAGGCGGCGGTAGTCATGCAGCGGATACTCCCGCAGGCAGCGGTGCGTGAAGCGGTTTTCCCGCGTCTCCACAGCAATGCTCGCACGAGGATGCTCGTTGGAGTTCAGATACACGGCCCCGGCCTGGCACATCACCTGGCGGAACAGGGTCTCAAACTCCTGCAGCCAGTGCACCCGGCTGATGCCGGAACGGTCGGTCGCCGCCTCTTTGGTGAGCTTTTCCCCCTCCCATAGGGCGATGTATTCATTGGTCTCCCGGACGAAGAGCATCTCCCGCATCTTTGGGTCCGGTGCATCCGGGAAAAGCAGCAGGATGGTCTCCTCCTGGTCCACTCCACTCAGATAATATAAATCACTGTTTTGTACAAACCCCAGCGTCCCGTCCGCATTGGTGGGCAGCACGTCGTTGGCATGCAGGATGACCAGCGCTCCAGGTGGCAGGAGTGCCGCCAGGCGTTGGCGGTTGGTGGCGAAAAGCTCAGCGGGCAGGGGAGTGTAGCGCATGGGGATCTTGGCTCATTGTGGCACGGCTTCCCAATCCCGCCAAGAGTACAGTACTCATCACTCTCCGAGTGATGTTTCTCTGAAGGTACGATTTTTATCATCCTCCCGCTCCTGCTAACGATCCCCAAATCTCCTCACTCTGAGAGTGAGGAGTACTGTACTAAGCCAGCAGCCCATGCAGGATCTCCCCATGCACATCCGTCAGGCGGAAATCGCGGCCCTGGAATTTGAAAGTCAGTTTTTCATGATCCAGGCCGAGGAGATGCATGATGGTGGCATGGATGTCATGCACATGCGCTTTCTGCTCCACTCCGTCAAAGCCCAGCTCATCGGTCTGGCCATAGGTCTGCCCAGGTTTGATGCCGCCCCCGGCGAACCACATGGTGAAGGCGTCAATGTGATGATTGCGGCCCGTCTTCTCACGGTTCTCGCCCATCGGAGTACGGCCAAATTCACCGCCCCAGATAACCAGTGTTTCTTCCAGCAGGCCGCGTGATTTCAGGTCATGGATCAGTGCGGCGCAGCCCTGGTCCACATCATGCACCACTTTGGGGAAGTCATCTTCCAGCGTCTCGCCCTTGCCGCCGTGGCTGTCCCAGTTGGTGTGGTAGAGCTGCACAAAGCGCACGCCGCGCTCCACCAGGCGGCGGGCCAGCAGGCAGTTGCGGGCAAAGGAGGGCTGGCTCGGATCCACGCCATACAGGTCCAGCGTGGCCTTGGACTCGCCCTGGATGTCAATGAGCTCCGGCGCGCTGGATTGCATCCGGTAGGCCATTTCATAGGCATTGATGCGGGTCTGGATCTCATCATCGCCGGTGGCCACCAGGCGTTTCATATTCATCTCGCGCACGGTTTCGATGACCTTTCGCTGGCTGCTCGCATTCACACTGGCAGGCGTGGTGAGGTTCAGGATCGGCTCGCCCTGGCTGCGCAGCGGCACGCCCTGGTAGGTGGTGGGCAGGAATCCGCTGCCCCAGTTCACGGCACCGCCGCGCGGTCCGCGCGGTCCGCTTTGCAGCACGACAAAGCCGGGCAGGTCGCTGGATTCGCTGCCGATGCCGTAAGTCACCCAGGAGCCCATGCTGGGCCGGCCAAACTGGCCGCTGCCGGTGTTCATGAAAAGCTTGGCCGGGGCGTGGTTGAAAAGCGTCGTCTGGCAGGTTGTCACCACGCTGATGTCATCCGCAATGCCCGCCGTATAGGGCAGCATCTCGCTCACCCAGGTGCCGCTTTGGCCGCGACGTTTAAATTCCTTGCGCGTGCCCAGCAGCTTCACCCCGTGGCTGGTGCCCATGAAGGCGAACCGCTTCCCTTCGATGTAGCTCTGGGGAATAGGCTGGCCGTTGAGCTTTTGCAGCACCGGTTTGTAATCAAACAGTTCCAACTGGGAGGGGCCGCCTGCCATGAACAGAAAGATGACGTTCTTTGCCTTCGCCGGGTGATTACCCTTCACCGGCACTCCCGGTCCTGGCTGGGCCGCGGCGCTGGCGGCACTCAGCCCCCGTTCAGCCATCATGGATGCCAGCGCCACACTGCCGATCCCCATGCCGCACTGGCTGAAGAAATGACGGCGGGTGGCCTGCTGAAGGGAATCTGGGGTGGAGGTCATGGGACCTTTATTATACGAATCGTAGCCCTGGGTTGTTTCTTCCGCCCTGGTGAAGACGGTATGCACCTATAAAAACAGCCCGTGCGGTGGCACGGGCTGTTACTCAAAATTCAGCGGCTGTTTTCGACGCCGGGATTATTCCGGAATCAGCACGCTATCAATGACATGAATCACACCATTGCTGGCGGAGATGTCGGTTTTCACGACATTGGCGCTGCCAATGGTGACCTTGCCATCGGCCACTTTGATGGTGGCTTCCTTGCCATTGACGGTTTTGACATCGCCTGACTTCACATCCGCTGCCATCACTTTTCCAGCGACGACGTGGTAGGTCAAAATGGCGGTGAGCTTTTCCTTGTTCTCAGGCTTCAGAAGACCTTCCACCGTGCCTTCTGGCAGTTTGGCAAAAGCCTCGTCCGTTGGGGCGAAGACGGTGAACGGGCCTTCGCCGCTCAGGGTTTCCACCAGACCGGCAGCCTTCACGGCAGCGACGAGGGTGTTAAACTGGCCTGCACCGGCAGCCACTCCGACAATGGTTTTGTCGTCTGCGGCAGACAGAGGGCTGGTGAAGGCGGTGAGCGCCAGGGCGCAGGTGGCGAAGAGGGATGTCAGTTTCATAGGAATCGTTGGATGGTTATATTGATAAGAGGTGCAGTGTATCGCGACCTCGGTTTGTTGAACGCCCCTGGCAGACACTGGGTGCCGTTGTTTAATTTTTATATTCGCCCCGTCCGGGCATCCAAAAAATTCGACAATGCGTTCCCGCGATCGGTTCTCGTGCTGCTTTGGAATAACAAAAAAGATGAAAATTTTGTCACCTTGCCGGTTGGATCTGAAAGGCACCTTCAGGATGAATCCTGTTTTGGGACTGCCACCCAAAGCCAGCCGCAGGGCAAGCTACACGCGGGAGCTGCTGAGCCTGAACCGGGACCTTCTTCTGAAAGCCTGGAGCAATGCGTTGACGATGGCCTGGGCCACTCTCCAATCGTACGTTGATCTCAAGCGGGCTGCCGCTGAGACTGGTGAACTGAAAAAAAGACAGGAGGCCATTCAGAGCATGCACCAACGTACAGTGTGGAAGGAGATGATCCGTCAGAGGCAGTCTATTCCTGCTCTCCAGGCTGCCTTTGATGCGGCTCCTGAGGCATTGGCTTGGTGATGTGATGAGGAAGTATTAGGCCGGACGGGTTGTTTTTTTTTGATGAAATAAATCCGGGGTGTCCTTTTGGGACGAGTTTGTTCGTCATGATTTTGACGGGAGTGACCGGCGGGACTTCTGCCAGGCGGTTAACAAACTATAACATAAAAAGAAAGGGACATGGCGATGAAAGTGATGGTCTTGGTCAAGGCAACGAAGAACTCGGAGGACGGTATCCTGCCGTCGATGGAGTTGATGGCGGAGATGGGCCGGTTTAATGAGGAGCTGGTGGCGGCGGGGGTGCTGCTGGATGGGGATGGGCTGAAGCCGAGCCGCCAAGGAAAACGGGTGCGGTTTTCAGGCGGGAAGCAGACGGTGATGGCTGGGCCGTTTTCGCAGACCAATGAACTGGTGGCGGGCTTTTGGATCTGGCAGGTGAAGTCCATGGAAGAAGCGCTGGAATGGATGAAGCGCTGCCCGGTGCCGATGCCGGGAGAGGACTGTGAGGTGGAGCTGCGGCCGTTTTATGAGATGGAGGACTTTGGGCCGGAGATGGCGCAGGAGCTGCGGGAGCAGGAGGAGAGGTTGAGGAGGGAGGTGGAGAAGAGAATACAGAATGACGAATGATCAGGCAGGGGCCTCACATCGGTGCGGGCAGCGCCCCAGCCAGGAGAAAGAGAAAGATGATTACCAGAAGAAACGCCGTGGCCACCGAGGTGGTGGTTTTCGAAGGGGTGGGAATCGTATTCATGATTTTATTTTTGAATTTCGGATCGGTTATACCGCATTTATGAGTAAATGCATAGTACATACCATGTAAACTTTTTCGGCAGCATTGAAATGACGGAATGGATGGCAGTCTGCAGCGGTCACTGTTCCCTGGCAGAATGCCTGCCCGCCCCCGTCACCTCTTGCACAGCAGCGGGTTTGCGCGAAACTGTCCGGTGCCAGAGACCGACCTCACCAAACCCGCCGCGCGTTTTGAAGACTTGCGCGGCGTTCTTCGTTACGTGCCGCAGTTCCGGCAGCGTGTCTTCGTGATTGCCATTGACGGGGCGCTCATGCATCAGCCGGGATTTGCCGGCCTGCTGCAGGACGTGGCCGTTTTGCAATCTCTGAATATTGAGGTGGTGCTCATCTTCGGTGCCCGCGCCCAGCTGCGCTACCTGGCGGGGAAAAGAGGCGTCACCCTGAGCAGCGATGACGGCATGGGCCGCACGGATGCGGCCACGCTGGAGGTGGCGGTGGATGCCATCACGCGGCAGACCAGCGCCCTGATGGCGGACCTGACGGCGCTGGAGATGCCGGTGGCCGTGTCCAATGCGCTGGCGGTACATCCGGCAGGGGTGATGGATGGCATTGACCTGGAATTCACAGGCCGGATCGAGCGGGTGGACACAGAGACCCTGCAGGTGCTGCTGAAGGCGGACATCATCCCCGTCCTGCCGCCGCTGGGCTATGACAGCCGGGGGACGAGCCTGCGGCTGAATTCCGATGCCGTGGCCGTGGAGGTGGCCATCGCCCTGCGGGCGGCCAAGGTGATTTTTGTGTCCGAAGCCGGTCTGACCATGCCCGATGGAGCGCGGCTGGCCCAGCTTTCCGTGGCGGATGCGCGGGAGCTCTACCGGCGGAAGGATCCGCGCCACGACATCAACCTGCTTTCCAAGCTGCGGTATGCCGCTCTGGCCTGTGAAGAAGGCGTGCCCAGGGTGCACATCGTGGATGGCAGCCAGGATGAAGCGCTGCTGTCCGAGCTCTTCAGCAATGAAGGTGTGGGTACGATGATCCATGCGGATGACTACCAGCAGATCCGGCCGGCGAACCCGGCGGACATTCCGGCACTGCTTTCCATGATGCAGCAGTCCATGGATGATTCCGCGCTGGTGCCGCGCACGCGTGAGGAGATCCAGTCGCGCATCCAGGACTTTTACGTGCTGGATGTGGACGGCAACCCCATCGGCTCCGTGGCGGTACACGGGTATGAAGAAAACGGTCTGCACATTGCGGAACTGGCCTGCCTGTTTGTGCGGCGCAGCCACAAAAACCGGGGCCATGGCCAGAAACTGGTGGCCTATGCGGAAGAAGTGGCCCGGCTGCGTGGCTGCGATGTCCTGGTGGCGCTGAGCACGCAGGCTTTCCGGTTCTTTGAGGAAAAAATGGGCTTCCAAGTCACCACGCCGGAATCACTGCCCGGCCCACGCCGGGAGAAATATGACCGGAGCGGGCGGAACTCCAAGGTGCTGAAGAAGGCGCTGAGGTAGGGGGGGAGGAATGACGAATGACGAATGCAGAATGACGAATGCAGAATGGCGAAGCAAATGGGATGACAGCTAGGAAGATCCAAAATTGAAATCCTATTTATTCCGAACATCTGCCCACCCCACCTCAATTCGTCATTCGTCATTCGTCATTCGTCATTTTACCTTCCGCATTCCGTTCCTTGACGCCGCCCCCGGTCCCGGCTAACCGAGCGGCATGCGAATCCTCATCACCGGCGGTGCCGGTTTCCTTGGCTCCCATCTCTGCGAACGCCTCCTCAACGAAGGTCATGACGTCCTGTGCATGGACAATTTTTTCACGGGGCGGAAGGCGAACATTGCGCACCTGCTGCCGAATCCGAATTTTGAGCTGTTTCGCCATGACGTGATTGATCCGTTCAAGGCGGAGGTGGACCGCATTTACAACCTGGCCTGCCCGGCCTCGCCGCCGCATTATCAGTACAATGCCATCAAGACGATCAAGACCTCGGTGATGGGGGCGATCAATGTGCTCGGCCTGGCCAAACGGACACGCGCCCGTGTGTTCCAGGCCTCCACCTCCGAGGTGTATGGCGACCCTGAAGTGCATCCGCAGCCGGAGAGTTACTGGGGGCATGTGAACCCCATCGGCATCCGCTCCTGCTATGATGAAGGCAAGCGTGTGGCGGAGACGCTGTTCTTTGATTACCATCGGCAAAACGGCGTGGACATCCGCGTGGTGCGCATCTTCAACACCTATGGCCCGCGCATGCTGCCGGATGACGGGCGGGTGGTTTCCAATTTCATCGTGCAGGCGCTGCGCGGACAAAACATCACCATCTATGGCGATGGCAGCCAGACGCGCAGCTTCTGCTATGTGGATGATCTCATTGAGGGCTTTGTGCGCCTCATGGAGACGCCGAACATCACCGGCCCGGTGAACATCGGCAATCCGGGTGAATTTACCATGCTGCAACTGGCGGAAAAGGTGGTGAAGAAAGTCGGTGGGGCGTCCAAGATTACTTTCCATCCGCTGCCGTCCGATGATCCGCGCCAGCGCCAGCCGGATATTACTTTGGCCAAAAGCCAGCTCGGCTGGGAACCGAAGGTGTCGCTGGATGAAGGGCTGGACCACACAATTGAGTATTTTAAAAAGGTCGTGAAAGGATAAAACAATCCAGATATCCGTTTCTGATTTCCGCTTTTAGCTTTCCCACCTTCTGCTTCTACTTTTCCCATGAACATCTGCTGCATTGGTGCCGGTTACGTTGGAGGTCCTACGATGGCCATGATCGCGGCGAAGTGCCCGGATATCCGGGTCGAAGTCGTGGATCTGAATGCGGCGCGCATTGCCGCGTGGAATTCAGACGAGCTGCCGGTCTATGAACCCGGGCTGGATGATATCGTGCGCGAGGCGCGCGGACGAAACTTGTTTTTCACGACAGGCGTGGAAGAGGCAATCCGGGCGGCGGACATCATCTTTGTGAGTGTGAACACGCCGACCAAGACCTTCGGCGTGGGCGCAGACAAGGCGGCGGATTTGCGCTATGTGGAGGCGGTGGCACGCACCATTGCGGAGGTGGTGGACGAGCCGAAGATCATTGTGGAAAAGAGCACCATCCCGGTGAAAACGGCTGAGGCCATCCACAGCATCCTGGCCTCCAACGGCAAGGGGCTGCGGCACCAGGTGCTGTCGAATCCGGAGTTTCTGGCGGAAGGCACTGCCGTGGCAGATCTGAGCAATCCGGATCGCATTCTCATCGGAGGCGAGACGACGCCCGAGGGGCAGGCTGCGATTGAGACGCTGGTAGGCGTGTATGCCCACTGGGTGCCGCGTGAGCGCATCCTGACGACAAATTTGTGGTCCTCCGAGCTGTCCAAGCTGGTGGCCAATGCCTTTCTGGCGCAGCGCATTTCTTCCATCAACAGCATCTCCGCGCTGTGCGAGGCCACGGGTGCGGATGTGGATGAGGTGGCCCGCGCCATCGGCACGGACTCGCGCATCGGGCCTAAGTTTCTGAAGGCGTCGGTGGGCTTTGGCGGGTCCTGCTTTCAAAAGGATGTGCTGAACCTGGTGTATCTCTGCGGTCACTTTGGCCTGCCGGAGGTGGCCGCGTATTGGGACCACGTGATCCGCATGAACGACTGGCAGAAGCACCGCTTCTCTGAGCGGGTGGTGCGCACGCTGTTCAATACGGTGACGGGCAAGCGCATTGCGATCCTCGGTTTCGCCTTCAAGAAGGACACGAATGACACGCGCGAATCGGCCGCGATTTATGTCTGCAAAGACCTGCTGGAGGAGCGGGCGCACCTGGCCATCCATGATCCCAAGGTCAAGCCCGCGCAGATCCGCACGGACCTGGCCCTGGAGGAGGGGGATGCGCGGGTGACCTTTGCCGCGACGGCGCTCGAGGCGGCCACGGGAGCGCATGCGCTGCTGGTGCTGACGGAGTGGGATGCCTTCAAGGAGCTGGACTTCGCCCAAATTTATCAGGTCATGCTGAAGCCGGCCTGGATCTTTGACGGACGGAATGTGCTGGACCGCAGCAAGCTGGAGGCACTTGGATTTAAAGTTTACAGCATTGGCAAACCTGTCCCTTAACGGTAAAGATGGGTGGCAGAACACCCCGCCTCGCACTTCGACTTCCATCCATGCCCACCGCACTCATCACCGGTATCACCGGCCAGGACGGCTCCTACCTTGCCGAGCAGCTCCTCGCCAAAGGCTACACCGTTCATGGCATGATCCGCCGGGCATCGAATTTCAACACCCAGCGCATCGAGCATCTGTTCAATGATCCGGAAATCTACAATCAACGGTTGTTTCTGCATCATGGGGACCTGACGGACTCCAGCAACCTGAACCGCCTGCTGGACCGGACGGAGCCTAACGAAATTTATAACCTGGCGGCGCAGAGCCATGTGAAGGTCTCCTTTGAAGTGCCGGAATACACGGCCGAGGTGGACGGGCTGGGCACGCTGCGATTTCTGGATGCCATCAAAGAGGTGGGGCTGGAAAAACGGGCACGGTTTTACCAGGCTTCCACCAGTGAGCTTTACGGCCTGGTGCAGGAGGTGCCGCAGACGGAGAAGACTCCCTTCTATCCCCGCTCACCGTATGGCGTGGCCAAGCTGTATGGCTACTGGATCGTCGTGAACTACCGTGAATCTTACGGTCTGCACGCCAGCAACGGCATCCTCTTTAACCACGAATCCCCGCGCCGTGGGGAGACCTTTGTCACGCGCAAGATCACCCGCGCGGCGGGGCGCATCCGCGAGGGGCTGCAGGAGGATGTGTCCCTGGGCAATCTGAGTGCGCAGCGCGACTGGGGCTACGCGCCGGAATACACGGAAATGATGTGGCGCATCCTGCAGCAGGAACAGCCGGGAGACTATGTGTGCGCGACGAACGAGACACACACGGTGCGGGAATTTTGCGAGCACACCTTCGCCGCCGTGGACCTGCCGCTGACCTTTGAAGGCGAAGGCGAGCATGAGGTGGGCCGCGATGAAAAAGGCATCGTGCGTGTGAGGGTGAACCCGAACTACTACCGCCCGGCGGAGGTGGAACTGCTGATCGGCAATCCTGAAAAAGCGCGCCGCGAACTGGGCTGGGAGGCAAAGGTGACCTTCCATGAACTGGTCAGGATCATGGCCGAGGCTGACTGGGAGCTGGCGAAGAAGGAGAAAGTCCTGCTGGCCTGACCACCCCTCATTTGACACACCCTATGCCGACTTCACGCATCTACATCGCCGGGCATCGCGGCATGGTGGGCAGCGCCCTGGTGCGCGCATTGCAGGAGATGGGCGGGGCGGACATCCTCACCGCCACCCATGCGGAGCTGGACCTGTGCCGGCAGGCGGATGTGGAAAGTTGGTTAGGCCAAAACAGGCCTGATACCGTCATCCTGGCCGCAGCCAGGGTGGGTGGCATTCACGCCAACAAAACCTACCCGGCGGACTTCATCTATGACAATCTGATGATGGCCGCCAATGTCATCCATGCCTCCTACAAGGCCGGGGTGAAACGCCTGCTGTTTCTGGGCAGCTCCTGCATCTATCCGCGCCTGGCCCCGCAACCGATGCCGGAAGACTGTCTGCTGACCGGCCCGCTGGAAAGCACCAATGAAGCCTATGCGCTGGCCAAGATCGCCGGACTGAAGCTGTGCCAGCACTATCGCAGCCAGCATGGGGTGCTGTTTCATTCCGCCATGCCCACCAACCTTTACGGCCCTGGTGATAACTACCACCCGGAGAACTCCCATGTCATTCCCGGCCTGATCCGCCGCTTTCATGAGGCCAAGGTCCGGCAGGACCCTGCGGTCACCGTCTGGGGCACGGGCACTCCCTTGCGTGAGTTCCTGCATGTGGATGACCTCGCCGCCGCCTGCCTGCATCTGTTAGAACTGGAAAACCCGCCCGACTGGGTGAACATCGGCAGCGGCCAGGAATGCAGCATCGGCGCGCTGGCGCAGACGGTGAAGGAGGCAACGGGCTATGCCGGCGAGCTGCGGTTTGATCCGGACAAGCCGGACGGCACGCCCCGCAAGCTGCTGGATTCCAGCCTCATCATGAGCCTGGGCTGGCAGCCGCGCGTGGAGCTGGCAGCAGGCCTGCGGGCGGCGTATGCGGACTTTCAGAAAGGTGAGACGCGGGGGGAATGACGGGAAGCGGGCGCCTGTTTTTTACAGGATTAACAAGATTTAGAAAAATCCCGTCTAACAAAATGGGTGACTAGGAGGGAGGCAAGTAGGCTGGATGTGTTCTGCGCAGGGTGAGGTCGCGGTCCTGAAACAGGCCGTTCGCAGAACTATCCGGCTTTCTTCGGCGGTGCCCTTTTCTCCTTGCGACGGTTTTGCCAAAAAACGAATGGCTGTTTGACTCCGCACCTTCAAAGAATAGCCGGATAATTCGGCGATGGGAATTGTGGGGCGGAGGGATGCAGCGCGCCGAACACATCCGGCCTACGGATGGAGCAGAGCGGCAATTCCAGGGCTTACTCCTTCGTGATTTTCAGCACGCGGTTGTTGTAGCTGTCGGTGATGTACAGTTCTCCCGATTGAGGATGGATGGTCACGCCGTGAGGGCGGGCGAGCTGGCACTGTTTTGGGTCACCGCCGACGCCGGAGCTGCCTTTGGTGCCGGTGCCGGCGATGCGCTCCATCTTGCCGGTGGCGGGCACGTAACGGCGGATGAGGTGGCTTTCGGCATCGGCAATGATGACGCTGTCGTCCTGGTCCACACACAGGTGCTTGGGGCCGGTCATGGTGGCTTCGATCGCTGGGCCGCCGTCACCGGTACCGCCTTTTTTGCCGCTGGCATTGACGACGGTGCGGATGCGGCCGGCTGGATCCACGACGCGCAGGGCATTGCCATTGCGCTCCAGGATGTACACGTTGCCCTGGCGGTCCACAGCGACGGCGCGGGGGTCCACCAGCGGGGCTTCTGTGGCGACGGCACCATCTTCCGGTACGCCTTTTTCACCATTGCCTGCGATGACTTTGGACATGCCGGTTTTGAGGTCCAGACGATGGACCTGGCGCAGGTTGGCGATGTAGAGGTTTTCACCTTTGAAGTCCAGGGTGATGCAGTAGGGGCCGTTGCCGCGCTCCTTGCCCTTGGGCGCCTTCCAGCCTTCAAGGGTCTTCACCAGGCCGGCTTTCACATCCACTTCCCGCACGCAGCCGTTCCAGGTATCGCCAATGAGGACTTTTCCATCCGGCAGGATGGCCAGGTTATGCGGGCCGTTGAACTGGGCCTTGATGGCAGGGCCGCCATCGCCGCTGTAGCCGGGCGTCAACTGGCCGGCCACGTGCGTGAGGATGCCGCCGCCATCCACCTGGAGCAGACGGTTGCCGGAGACCATCTCGATGATCCACATGTGGCCGCCGGGGTCAAACTCGGTGCCGAAGGGCTCCTTGAGCACGGCTTCCTTGGCATCAATGCCGACGGATTCCTGCTTGCCGCCAGCCACCAGATGAATGCGGTCCGCCAGGGCATAACCAGGGAGCAGGGCGGTGAGGAGAAGGAGGCGGAGTGAGGTCATGAAATGGAGTGGGTAAGGGGAGGGCGGCAGCCGTGTTTATTTCTTGCGCAGGACGCGGACTTTATGGGCCTCGCTGTCACCGATATAGACGGCACCGTCGGCGTCCACATAGATGCCGTGCAGGCGGGCCATCTCACATTTCAGCGGGTCGCCATCGGCACCGTCGCCCTTTTTGCCGTTGCCGGCGATGAGGTCCAGGGTGCCGGTTTTCGCGTTCACCATGCGCACGCTGTGGCTTTCCGTATCGGCCAGCCAGGCATTGCCTTCCGCATCCAGCGCGATGCCTTTGGGGCCGCTGAGGGTGGCTTCCTTGGCAGGTCCGCCGTGGCCGGTGAAACCTTTTTTGCCCGTGCCGGCGATGTGGTGAATCTTGCCTGCCTTGAGGTCAAACTTGAAGACCTGATTCCCTTCACGGGTGCAGAGCCAGAGGTTGCCATCCTTGTCAAAATCCAGTGAGCGGGGGCCCTTCAAAGGGGTGCCTGCGATGGGTGCTCCATCGGGCGTGGCTCCGGGCTTGCCGGTGCCGGCAAAGGTGCTGATGGTGCCGGTCTTCATGTCCACCTTGCGGATGACGTTGTTGCCGATGTCACAGATGTAGAGGTCACCATCCGGGCCAAACTGGATGCTGTGGGGGTCCTTCAACTGCGCCTGGGCGGCAGGTCCGCCATCACCGCTGTAGCCGGGCTTGCCGGTGCCGGCAAAGGTGCTGATGATGCCGGTTTTCATGTCCACCTTGCGGACGGCATGGTTGCGCATGTCCACGATGTACAGGTCACCGGCGGCATCGAAGCGGATTTCGTGAGGCAGATTAAAGGTGGCCTTCAGGGCCGGGCCGCCGTCGCCCGTGTAGCCCAGTTCCCCGGTGCCGGCGATGGTGTGGATGATGCCATCTGGCGTGACTTTGCGCACCTTCTGGCCGGTGTATTCGCAATACCAGAGGGCACCGTCCGGCCCGCGGGTGACGCCGAACGGATTGTCCATCTTGGCCTGCGTGGCAGGACCTCCGTCGCCGCTGAAGCCTTTTTCACCGGTACCGGCAAAGGTGGAGATGGTCCACTCCGCCGCCGGAGCAGCCAGGGCAAACATGAGGGAGAGACCAACGGCAAAAGATTTCATCGGGTGCATAAGGTGGGAACAAAACAATAAGAGGACTTATCAACGAGCTTTTGGACAGCCTTTGTGCCGGAAAATTCCATGTCGTGTCATTTGTCCTGAAGCAGGGGCACAAAAATAAAATGATGTAACTCTTTTGCCGAAAAACAGTAAACTTTAAGGTGATGAAACCAGAGAGCCCTGGCAATCACCGGCCACCTGTGGTTGATCACTTGCTCGCCCATGCCACCCATAACTTCCTACACCAAACCCCTGAACGAAGCCCAGGCCGTCAAGCTGCGGGCGCTTCTGATGCAGCAGGGCTGGGAGTTTGAAACCAAGCCCCACTGCCTCTACGCGGCCAGTCGCGGAAAAGTGAACGTGGCCGTTTATCAAAAGGGGCCGAAGATCCTGGTTCAAGGCAAGGAGACGGAGGATTTCGTGACCCTGGTCTTGGAGCCACAGATCCTGGGCCAGGCAGAGCTGGGTTATGAGGAGGTGCTGCATCCGGAAATGTTCCAGCCCCACATCGGTGTGGATGAAAGCGGCAAGGGGGATTTTTTTGGCCCGCTGGTCATCGCGGGCGTGTATGTGGATGCCGCCGCCGCACGCCACCTGCGGGAGGCGGGGGCGGTGGACAGCAAGCGCATCACCAGCGATGCGAAGATCGAGCAGGTGGCCCAGGCCATCCGTTCCGTGCCCGGCCTGCGATATGAGATCGTGCAGATCAATCCCGAGCGCTACAATGCCCTCTATGAAAAGTTTGGTAACTTGAACCGCCTGCTCGCCTGGGGTCATGCCAAGGTCATCGAGCTGCTGCTGGAGCGCGTTCCAGACTGCCCGCAGGCCCTGTCGGACCAGTTTGCCAATCCCGCCGTGCTGCAGCGCGCCCTGCAGGCCAAAGGTCGGGAGATTGAACTCATCCAGCGGACCAAGGCGGAGTCCGACCCTGCCGTCGCGGCCGCCTCCGTACTGGCCCGGGAAAAGTTTGTCCACTGGCTGCGGGATACCGGCCTGCAAACCGGCATTCCCCTGCCAAAAGGCGTCTCCGCCCTGGTCAAGGCAAGTGCCCGGCAGATGCTCCAGGCCCATGGCAGCGCCGGCCTGGCCAAAGTGGCCAAATGGCACTTCAAAACCACAGCCGAAATTCTTTCTTCATCAGATTCAGAAGGAGGCGGCACAGCCCTTCCCCAGCCAGCCTAAGGAATAACTTGCAATCAATCATCTGTCAGGCATCTAAATTGCTACTCCCACCACGAACATGACTACCGTTACCAAGCGCGATATGATCACGGAATTGAGCGACCTCACCGGGCTCAAGCATCACCAAGTCGCCGAGGTGCTGGATGGGCTGATGGAGCTTATCGCCAAAAAGGTGGAATCCGGGCATGACGTGACTTTCCGCACCTTTGGCACCTTTGAGGTTTGCGTGGCCAAATCGAAGATCGGCCGGAATCCGAACAAACCTCAGGATGAAGTGCTGATTCCGGACCGCTGCGTGGTCCGCTTCAAACCCGGGCGTGAATTGAAAGAACGCGTGGCCAGACTGCCCACCAAGACCATTTTGGGGGATTGAGGGCGCGAGGAGCGAGGGTGGGTTTTGGGAATCTACAGGGATCCTTTATCCGGCCACTTGTGGTTGGGTGAGTTTTTTCTCATTCAACAGAACCATCATCGTCTGAGGGGCCGATTCCCTCACAACGATGACTGCTTTACCTGGAACTTACCTGCGTTCGGCTCGCGTCCGGCTCGGTCTGAGCCTGGAGGATGCCGCCCATAAGACGCGCATCCCGCAGCAGCGGCTGGAGTGGCTGGAGGAGGACAATTTTGCCGCCTTTGGCAGCCTGACCTATGCGCGCGCCTTTTTGAAAATCTACAGCCGCTTCCTGGGCGTGGATGCCAGCGAGATACTGGAGGAGCTGCCCTGCACACGGTTGCGGCCTGTGAAGAGCTGCCGGTACCTGAGCGCAAACCAGGGAAGGTGGCTGGCCGGTCAGGATGATCTCCAATTGGAGACGCGCCGGAAGGGCCTCGCCTCCCCCATGACGGCAGGCATGGCTATCTTTGTCCTGCTGCTGATGGGCTCGGGTGTTTGGGGTTACCATATTTCACGGCAGTCTTTGGCTGTGATGGAGGCTCATTCCATCCAGAGGGTCGCAGAGGCGGTCCATGCTCCGGCACCCGCATCCGGACCTCCGCATCAGACGGTTCCTCTGACGGGGCTGATCTCTTCCTCCCAATCGGTCCAAGCGGTTTCTACGCGGTCAGACATACCGGCCCACAATCTGGTCATCACCAGCCCCATGCCAGCAATCCAGGCTGGAATCCCCGCAGGAATGGATTAAACTGGCGCATGACCGAAGCTCGTGTCCCAAATCGCTGGTGGGTTTCTCCGCTGCTCTTCACTCTGGCTCTGATTATTGCCGTCACCGCCGTCTGCATGTCCAGCGAGACGGCCCGCGAAGTGCTGGCCAAGGCAGTCATGATGATCGCTGGCGCACTCGCCACTCCATTTATTCTGGAAACTTCTGTTTTCCTCATCGGCCTGGTCATCGTCATCGCCCTGAACCAGTGGCGCATGCAAAAGGAGGGGGACGGCTGGGTTTACCTGGCCCAGACCGAGCCTGATCCTGCCAGCATTGCCGCCGGGGCGGAGACACCGTCAAAGCGGCTCGAAGGCATCATCCTGACAGCGGCCCCGGATGCGCGCATTGATCTGGAAGCCCGGCTTTCCATTGCCGAAGGTTTCCTGGATCTGGGTTTGAAGGATGAGGCTGTGGAGCACCTGAATCTGCTGAGTGCGGAAGAACAGAAAGACCCGAGGGCGGTGGCCTTGAGGCAGCGGGTGGCAGTGCCCTGATAAAACCTGGCTGATTCCGCCCCTACTTCTTGTCTCCCCGCCCGGGCTTCTCCCACGACAGGAGGTTGTGGCCGAGGAAGACATCAAAGATACGCTTGTTGTTAGGCCCCAGCGTGACCTCGACACGCCCCAGGCGCTCGACTTTCTCGAATCTTTTCGCCACGGCGGGGAAAAGGGCGGCAGGCTCGGCATCCCCACCTTTGAAAATGAGCGCATCATCGCCCAGCCGCTCCTCCGGCCCTGGCCAGACCTCGTATTGGGAGAGCACACGGCCTGAGCGTTCCCAGCGGTAAGTGCGCGGATGCTGTGGCATCGTGAAGGCGAGCTGGGCGGCATCGTACCGGTACCCGGTGGCCAGGACAAAAGTGTTCTCCGGGCGCGGGACGCGGTCCAGGAACTCGCCGGCCTGGATGCCGGTCTCGGTCCAGCCGCGCATTTCATTGAGCTTCTTGTGCCCCTTTAAATCCGTGAGGAAGATCACCAGCAGGGCAATGTGCGCCAGAATGACCAGGCCTGCGCCGACACGAACCGTCCACGTCCTCCAAAAAGGGCGCGCGATGAAAGGAAGCTGACCAGCAAACCAGGCCGCCAGCAGGATGAAGGCCGGCACGTAGAAGACCGCCGGCCAGTTGGGATTGATCTTCTGGCGCAGGGAGAGGGCAAAGAAACCCAGAAGGGCCGGGGCGGAGCAGAGGAGCAGGTAGCGGGCGCGGCGGTCCATGAGCCGCCAGTTTTTCGCGCCTAGATAAAGCACCACCAGCAGGGCGACGTAGGTGACGGGGGAATAGACGAGCGTTTGCACTGCCGGGAACTCCAGGGTGCGGGAGAGCCATTTGGTGAAGCTGAGACTCTGCGTTTCAAAATGATGTTTGGTATGCTCCAGGGTGATCCATTCATGCTGGGTGTTCCACCACAGCACCGGGGTGATGAAGGCCATGCCGATGAGGATGCTGGCCCACATTCGCGGGTTGCGCAGCAGGTGGCGGTCAGGTGGCGAAAAAATGGCAAAGGCGGCCATCATGGCCGGGAAAGCCAGCATCATCTGCTTGCTCAACGTGCCCAGGCCGATGGTCAGGGCGAGCGCGCCCCAGCGCCAGAGGCAGGCGGGTTTTTCCACAGCCAGCCAGAACAGCAGCAGCGCCAGGGACCAGAAGAGCAGAAGCGGCGCATCAATGGTGAAGAAAAGGTTCAGCCCCATGTTGGCCGGCGTCAGCAGGATGAGCAGGGCCGCCACATAGGCGGTGGCGGCACCGAAAAGCTGCCGTGCCAGGGCAAACAGGACGGCCAGCGTGGCGGTGCCGAAAAGAAGCGGTGCCAGGCGCACGCCCCATTCTGCATTCCCCGTGGCCCAGCCGACGAGGCCCATGAGCCAGCCGATCATGGGCGGCTTGCTAAAATAGCCCCAGTCCGGCTGGCGGCCCCAGTCCCAGTAATAGGCCTCGTCCCCGGCCAGGTCAGCCTGGGCGGTGAAAAACAGCATGAAGGCGATGCGAAACAGGAAAACCACGCCCAGCAACCCGGCAAAACGGCGGGTCCAGAGGGCGTCAGAGGCAGGATCAGGCAAAGAGGTCAAGAGTGGCAGGCTAAAGCGGGGATTTACGGCTGGCAAGATGCGGCATGGCTCAGCCCCGATGAATTTCCATGCAAAAGTGCAACGTTGGCCCTACCTTTGCGGTCATAATTAACATCATGCCAACCACCCCTGATGCATCCCCCCTGGCCGGGAACCTGCTGCTGGCTGTACCCTCCATGCGGGACCCGAATTTCAAGCGCACCGTCATCTTTGTGGCGGCGCACAATGCTGAGGACGGAGCCTTTGGCTACGTGCTCAACCGGCCGCTGGAGCAGCGCGTGGCTGACCTGCTGCCGGATCAGAACCTGGGCGCATTGGGCCAGGTGCCGGTTTACATCGGCGGACCGGTGGCCACGGACAAGCTGGCCTTCGCCTCCCTGCATTGGAACCGGAAAAGAAGCACCCTCCGCTGCCAGACCCACCTCTCCGTGGCGGATGCCATGCATGAGCTGAGCATGGGGCACGAGGTGCGCGGTTTCGTCGGTTACTCCGGCTGGACCGGCGGCCAGATTGAGGGGGAGATCCAGCGGAAATCCTGGATCATCGCCCCGGCGCATAAAGTGGTCCTGACCCTGGAGCAGCCCACCACCCTGTGGAGTGCCGTTCTGGACGAGATGGGCCCCGTGTTCCGCCTCATGGCGAATACGCCTGAGCGGGTGGAGCTGAACTGAGGGCACTTCCTTCAGCGGAGACGTCTCACCTGCCCAGCGCCTGCTTCAGGATCGCATCCAGGTGGGTGATGGGCAGCGAGTAATGGCCCTCTTCCTCCAGCCAGCGGGTGGTGACGTGGGGCATGATGCTGGAGAGTTTTTCTGTGTAGCGCCAGTCAATGTTGCGGTCCTGTTTGCCGTGCCAGAAGTGGATCAACATGCCGATTTCACCTACTTCAAAACCCCACTCGGAAAGGTAGATGTCTGCATCGGCGATGACGGCCTTGGGGCCGCGACGCAGTGCCTCGAGGATGCCGGCGCGGACGACGGTGAAGATTTCCGGGCGTGCCAACACGGCGCGGTCTGCGGGGCCGAGCATCCTGAGCAGCCACTTGAGCGGTGCGCGGTCCGGCTTGCCTTTGGATACCTGCTCGCCGACGCGCAGGAGCAGGCCGAGGATGGTTGGAAAGGCATGGCGTATCCGGATCATCAGCCGGTACAGCCAGAACATGTGCTCGTAACCCAGGAAGGTCAGAGGCGGCGCTCCGCACATGATGGTGGCGCTGAGCAAGCGCTCCGGCATGGTTTTGGCCGTCACCAGCACATAGGGGCCCCCGCCGGACCAGCCAATGACGTGGAACTTCTCCGCGCCCACGTGGGCGGCCAGCTCCTCCAGCAGGGCCGGCCAGTCCTTCAGCTCGCGGCCCACATGCAGGTCCGACAGGCCGATGCCCGGCCGGTCAGGTGAAATGATCCGCAGGCCATGTTTTTTCCCCGCCTCATCCATCAGCGCACCCTGCACCCGCGCGCTGGGCCACCCGTGGAAGTAAAAACAGGGCACCCCGGCCGGATCACCATGCTCCGCGTAGCCGAGCGTGCGGCCCGAAGATAAACGAAGGGTATGGTCTGGCATGCAAGATCAAGAAATGGGGGAACAACAGACTAAAGCCACATCCCAACGTCCGCAATCAACATCCATAAGCATCCTCTGCATCTCCTGGCAGCCAACCGGAAAGCATCTCACCAGGAGGGTGACACCGTTCAGAGGCTCTCAAAAGCCGATTGCAGCCCAGCGAACTCCCTCTAAGCTCAGCAAAGTCACCTTCATGAAAATCGCCCTCGCTTTCTTTGCCGCCGCAGCCTTCGTTCTTGCCTCCTCCTCTTGCGACAAGCATTCATGGGAGTCCACCCAGACCCTGCATGAAGGCATGCACAAAGAGCATCATGGTGATGACCATGCCGCCCCCCACGGTGAAAAGGATGCCCACGCGCCAGCCGCGAAGCATTGATCTCTTACCGCCTCACGCCAGCACGGTCCTCAGCGTCTTCAGCAACGTCTCCGCCGTGTACGGTTTCGGGATGAAGTGCTTCACTCCGGCATTCGCCGCCCTGGCCACCATGCCGTTGGCATTCAGCCCGCTGGCGGCAATGATGCGCACCTCCGGGTTGATGCGCATCAGCACCGGGATCATGGTCGGCCCGTCCATGACCGGCATCATCATGTCCGTCAGCACCACCGCGATCTCCGCGTTGCGCATGGCGAAATAGGCCGTCGCCTCGGCTCCGTCTGCCGCCAGCAGCACCCGGTAGCCAAAGGCCTCCAGCGTCTGCCGGGTGATCTGGCGCACCGCCGCCTCATCATCCACCAGCAGGACCAGCTCTCCGTTTCCCCTCGGCAGCGCCTCCGTCCGGACCCCGGCCGGTTCATCACCGCTCCGGGTCTGGGCCGGCAGATAGATGTCAAACCGGGTGCCCTTGCCCTTCTCACTGTACACGCGCACAAAACCGCCATGGCTCTTGATGATGGCCAGCGTGGTGGACAGTCCCAGCCCCGTTCCCTTGCCCAGTTCCTTGGTGGTGTAAAAGGGCTCAAAGACCCGCTCCTGCACACCTGGTGTCATGCCGCCGCCTGTGTCCTCCACCTGCAGCACCACATGCGGGCCCACCTGGGCCTCCAGGTTCATTGCCGCATAGTGCGCATCCAGCTCCAGGTTGCCGGCGGTCAGGGTCAGCGTTCCGCCGTCCGGCATCGCATCCCGCGCATTCACACACAGGTTGATGAGCACCTGGTGGAGCTGCGTCGGATCTCCCTGCACCGTCCACAGATCTTCCTGGGAATTCACCACCACCTCGATGTGCTTTAAAAAAGTCTCATTGGCGATCTTTTCCACCTCCTCCAGCAGGGGGCGCAGTTGCACCTCCACCTGCTGCCCCTCCATGCCCCGGGCGAAGGACAGCACCTGCCCCACCATGTCCGCGCCGCGTTTCGTGCTTCCCTCGATGGTTCTGAGGATGCCCAGCCGCTGCGGGTCCGTTTCCCCCATCTTCAGCAGGTCAATGGACATCATGATGGGCGACAGCACATTGTTAAGATCATGCGCGATTCCCCCCGCCAGCGTGCCGATGCTCTCCATCCGCTGCGCGCGTAAAAACTGCTGCTCCAGCTTCTTGTGCAGGGTGATGTCACGGGCCACGCAGGACATCACCTGGTCAACCTCGGACCACTGGGCGGACCATTCCAGCGTGGCCAGCTCTTCGTCCTTCCGCACGTAGCGGTTCTCAAAGTTCCGGCTGATCCGGCCTTCGATGACAGCTGCCGCCTCCTCCAGCGTCCTCATCTGGTCCGCCTCATGAACTTTGGCAATGTACAGCGTGCCCAGCAACTCCTGCGGAGTGTAGCCCAGCATGGGCAGGCAGGCCGCATTCACCTGTAAAAAACACCCCTCCCGGTCCAGTGTGCAGATCATGTCCAGGGAGGAGTCCAGCAGCGCGGAAAGCCGTCCCGCCGTCTCGCGGTACCGGCCCTCGCTCTCTTTCAGCGCCCCCTCCGCCTGCCGGCGTTTGGTGATGTCGGACCAGACCCCCACCACCTCCGTCGGCTGCCCCGCCTCCGCCCGCACCACCCGGTTGTTGTCCTCCACCCAGCGGTAGCTCCCGTCCTGGTGCAGTAGCCGGTATTCCAGCGTGCAGCCGCCAGCGTGCAGCCCCTGCGCCAGGCCCTCCAGCACCCGTTCACGGTCTTCTTCGCAGAGGCTCTCCTGCCACCAGCCAGGCCGCCGTGTCTCCTCCAGCCTCACCCCCAGCAGCCGCTCGATGTTTTCACTCACCACGCAGGGGCTTAAGCCGCCGCCGTCATTTCGCAGTTTGTACATCACCGCCGGGCTGTGCGCCAGCAGGTGGGTCAGCTCCGCATGCGTCGTCTCCAGCTTCTTCACCAGCCGCTCATTGTAGTCCTTCATCAGGTCCAGCTCCTCCGGGGGGCTGATGGGTTTCGGCCGCTCCAGAGGCGCCGTGTGGATCACTTCGTACAGCGCCTTCATGATGGCCTTTGGCGGCACCGGTTTCCTCAGATACAAGGTCGCGCCCATGTCCATGGACAGCTTCTCGTCCTTGGCAGAGGTGTAGCTGGCCGTGTAGATGATCACCGGCAGCAGCTCCAGCCGCTTGATCTTGCGCAGCTCGAAGCACAGGCGGTAGCCGTCCATCAGGGGCATCAGCACGTCGGTGATGACTGCATCCACCGTTTCTACGGCCAGCGTCTTCAGTGCCTCAATCCCATTGGTGGCCTCTATGACCGTCACTCCTTCCCCCTCCAGCGTCACGCGCAGCAGTTTCAGGTTGGTCAGATTGTCATCAACAATGAGGATGTGCATGGCGGGAGGTCGGCAGTTTAAAGAGGGAGAAAAGCAGGAGCGGACCCAAACACCCGCTTCAGGGCAGGGGAGGGGCCTGTTTGCTGGCCACTGCCGCCTGGAGGTCGTCAGAAAGCGTCCGCGTGTTCAGCGGTTTCAAAAGATAGGCGGCGGATCCCGCCGCCAGGGTGGCGGTTCTGGAAAACGTCTCCGTATAGGATGTCATCGTCACGATGTGGATGTCCGCCGTTTCAGGCGCGCCTTTCAGTTGCCGCACCAGTGTCAGCCCGTCTGTTCCGGGCATGTACAGGTCCAGCAAAATCACCTCCGGCCGGTCACTGGCGATGAGGTCATAGGCCTCATCCGCCGTGCTGGCGCCGTTCACCTCATGGCCTGCCGCCTGCAGCACATCCTGCGCCAGTTTCAGCTCCGCCGGCTGGTCTTCGATAACGAGTATTTTCATAGTGTCTGTGGGCTGTGCGCCGTCTGTCCTTTTTTGAGATAACCGGCCACCTGCGCACAGATGGACCGGGTATCAATGGGCTTGGTGATGTAGCCGTCGCAGCCCGCCTCGCGCGCCTTCGCCTCATCCCCCTTCATTGCATAGGCGGTCAGCGCCACGATGATGATGTGCCGCGTCGCCGGGTCCGCCTTCAGCAGCCGGGTCAGTGTCAGCCCGTCCATGCCCGGCAGCGCCAGGTCCATCAGCACCAGGTCCGGCACCGTCAGCCGGATCATCTCCTGGGCCGTCTCCGCATCCACCGCGCGCAGCACCTCATAATCTTCAAATTCCAGGAGATCGGACACCAGTTTCAGGTTCGTCGGGTGGTCATCCACCACCAGCAGGCAGGGTTTTTTCATCATGGGTTCATTGCGTGGGTGGTGACCGGCAGCGTCACGGTAAAAGTGCTTCCCTTGCCCGGCTCGCTCTCCAGCCCAATGTGCCCGTCTTGCAGTTCCACAATCTTCCGCGTCAGTGCCAGGCCCAGTCCCGAGCCCTCATACCGCCGCGCCGCGCCGGAATCCAGCTGCTCAAATTCCTGGAACAGGCGCTTGATGTCCTCCGGCTGGATGCCGATGCCGTTGTCCGTCACCGCCAAGGTGAAACGGTCATTTGCGCATGGCATCACCGTGATCTGCACCAGGCCGCCATCATCCGTAAACTTGATGGCATTGGACACCAGGTTGTAGAGCACCTGCTTGAACTTCTGCTGGTCCAGCATCACCATCCCCACCTCGGCGGAGACGGACACCTTCACCTGCATCCGCTTCTTCTGCGCGCTCGGCTTCACCACCGCGCAGACCTGGTCAATCGCATTCTGCGGCTGGAAGCATTCCGGGTTCAGCTCCATCTTCCCTGCCTCCACCTTCGCCAGGTCCAGCACATCATTGATCAGGTGCAGCAGGTGCTGCCCGCTGTTGAGGATGTCCCCCAGATACTCCTTCTGCTTCGCATTCAGCGGCCCCGGCTTGCCGTCCACCAGGAACTCCGCAAACCCGATGATGCCGTTCAGCGGCGTCCGCAGCTCATGGGACATGCTGGCCAGGAACTCGCTCTTCATCTGGCTGGCCTTTTGCAGCGACTGCTCAAAGCGCTTCAGCTCCGTCACATCACGCGCCGCCGCGAAGACCCCCTGCAGCTTCCGGTCCCGGTCATAAAAAGTCGCCGCATTGTAGGAGACCACCGTTTCCTTGCCGTCGCGCGCCCGCGCCGTCAGCTCATAGTTCGTCACCTTCTTCTCACTGAGCACCAGCTTGATGCCCGCCTCCGCACGCCGGGGGTCCGTGAAGTTGTTTTTAAAAGGGGCGCCGATCAGCTCATCCCGCGTGCAACCGGTCAGCGCTTCCATTTGCTTGTTCACATCCGTGATCACGCCTGCCGGGTCCGTGGTCATCAGCGCATCAATGTTGGATTCGATGAGGGACCGTGTGTAGAACTGCTGGTCGCGGAGCCGCTGGTCCAGCTTCCTCTTGTCCGCCTCGATCTCCTTGCGTGCCGTATTGTCCGTGCCAATCAGCAGATAACCGATGATTTCCCCCTCCTCAGACCGTAGCGCCGTCACGGACACCACTGCCGGAAACCGGCTGCCATCCTTGCGGATGTAAGTCATCTCATAGATGTCCTCGATCCCGCGGGATGCTTTGAATACCAGCGCCTGAAAGCCCGGTGTGATCGCTGTACCCAGCTCCGCCGTCAGGACCTCCGCCCGGGTGATGACCTCCTGCGGGTCCGAGATGTCCGCCGGTGTGATCATGTTCACCACCTCCGCCGCGCCATACCCCAGCATCCGCTCCGCCCCCACATTGAAGATCTGGATCACCCCCAGTTCATCCGTAGCGATGCAGGAAAAGTTCGCGCTGTTGAAAATCGCGTTTTGCAGCGCTCCGGTTTTCAACAGGACCTCCTTGCGCAGGGTCTCAGTCACCGTCTCAACCGACGGTTCAGTCACAGGGGGCTGCGGGTTCTCTTGAATGGGGTTTGGCATGGCTGCAGTTTCAGTATCCGCATTGGATCAGTTGCTGACTGGATACACACGCACAAGCTTTCGGGGGTCTATTTTAGCCTGGCTTGGAAAGCGCGTAAGGACCGGGGTGGAATCCCGATTCTGCAATACCTTATGTTATGCCCGATCTGACCCGGGCACAACGTCTATAAATGTTTCTCTATACCGATTTCCAAAAAGAATGTCCAAAATTCAGCCACTCACCCTTTGCACCCCCAGCCCGTAGGGCTGCCCATGAATAGCTGGTGTGTCGGCGAGCCTGAGCGAGCCAGACCTCCGATTACGACGGAGCGTTACCCATCCACGACCTGCTCCGCAGGAGCAGCCCCATCGGCACCATGACGCCGATGCAGGTGGCGATCTGATGGGGCAACCCTGCGGGTTGGTCTTCAAGACGGGTCGTGCTTGCCTGACCGGAGGTTAGCTCGCCGAGGCTCGCGTCACCTTCCGGCTACTCATGGGTTAGCCCTTCGGGCTAGAAAAAGCGGGCCAAACAGAGGCTTGCCTGCGCTCAGGCGAGGTTGCGGAACCCCTGCGGCTGGCAGGAGCCACACGCTTGTGCGCCGGACACCGGAGGGATAGGACCGCATGCTGAGGAGCTTCAGGCGGGCTTTGGATTGGATGAGCCCCATTCGCTGGCACGGACTTTTCAGACAACCATTTTGGAAATCAGTATAATGCCCTCTTTTCATGCCAGGACCGCTTTCAGTGTCTTTAGCAGCGTCTCAGCCGTGTACGGTTTGGGGATGAAGTGCTTCACTCCCGCATTGGCGGCTTTGGCGACCATGCCGTTGGCATTCAGCCCGCTGGCGGCGATGATGCGCACCTCCGGGTTGATGCGCATGAGCACCGGGATCATGGTCGGCCCGTCCATCACCGGCATCATCATATCCGTCAGCACGATGGCGATCTCGTCCCGGTGCGTGGCATAGTGCGCCGTGGCCTCCGCCCCGTCCGATGCCAGCATGACCCGGTAGCCAAAGGCCTCCAGCGTCTGCCGGGTGATCTGGCGCACGGCGGCCTCATCATCCACCAGCAGCACCAGTTCGCCGTTGCCGCGCGGCAGCTCTTCAATAACCGCCTTCGCCTCATTCACCCGGACGTGTGTGTGTGCAGGCAGGTAAACGTGAAAGCGCGTGCCGACGCCCAGCTCGCTGTAGACGCGCACAAAGCCGCCGTGGCTCTTGATGATGGCGATGGTGGTGGAGAGGCCCAGGCCGGTGCCCTTGCCCAGCTCCTTGGTGGTAAAGAACGGCTCAAAGATGCGGTCCATCACTTCCGGGCTCATGCCCGTCCCCGTATCCTCCACATGGATGGCCACATACGGTCCTACTTTGGCATCCAGGTTCATGGCCACATAGTGCTCGTCCATGCGCAGGTTGCTGGCTGAGAGCGTCAGCGTGCCGCCTTGCGGCATCGCATCCCGCGCATTCACGCACAGGTTGACCAGCACCTGGTGCAGTTGGGTCGGGTCCCCTTCCACCGTCCACAGGTCCGCCGGGAACTTGCTGCGCACCTCGATGTTTTTCAGGAACGTTTCGTTGGCGATTTTCTCCACCTCTCTCAGCAGCGGCAGCACCTCCACTTCCACCTGCTGCCCTTCCATGCCACGGGCAAAGGAGAGCACCTGCTTCACCATGTCCGCGCCCCTCTTGGTGCTGGATTCGATGGTGCTGAGGATGCCGAGCCGTTGCGGGTCGGTTTCGGTGAGCTTCAGCAGGTCAATGGACATCATGATGGGCGAGAGCACGTTGTTCAAATCATGGGCGATGCCGCCTGCCAGCGTGCCGATGCTCTCCATGCGCTGTGCGCGGAGGAACTGCTGCTCGAGCTTCTTGCGCTCCGAGATGTCGGTGTTGATGGCCAGGATGGATCTGGGCTGTCCCGCATCATCTCTGACAAGCGTCCAGCGGCACTCCACCGTCAGCGTCTGCCCGTTTTTCTTCATCTGTTGCAGTTCCCCTGTCCATTCCCCGGTCGCAATGGTCTGCTGCGTGGCTGCGATGAAGGCCTTTGGCTCATTGTATAAAAGCTCCTGGATGGACCGCCCCAACGCCTCCTCCGCCGTCCAGCCATACAGACGTTCCGCGCTCTGGTTCCAGTAGAGAATGTGGTGCTCCAGATCCCGCACGAGGATGGCATCCTGGGCCTTGTCCAGCAGGGCGGCCTGTTCAGCGATCCGCTCCGCATTCTGCTTCGCCGCGGTGATGTCACGCCCCACGCAAAACATCGTCTGCTCCTCCTCAGACCAGCGTGCTGACCATTGAATGTGAATGGTTCTGCCATCCTTCTGGATATACCGGTTTTCAAACCGGCTGGTCGCATTTCCTGCCATGATGGAAGCCGCCGCCTCCACTGTCCGGGCATGATCATCCGGATGCACCATGTCCATATAGGCGGTGCCCATCAGTTCCTCCGCCGTCCGGCCCCAGAGATCTTCACAGGTCCGGTTCAGCTGCACGAACCGGCCCTCTGCATCCACGGAGCAGATCACATCCAGGGAGGAATTCAGCACATTGGTCAGTTGCGCCGTCGCCTGCCGGTAACGGTCCTCGCTCACTTGCAGATCTTCCAGTGTCTTTTTGGCCGCTGTGATGTCCGTGCGGATAGCGACAAACTGAACCGGCTTTCCTGCGCTGTCCAGAAAGGGCACGATGGTCGTGTCCACCCAATAGTGCGTTCCGTCCTTGGCCTTGTTTTTCATCTCCCCCTGCCACACCCGGCCCGAATTGATCGTCTCCCACAGCCCCCGGATGAAATCCTTTGTATGGTGCCCCGAGTTCACCACCCGGTGGTCTTTCCCCAGCAGCTCCTCACGTGTGTACTTGGAGATGGCGCAGAATTTGTCATTCACATAGGTGATCTTCCCCTTGGCATCCGTGCGGGCCACGATGGCATGCTCATCCAGCGTTGTACACAGGTCGCGGATCTCCTGAGTATAAGTATGCAGAGCCTCTTCCGCCAATTTCCTGGCCGTGATGACCCGGAAGTAAACCGCGAGTCCTTCAGGCGAGGCATGGGCATTCAGTTCAAACCAGTTATCCAGAGCCGGGTAATAAAACTCCAGCCGCGCCGAGGTCTTCTCATGCACGGCCTGGTGGTAGGTTTCATACAGGGCTGAATCCACCGCCTCGGGGAATTCCTCCCAGATGACTTTGCCCAGCAGATCCGCCCGCTTGCGTCTGAGAACCCGTTCAGCTTCTGCATTCAGGTAAACAAAGGTCCAGGTCGCCGGGTCCAGCAGGTAAAACGCATCCGACATGCTCTCCATCGTGGTGGACAGCCGCTCCGCCGTCCGGCTCAGCTCCATCTGAGTGCGCCGGCTCTCCGTGATGTCACGGGAGATGCCCACCAGGCCCAGCAGCTTTCCTTCAGGATCATAGTAGGGGGCCTTTGTGGCCAGGTACAGGCGGGTCACCCCGTCTGCCGTCAGGTTCTCTTCCGCCATCAGGGGCAGGCCCGTCTCCATCACCTTACGGTCACTTTCCCTCACCACATCTGCTCCCTCCGGCCCGAATAAATAGACATCATCCTGTCCGATGACCTCGTCCACCTCACGTCCGACGAGCTTCGCCGCCCCCTTGTTGAAAAGCAGGTACTTCCCCTCCACATCCTTGATGAAGACCGCATCCGGTGTGCTGTCTGCCACGGCATTCAGCAGGTCCGTCTTCCGCTGGATTTCCAGCTCGGCCAGCTTCCTCTCTGTGATGTCCTGGCAGGTACCCCGCGCATACAGCGGCCGTCCATCCTCATCATGGATCACCTGCCAGCGCTCCCGCACATGCTTGATGCTGCCGTCCGGCATGAGCAGCCGGTGCTCCATCTCCCGGGCCTGACCATGCGCCAATGAGGCATTGAAGGCCTCGTCCACCGCCGCCCGGTCATCCGGATGCACCATTTCCAGGAAGCCTGCATGGGTTGGTAAAAACGTACCCGGCTCCTGATCAAAAATCGCATAGACTTCGTTGGACCATGTCACGATTCCCGTGGCGATGTCTGTCTCCCAACTGCCCATCTTGGCCAGCACCTGGGCGGCTGCCAGCCTCTCTGCCAGCCGCCGCTGTTCGCGCTCGCTCTCCTCCAGCGCTGCCTGCGCCTTGCGCGCCTCCGTGATGTCATGCGCGGTGCCCACCATTTTTAATGGTTGGCCCGTCTCATCGTCATAGATGATCTGCGCCATCTGGTGCACAAGCCTTTCCTCCCCGTCAGACCGCCTCATGCGGTTGGTCACGGTGTATTCACGCCTCTCCTGCACTGCTTTCACCACGGCCTCCCGCACCGGCCCACGGTCATCCGGGTGGGTAAACTCCATGAACAGCTTCGGCGTCACCTCCACCGCACCTGGTTGCAGGCCTAAAATGCGGAACACTTCATTGGACCAGCGCAGCGGATTTTCATCCATCTTCTCCAGATCCCGCAGCTCCAGTTCCCAGCTGCCAAAATGCGCTATTTTCTGGGCCGTGGCCATGCTGGCCTCGCTCGCCCGCAGCAGCACCTCCATTTCCTTCCGTTCCGCGATGTCACGTTCCAGCCTCCGGTTGGTTTCCTCCAGCTCCAGCGTCTTCTCCTCCAGCTTGCGGATCAGCGTCTGGCTATAGACCTTCATCAGCTCCTCCTCAGTGCCCGAGGTCACCTTCGGCTGGGCGGGCTGTTTATCGGCGGTCATCGCCTTCACCGTTTCAAGCTTTTCAAGAAACTCTTCCGGTTCTGCCGGTTTCAGGATGAAGGCATCCGCGCCCAGGTTCATCGCCAGCTCTTCATCCTCGGCCTGCGTATAAGTCGCCGTATAGACGATGAAAGGTGCCAGCTTCAACCTCGCATCGGCCTTCCAGTATCTCAGCAGCGTGTAGCCGTCCATGACCGGCATGAGCAGGTCGGAGATGATCACATCCGGCGGATTCATGCGCGCCTTCGTCAGCGCCTCCGCCCCATGGCAGGCTGTGGTCACCGTATAACCGTGCCCCTTTAGCAGCACCTCCAGGTAGTACAGATTCTCAATCTTATCATCAACGATGAGAACACTGGTCATAGGGTCGGGTTTGGGTCAGGAAGATCAGGTGAATCAGTTTTTTGGGTATCACTATCAGAATCCGTCAGAGGCTGGAACTCGGAAATAACACTTCCATACGTTTCCACTTCCTTGACGAATGTCTCCGGATTGATCGGCTTCTCAATGTAGCCGGTGCAGCCCGCATCCAGAGACTTCTGCCGGTCACCCTCCATGGCATAAGAGGTCACGGCGATGATCGGCGTTTCCCGCAGGCTTGCTTCCTTCCTCAGCTCCCTGGCCACCGCATAGCCGTCCATTCCTGGAAGCTGGATGTCCAGCAGGATGTAGTCCGGCACCATGGTCTTCACCACCGCGAGCCCGCTGGGGCCGTCCTTCACGGACACGACCTCATAGCCATGCTTCTCCAGCAAAAAAGTGGCCAGATACGCATTTTGCTCATTGTCCTCGATCATCAAAATCGTGCGCTTCATGTCAGGCCTCCAGATTCAGGTTCAGGTTTCGATGGGGCATCCCTATCCAAAGGTAAAATCACTGTAAACGTGCTGCCCTTGCCCCACTCGCTCGCCGCAGAGATCTCTCCGCCCATGAGCCCGATGAGGCGGCGGCAGATGGCCAGGCCCAGGCCTGTGCCCTCATGCTGGCGGGACAGGCCGGTATCAATCTGCCGGAAGGGGAGGAACAGATTCCCCAGGTCCGCCGGCTTGATGCCCATGCCTGTATCCACCACCTGCAGCCGCACGGCCGGGCCCAGGCCTGCTGTGCCATCCGCAGGCTGATAATCCGCCAGGACATCCGCCTTTAACGTGACGCTTCCGGCCTCCGTAAACTTGATGCCATTGTTCACCAGGTTGATCAGCACCTGTTCCATCCGCCGGCGGTCTCCCCGCGCTTTCCCTGCCTCCTCCGTTCTCTCCACATCCAGCAGCAGGCCCTTCTTCTGCGCCATGGGCCGCAGGGTGCCTACCACCCGGTCCATCACCTCCCGCAGGTCAAAGGTTTCGTTCCTCACCTCCAGCTGTCCCGCCTCAATCTTGGACAGGTCCAGCACGTCGTTGATGAGCTCCAGCAGGTGCCGCGCGCTGCCCCGCACCATGCCCATCTGCTTGTGCTGCTCCTCATTCAGCGGCCCGGCCAGCCCTTGCAAAAGAATGCCCGTGAAGCCGATGATGGAGTTTAGCGGTGTGCGCAGCTCATGGGACATGGTGGCCAGGAAGGCGGACTTCAGCCGGTCCGCCGCCTCTGCCCGCACGAGCGCCTGCCGCAGCTCCTCGGTGCGCTCTGCCACCTTCAGCTCCAGGCTCTCGTTGAGTTCCACCAGCTTCTTTTCCGCCTCATGCCGCTCGGTGATGTCAATGGAAAGGACAAAGATCCCCTCCGGCACGGGCTGCACCCGCACGTCGAACCAGCCACTGGTTCCGTCCATGAAACGGAACTCGGTCTCCTCATGCAGGCCTATGCGTTCATCCTGGCAGCGCTTCAGCAGGGTAAAGACCGGTGCTGCCTCGATGCCTGGCCAGACCTCCAGCATCGTTTTTCCCAGCAGTTCCTCACGGGGGCGGCGGTTGTGGTCCGCCGCGGCCTGGTTCATGTAGAGATACGTCCAGTCCGGGGCCAGGATCTGGCAGCCTTCCAGGATGTTTTCCAGCGTGGTCCGGTAGCGCTGCTCACTCTTCGTCAGCGCCACCTCCGCCGCCTTCCGCTCAGAAATGTCAATGCCCACGCCGACGAGGCAGCGCATGCCGTCATAGTCCACGCGCCTGCCTGTAAAAAAGTACGGTGTCGTCTGCCCGTCCTTGGCCAGGAAGGGTGCCTCAATGTGGGATTCCCCCTGGGCAAACACCTCGGCAATCCGTTCTTCCAACGGCCTTTGATCCTCGCTGGCAAAGAAATCCAGCGGATGCATGCGGGCGATCTCCGCCCCGGTGTAGCCGGTGACGGTTTCAAAGTTCCGGTTCCAGCGCAGGAACTTGCCCTGCTCATTGTAAAAATACAGGATGCCGGGCATGCTCTCGATCATCGTCGCGGAGAAAACCATCTCCCGCTGTGCCACCGTCTCCGCCTGCCGCTTCTCTTCCTCCCCGGCCAGATTATCCAGTGCATAGGCGATGTCCGTGGCGGCCTCCGCGAGCAGATCACACTCCTGGTTTTGGAAAAACCCGGCTTCTTTGGCATACACATTCAGCGTGCCCCAAACCTCCCCCCGGAACAGGAGTGGGAATACGGCGGAGGCCATCCATCCGCGTCTGGATGCCTGCGCCCGCCATGGCTGTGCAGCCGGGTCATTGAGGAGATCATTGCAGACATACGGCTGCTTTTGCCGAAAGGCTGTACCGGAGGGTCCCTGTCCCTCCGGCCGGTCATCTGTATAAATCTGGATATCCTGCAAGTATCCGTTTTCATCCCCCGAAGCCGCCACCGGCAGCAGGCGGTGGGTGCCTTCATCATGCTGGCCGATCCATGCCATGTCGAATCCCCCATGCTGGGTGAGGCTCTGGCAGATCTTGGGCAGCAGTTCCTCCCGTGAGCGGGTCCAGACGATGGACTGGTTGATCTGGCTCAGCGCGGCATACAGGCGCTTTTGCCGCTCCAGCTCCTTCTCATGCGCCTTTAGCTCCTCGTAGCCTTTGCCGATGCGGCCAAAGGCCCTCCGCATCATCAGCAGGAGCATGACTGCCGTCACGGCGACGAAGGCCAGGCCTTTGTAAATGCTCCAGCGCACCAGCAGTTCAGGATCATTCAACAGCGCCAGCAGGGCGGCATCTGAGTAGTAGATCCATAGGGTGGCCACTGCGGCATAGATGCCGGCGATCATCCACGCGCGCCACATCAGGCTTATCTGGCCATAGCCTTTCCCCAGGCTGCCCACGGCAGCTTGGGTGACTGCTTGTCGCCCTGTTTTTCCTACGTCCACCCCTGCAAATAATCCTGTCTCCTAGCCTGTCAACCTTCATCCCCGCTATTACGGGGCTCAGACAGTCCTGCCTTTGTCTCAGGCAGACATGTGATGCGACACCCAGGAGACCGGCAAGCAGTCTGCTGCTCTGTTTTTAGGCGAGCCCTTTCTGACGTTTGGCATGCACGGCGGCGGAGTATTCGCTGCTGTTAAAGTCCACGTATTCTTCCGAAAGGTCGCTGGTATAGACGATGTGGTTGGCGCTGCCCTGGTTGAGGTCAATGGTCACGGAAAAGCGAGGCTCCTTCACCACCTTTTCCAGTTCTGACATTGGCGTGTTTGTGGTCAAGCCGCCTTTGCAGGCGATGAGGCCGCCGAAGTAAATGTCAATGAGCTCCTCACGGAGGCGTGCGCCGGAATAGCCGATGGCGTGGATCACGCGGCCCCAGTTCGGGTCGCTGCCATGCCAGGAGCATTTTACCAGCATTGACTTGGCCACGGCTTCCGCCGCTTTTTTTGCATCGGCATGGGTGCGGGCATTGCGGACGCGGATCTCGACAAATTTGGTGACGCGCTCGCCATCGCTGACGATCATTTTGGCGAGTTCCAGCATGACCTTGTGCAGAGCACAGCGGAAGATTTTGGCCTCCTCGCTGCCTTTCTTGATGGGCGGTGCCTCGGCCATGCCGTTGCTCATGACGATGACGGTGTCATTGGTGCTGGTATCGCCGTCAATGGTGATGCAGTTAAAGGACTGGTCCACCGCGCAGCGCATGGCGCGCTTCAGCTCATCGGGGGCGATCTTTGCATCCGTGGTGATGAAGCAGAGCATGGTGGCCATGTTGGGGCAGATCATGCCGGCGCCTTTGGCGATGCCGCCGACGCGGAAGCTGCCGCTGCCGCAGGGCACCTCAATGGCGAAGCTCTTGGGCTTGGTATCGCTGGTCATGATGGCGCGGGAGGCGTCATCGGAGCCTGCCGGAGAAAGGATGTCCGCCAGCTCCTTCACCCGTGGAGTGATGCGCTGGATGGGCATGTTCATGCCGATGATGCCGGTGGAGCAGACCTGCACCTGGCGCATGCGGATGCCGAGGGCCTCCGCCGTGGCCTTGCACATGGCTTTGGCATCCTGGATGCCCTGCGGGCCGGTGCAGGCATTGGCATTGCCGCTGTTGGCGATGATGGCGCGTACGTCGCTGTCCTTGATGTGCTGCTGGGAGACGCGCACACAGGCGGCACGGACCTTGTTCGTTGTGAACACTGCATCCGTCACGGTGGGCACGTCGGAGGTCAGCAGCATCAGGTCCAGCCGCTTCACATCCGGGTTTTTAATGCCGCAGGAGATGGCGCCCGCACGGAATCCGCGCGCGGCCGTCACACCGCCGTCAATGGTGGTAAAGGGCACCCGCGATTCGCGGAAGGGATCAAAAAAATCGTCGCTCATACACTCAGGAGTCCGGCAGCAGGATCAAAGCCGCAAACAAGGTTCATGTTCTGGATGGCCTGGCTGGAGGCCCCTTTGCCGATGTTGTCCTCGGCGCTCATCAAAATCAGACGTCCGGCGCGCTCATCCAGCGCCCAGCCGATGTCCACAAAGTTGGTGCCCATGACGTGTTTGGTGTCCGGGCTCTGGTTGCGCCCCAGCAGGCGGACGAAGGTCTGGTCCGCATAGGCTTCTTTCAGCGCCGCTTCCACCTGCTCCACGGTCACACCCGCCTTCGGCGTGGCAAACGTCGTGGTGCAGATGCCTGCATAGACTGGCACCAGGTGCGGCACAAAGGAAAGGCGCACCTCGCGGCCAGCGGCCAGGCTCAGCTCCTGGCCCACCTCGCTCAGATGCCGGTGCTGCGGCACGCTGTAGCTGCGCAGGCTGTTTTGCACCTCGCAGAAGAGCAGGGGAATGCTGGCATTCCGCCCCGCACCACTGGCGCCGCTCATGGCGGATACCGCCAGCGGATCTTCTGCCAGCAGACCCGCCTTCAGCAGCGGGATCAGCGGCAGCAGGATGCTCGTCGGATAGCAGCCGGGGCAGGCGATGAGGCGGGCCTTTTTGATCTCCTCCGCACGGATCTCCGGCAGCGCATAAACGGCCTCCGACAGCAGCTCGGGTGCCGGGTGTTCATGAGCATAAAATTCTTTGTAAACCGCCGCGCTGCGCAGGCGGAAGTCCGCGCTCAGGTCAATGACCTTGATGCCTGCCTCCAGCAGCGGCTTGGCGTACTCCACCGATACTCCATGCGGCAGTGCCAGGAAGGCGATCTCTGCGCCGCTGGCCTTCAGGGCTGCTACGTCCGGATTGGAAAACGTCAGCGTGTCCGCCACGCCCACTTTGCGGAAGCGCGGGAACTCGTCAGACAGGGTCTTGCCTGCCAGCGTGCGTGACGTCACCGCCACCAGCTCAGCATGCGGATGGCGCAGTAATAAACGCAGCAGTTCAATGCCGGAATATCCGCTCGCACCCAGGACAGCAACTTTGACTTTTTCAAACATCGGGAGGGCGAAGTATGCGCCCCCCGGCCTTTCCCGCAAGACCAGATTTGAGTGCGGGGATGGAAACTCTGGCAGGCGGGCGGCGTATGACCGACGCAACCCCGTTGGGGTTGCGTGTGAGGGTGGGCATCGTGGGGCGTGTGACCCAGGGTTGTGCCAACCCTGGGCTGATTGCCGTAAGCCCTTTGGGCTTGGGAGGGGGCATGCGTGGGCTGGGTGCCGCAAGCTCAAAGGGCTTCGGGTGGCGAGGTTTGGGTGCGGGCAGTGGCATCCTGGCTGTGGGCTTTAAACAGGCGGGACGGCTGTTCTCCATGCCTAGCTGCCATGCGGCCGGGTTATGCTCAGGCCAAACAGGCTGCATTGGAGAGGGTGGCGGCCGCCTGCGAGATAGGGAGTGTCAGTTCACACTGCCATTCACAAATCAAAACATCATGAAACTTGCCTCCAACATCGCCGGTGCCCTCCTTGGACTTCTGTTCCTCACCTTCGGGCTGAATTTTTTCTTTAACTTCATCCCCATGCCGGCGGATCCCTCTCCGGCGGATGCTCCGCACAAGCTCTTCATGGCCGCGCTCTTCCCCACGGGTTATCTGGCCTTTGTGAAAGTGCTGGAGATCACCGGCGGCCTGCTGGTGGCCGTGCCGAAGACGCGGAACGTCGGGCTTTTGCTCCTGGGTCCCATCGTCGTCAACATCCTGGCCTTTCACATCTTCCTGACCAAAGGTGCCGGCCTGTTTGAACCGCCGGTCCTGCTGATCACCGCCCTGTCCGCTTTCCTGCTGTGGTCCGGACGCCGCGCCTTTGCCGGGCTGGTGCAGCCCTGATCAAAGCTGGTGGACGGAGTGAACGGCGTGCGCTATGCGGACGCCATGCAGATCACCAGTGCCGCCAATGAAAAGGTCAAACACGCCCGCCGCGTCCGCGATGGCCGCGAAGACGGCCTGATCTTCATTGAGGGCCTGCGACTTGCCGAAGAGGCGGCTGCTTCCGGCCTAACCATTGAAGCATGTTTTTATCCGGCAGGCGGTCCAGGTGACGGGCGTGCGGAGGCTCTGCTGGAACGCCTTTCTGGCAAGGGTGCGCTGATGCTGGAAACCACGCCGGACATCCTCCGCAGTCTCAGCGATACCGTCCAGAGCCAGGGCCTCATCCTCATCGCCCGGCGGCCAGAGACGGCTGCCGGGCTGCTTTTGGAAACGCACGCTACTCTTTTGCTCGGCTGTGACCGCCTGCAGGATCCGGGCAATCTGGGCACGCTGATCCGCACGGCAGAAGCCGCCGGTGCTGGCGGCATCCTTTGCCTGAAAGGCAGCGCCGATGCCTTCTCCCCCAAAGCCCTGCGCAGCTCCATGGGCTCCGCCTTCCGCCTGCCCATTCATGCCGATGCCGACGCAGCCGATTTGCAGGCCCTGCAAACCGCCGGATGCCAAATCGTCGCCGCCGCCGGGGAAGGGGAGATGGACTATACGGACTACGACTGGAATCAGCGAACGCTTCTTTTGTTAGGCAACGAAGGCCGGGGTGTGGACCCGGACCTCATGCGCCAGTGCGACGTCCGCCTGCGCATCCCCATGCACCCCAGCGTGGAGTCTCTTAACGTCGCCGCCGCCGGGGCCGTTCTGCTCTTTGAGGCTGCGCGGCAGAGACGGCTGGCTGGGGGGTGAAAACTCGCTTCTTACGGATGGACAATTTCCGGATCTCCCGCCCGATGACAGGCACGGAAGTGAGCGACATTCAGCGTGTAAAACCGTGCCGCCTTGGCTTTGCGTGCGGCCACGAGATGCAGATAGTCAAAAATCCCTCCTCCCCTAACACCACGTGACTCCGCGTCCCGCATCGCCCGCAAGACCTCTGTGGGACTGAGGGCGGTGATGGTTAAAAACGGTATATAATCCGTTTCGATCACTTCAGCGACAATCTGGGCAGACATGCGAAATCCCTTCCGTCCACCTGTCAGTGTACTAAAAGTCTCTGCAATGCCGTGTGCATACATACCCAGGGCCGGACGTTCCAGCAGAGCATCACACTCACCATGAAAAGCCTCTGAGTCCACAGCGGCTGCCACCAAGACTGAGGTATCAATAAAGTCTGTCATCTCTATTTGTGAAAGGGAGCCTCAAGCCGCGCTACCTGGTCTTCCCGCATCTCGCGCACAGCCTTCGCTGCATCGAAACCAACCCAGCCAGTAATCACCCGGCGCTTGCCGCGCCTGACAAGCTTGACCGGAGCATCATCCTGTCTCATCTCCAGTTTGTCACCCACCATGTCCACTCTCAGCCGGGCACCGGCTTGCAGGTGCATCTTGTCCCGAAAGCATTTCGGCAGAACAAGGCGACCGGAGGAATCAAGAGTAAGGACAGCAGTCATTGCAGCATACTGCCATTAAATTTGCCATTTTCAATGGCATTCTGGCTGCCATTTAATTTGTAGGCACCAGGCCTTTTGTCCTCTGTGGCAATCCCCTCAACCAAACAGCGCCGTGATCGGCTGGCCTTTGTCAGCGATGGTGAAGGGGCGCTTGGTCGGTGAATAAAGGACCTGGTCCAGCGGCAGGCCGAGGGCGTAGGCGATGGTGGCGTTCAGGTCAGGCGGAGTGACTTTGTTCTCGGTCACTTCGATGCCTTTGTCGGTCTTGCCATAGGTCTGGCCGCCCTGGATGCCGCCACCCCAGAGGGCGGAGCTGAAGGCTTTCGGATAATGGTCGCGGCCGGCGTTCTGGTTGATGTCCGGGGTGCGGCCAAATTCGCTGGTGATGACGACGAGCGTTTCCTGCAGCAGGCCGCGCCTGTCCAGGTCGCCCAGCAGTGCGCCGAGGGCTTTGTCCAGCTCACTGATCTTTTCCGGCAGGCGGGCGTAGATGTCGTTATGCATGTCCCAGCCGCCGCTGGTGACTTCGATATACCGCACTCCATGCTCGATGAGGCGGCGTGCCAGCAGGCAGCCCTGGCCGAAGCTGCTCTCGCCGTATTCCTCGCGCAGTTCCTCAGGCTCTTTGTTGAGGTCAAAGGCCACCAGGTCCGCGCTTTTCATGACGTTCACGGCATCCTTGTAAACATCGCTATAAGCGCGCACGGCGCTGTGGGCATATTTTTGCTCAAAGCCGGCATTGAGGCGTGCGGAAAGGTTCAGCCGGTAGTCCAGATCGCTTTCGGCGAGACTGGCGGGGCGCTTGCTGTGTTGCAGGCCGGATTTGGGATCATTGATGAGCAGGGGCTGGAAGGAGGCTTCGAAAAATCCGCCACCCGGATGCTTGCTGTCGTTGGAGACGACCACTGTTCCCGGCAGGTCGGGATTGCCTTTGCCCTGGAATTTCTGCAACCATGCGCCCATCGTCGGATGGCGGGTGGCTCCGCGCATGGTGTAGCCGGTGTGCTGATAATAGTTCCCCTGCTCATGCGCGCCCTGGGTGCTGGAAAGGCTGTTGATGACGACGCCGTGGTGCATGTACTTGGCCACCGTGGGCAGCCCATGGCCCAGCATCACGCCATCTGCACTGGTGGGAATGCACTTGGTATCCCCCATCGTCTCGGCCCCAGGGCTCACGCCAAAGGTATCCAGATGTGTCATGCCGCCTGCCATGTAGAGATAAATGACATTCCGCGCCGTGGCCACCTGCCGCGCTTTGGAACTGCCCTCAAAAGCCACCGCCTGCGCCTGCCGCTGCATCAGCGGCTGCATGACCGAGACTCCAAGACAAGTCTTGGCGATGTTCATGACAAAGTCACGGCGGGTCGGCTCGTCGGCGCGGAGGAAAGATGAATTCATGGCGGGGGAATGGGGCTTGGGGCAAGGGGCAAGGGGCAGGGAGCTAAGGAAGCAGGGATTTGCGAAAGGATTCCATCATGCGGCAAAGGCTTTCGAGTTGAATCAGGAGTGGCTGGCCGATGGATGGACTAAGAAGCTTTTTACGCTCAAAAAAGATCAGCATATTGGCGGTCTCAAAGGCAGAGCGCTTGGCAATGTTAACGAAGTGGGCGAAGTCTTTTTTGGATGAGCTGCCAGACCCTTCGGCGATATTGTTGGAAATGCTCATCGCAGCGGATCTTAACTGCTCGGCCTGACGGAAGCGTTTTCTTGATTCCAGTTGATCTGACAGGTCATCCAGTTCGATTCCTATCTCCAGAGCTCGCTGCCACACGGTTAGTTCTTGAAATCGAAACATGCTCATAATAAATCAGGATTTTGGTTTCCAATTGGCGCCGCAGTTTGGTTTGGGTTTCACCCCATGCTCTTTGCCCCAAGCTCTTTGCCCTTATTGGATGAAGAGAAACTGCGAGCCCGTGAGCAGCGCGTGCGTGATGTCTTCCAGCGCATTGTCGCCGCGTTCCTGGATGACGCCGGTCAGCACGATGCGCTCGTCCTGGGTGGGGCGGCGGCTCAGCAGGGCTTCATAGAGCAGGCTGGCTTTCTGGTCCGGGCTGCCGGCTTGGGCGAGCTGCTGGCTGAGTTGGGAGCCTGGGTTGCTCAGGCTCTGAACCACAGGGCCGTTCAGCAAGGTCAGCGCCTGGGGCACGGAGGCGGCCTCGCTGGCATTATCTATCACCTCGCGGTCCGACTGGCCAAAGGTGCGCAGGAAGTGGCCGGGCTTGGCCGGGGAGGGCAGCTCAGAGGCGCGGGCGACCATGGTGCGGTCCACGCTGCTGCGGGCCATCTCTTTGCGCTGCTCCTTGGTCATGTTGCGCATCTCGCTGCGTTTCATCACCGGGCGGGCGGTTTTTTTGATCTGTTGGTTAGGTCTGTAGCCACGGATGAGCGCCTCGGCGCGCTCCTCGCCGATAAGGTTGGTCAGCAGGTCGTTACTGGCTTCGCGGCGGAGTTTGTTAGCGGCATTGGCCAGCGCTTTGGCGGAGGCGGGATCGGCGTTGCCACCTTTCTCAGCGGCCATTTTTTCCCGCATGAGGGTGAGCTGGCGGTCATTCTCCTGGCGGCGGGCGATGCCCTCTTTGGCCGCGGCGATGATGCCTTCCGGGCCCTTGTCCTTCATCGTGCCGATGAAGAGATTCAGGTCATCCAGATACTGGTGCAGGCGCTGGTTTTCCTCATCCACGGCGCTGTCAACATTGCCCTGGCTCAGGGTGATGAGGGAATCCCAGACCTGCTCGGCGCTCATGCGGCGCAGGGTGGGGCCGGTGAAGTGGTAGGTCTCCCCCAGGGCCACTTCCTGGGTGCTGGCCATGCGTTGGTAGGTGTCGGTGTTGTAAAGCACGCGCAGGAAGGATTTGATCGAGTATTTCTTCTCGATCATGAGCTGCGTGAGGTAATCCATGAGCGCGGGATTGCTGGCCACGGTGGAGTCCGTCATTTCATCCAGCGGCTCGATGAGACCCAGGCCGAAAACATGCTTCCACATGCGGTTGGCGATGACGGTGGTGAAGCGCGGATTTTCCGGGCTGGCCATCCAGTCGGCAAAGGCCTGCACCGTCGTCTGGCCCTCTTTGGGCTTGGCCTCATGGCCAAACATGGCGCGGGCCTCGATGGTCTGGCCGGGCTTGGCGTCATCATAAGCGTAGTCGGCAGGCAGCTTCGGCAGTTTGCCTTCCTGCCAGTTGATGGCGGTGTAGCGCAGCGGGCGCATGACATCGCCGAGCGCTTTTCTCACCTGGTTCATCTCCTCGTTGCTGACCTTGCCGGCGGCAGCGGCTTCCTTGCGCAGCCTGGCCACTTCTTCCGGGTGGTCTTTCATGTACTGGCGGCGTTCTTTGCCTGAGAGATTGGCCAGTTGCTCGGGTAGCTGCGGCTTGGTCATTGGGCGCTTCGACAGCTTGATGTTGGTCACATCGCCGCCACGGATGTCCATGCCATAGGTGAAGGCGGCCATGCCGTAGTAGTCCTTCTGGCTCCATTTGTCGAAGGGGTGGTTATGGCACTGGGCGCAGACGATGCTGGTGCCCAGAAAGACCTGCACGGTGTAGGCCAGGTGGTCCAGCTTGTTCTCATCCCGCTGGTAAAAGCCGATGCTGCCGCTGTCCCAGGCACCGCCATCGGTGGTCAGCAGTTTTTTGACAAACTGGTCATAGGGCGTGTTCGCCTTGAGCTCCTTTTTCAGCCATTCTTCATAGGCCTCCGCCGTGATGCGGCCCTTGGTGTTGTCCGTCAGGCGCAGCACATCTGCCCAAAAATTAAACAGGTGGCTGGTGTAGCCGTCGCTGGCCAGGAGCTTGTCAATCAGCCGCGCCCGCTTGTCCGGAGCCGGGCTGGCCAGGAACTCCCGCGTCTCCTCCACCGTGGGGATGCGCCCGGCGATGTCCAGGTAAAGGCGGCGCACGATGACCTCATCCGGTGCCGCCGGATTCGGCTGCAGATTCTGCTTCTGCCATCCGTCCGCCAGCAGGCTGTCAATTTTCGCAGCCTCCGGCAGGGCGGCACCGTGGCTGAGGCTGGCGGCCAGAAAGAGAAGGGCAAAGGTTTTCATGGGGGTCAAGGCGGGGAGCACAATTGGACGACGGCAGAAACGATAAGATTCGGATGATCTTGTTTTAATTCGCACCAAGTCCGAAAGTTGCGGTTCTTTTCGTTAGGTCCACGGTTCGGGCCAAATACACGTCCGCCTCCAGAACGATGTCTGGAGGCGGGCGCCTTGCATGTATCCCCAAGGCAACGGACCCACCTGGATTCAAATGGGTGGCCTTCACTCGAATTTCCGTCCTGACGGGCGGGCACCCGATTCACACCCGCTCAATCACGCTCCGGCAACGTCTTGCGGGCGAGAGCGGCGAGTTCATCCTCGGCCAGAGCACGATCAAAAACGGCCAATCCGGCGATCTTCCCGCCGAAAGGGTTGTTGTTCGCGACTTCCCTCACATGGTTTGCGCCCACGGTGAACTCGGAGCCTTTTTCACCGCCATCGAAGATGCCTTCATCATAGGGAAAAGGATTGAAGTGTTCCCAAGAGTCGAGTTGACCATCGAGATACAGGCGGATTTGTTTGGAGTCGTAAGTCATCGCGAGCATGTGCCAGCTGCCCAGCGGGACCTCGCTGGCTCCGCTAGCATATTGTTTCCAGACTTGATGTCCTGGTGTCTTGCTTCCAAGGGCGGAGATGTGGCCGTGAATCCGGTTTTTGCAGTCCACCCGATCCAGTGTTCTCGAATCCGTCGCGGCCCGCGCGTTGAGGAAGAGCATGTATTGGCGGCCCGAGTGGCTTTCGTTCCACACCCCGGCCACCGACTGCCAGTAGGTATCCGCCTCCCGCTTCACCCACGCGATCAAGGTCACTTGCGCTTCCGGCCCGTGGATGTCCAGCGGGCCCAGCTTCTCGCGTGGAATCCGCAGCCACTTTCCCTGCTGAACGGAGAGGGAAAATTCCCCAAAGAGTCCCTCGTTCGCTCGTGCGACGGGTTGATTATTCCCTTCCAGGAGGAGGGCCGGGAAGCTGCCCTCGGCGACCCGTGCGGTGCCGGGTTCTTCCTGGAACCGCCAGAAGCTCACGAGATCCTTGACCCCCAGCACCGCCGCTGCTGCCCCCTCGTCACGAGCTTCAAGAGGAGTGGAGAATAAAGCAAGGCCGAGTGAGAGGATGGAGAGGCTGTGGCGGATCATGTTTCTGAATCTTAGGATCAGACGCAGTCGCCGGGAAGTCCATTTTTTAGATTTACCATTGGTTACGCGATGTGCAGTGTAACAACCCTGAGCGAGGAAAGATTCCCACCACACCAGCGTGTGCCTTTCGGCCAGGACAACGTGGGAAAGTGGGCGCAGATCACCTCGTTGATCGGCGTTGGTTTGCTCACCCCCTTGATGACTCCAAGGTTCTCTCCGCTCATGTTCTTTCCGCCGATGCGCTGTTTCATTCTCACTCTTTGGACGACCTACTCCGCAGGAGTAGCGCCATCGGCCACGCGGGGTCTGGCGGGTTGTGGTATGATGGGGCAACCCTGGCGGGTTGATCTTCCGCATCGGTGCCTCTTTCGCCGAACCGGAGGTCCAGCTCGCCAAAGGCTCGCTGACGCTCCGGCTATTCACGGGTAGCCCTGCGGGCTGGGGGAACGGGATCCGAAGGCCGGTGCCGCACACTGCTCCACACTCCGTGACCCGCGACTGCGGCGATTTGAGTGAGGTTTCCGCCTCGAAGAACCCAGAAGATGAAGTTCTCGATGAAGAAAATGAGCCAGACCTTCCGGTATCTTCCAGCCCGCAGGGCTGCCCCATGAGTAGCCGGAGGTGAAGCGAGCCTCGGCGAGCTAACCTCCGGTCAAACGCCACGATAGGGCCGAACGACGACCTACTCCGCAGGAGTAGCCCTATCGGCCACGCGGGGTCTGTTCGTGCGGCGAGCTGATGGGGCAACCCTACGGGTTGATCTTCCGCATCGGTGCCTCTTTCGCCGAACCGGAGGTCTGGCTCGCCAAAGGCTCGCCGACGCTCCGGCTATTCATGGGGTTAGCCCTTCGGGCTACAATATAGGCGGTCACATGGCTGACTCAGTTACCAGCCTTGGTTACTTCACATCAGCTTTATCCTTCAGGGTCACGCCATTCTTTGTCGAGCTCATGGATGGCCAGACCTGCCTCGGAAAGCAGACGCTGGTATTCCTGCTGGAATGTTTCCTGGCGGTGGTGGACCTCCTGGTTCCGGATGTAATCAATCAGCGCGGGCTTCTGCTCCAATGAGCAGGTAAAGGCTCCATAACCTTCCTGCCAGTAGCTGAAGGCTGGGAACACATTCTGGCCTTTGATCCAGGCGGAGGAGGAGGTTTTGATTTCCTTCACAAGGTCGGCAAGGGCCACGCAAGGATGCAGCGTGACGAGCATGTGCAGATGATCTTCCACACCGCCGATCCGGTAGAGGTGGCATTGGCGGTTTTGCAGCACGCCCCAGATGAAGCGGAACAGGTCCTCCCGGTGGGCGGCATCAAGCACCCTTTCACGATGTTTTGTCGAGAAGACGATGTGATAAAGGATCTGGGTGTAAGTGGCCATGAACCGGAACGGTTTAGACTAATCCAACGAAGTCCATGAGACCATTCTTTGGAGCTTGTTCGTTCCAGGAGTTAAACCGGTTGGGTGCCTGAGTGCTCTGAGCTGAGCCCGCAGGGCTGCCCCATGAGTAGCCGGAGGTGAAGCGATCCCGCCCTGGCGGAAGAGCTAACCTCGGGTCAAAGGCCACGATAGGGCCCAGCGAAGACCTACTCCGCAGGAGTAGCCCCATCGGCCACGCGGGGTCTGTTCGGGCGGCGGCATGATGGGCCAACCCTGGCGGGTTGATCTTCCGCATCGGTGCCTCTTTCGCCGAACCGGAGGTCCAGCTCGCCAAAGGCTCGCCGACGCTCCGGCTACTCATGGGTTAGCCCTTCGGGCTAGGGGAATTCAGAGGATGAAGACAAGAAACAAGCTTTGGATGATGAGGGGAGCTTCGGGAATCTTCATCCCACAGCCCGCAGGGCTGCCTCATGAGTAGCCGGAGGTGAGGCGAGCCTCGGCGAGATAACCTCCGGACGCAGGCCACGAAACGACCGAACGACGATCTACTCCGCAGGAGTAGCCCTATCGGCCTCGCGGGGTCTATTCGTGCTGCGATAGGATGGGGCAACCCTGGCGGGTTGATCTTCCGCATCGGGGCGGCGTTTTCCCCAACCGGAGGTCCAGCTCGCCAAAGGCTCGCCGACGCTCCGGCTATTCACGGATAGCCCTGCGGGCTGGGGGAAGGGATCCGATGAACCCAGACGACGGAGGTCTGGCTCGCCAAGGGCTCGCCGACGCTCCGGCTATTCACGGGCAGCCCTGCGGGCTGGGGGGAGGGGATCCGAAGAGCCCAGAAGATGAAGGTCTTGAACAAGGTCTGGATGAAGAGAAAGGCCTTCTGAAATCTTGATCCTTGTCTTGTTCCAGACCTTCCTCTTGCCCCGTTCCGGGTTATGATATGCGGACGAGGGCGTCCGCGCTCCGTCAGCAACCCTGGCACTTCCCCCCACAGGCATGGATGATCCTGCCGGAGTGGGCGGGATAAAGCAAGAGACCCGTGACAGGAGGCGTTACGGTGCGTTACACTTTGTTAGAATCCCCCCTTCACCCATCCATGAAGACGTCCCTGCTTACTCTTTCCAGCCTGTTTTTCCTGACGCTGGCCGTTCATGCGGCTCCGCCGAAGAAGGAGGAGGGCATTGATCCGGACAAGCCGGTGTCCTTTTACAAACACATCCGGCCCATTTTGCAGGCGAATTGCACGGGCTGCCATCAGCCGGCGAAGGCGAAGGGTGACTATGTGATGACGGACTTTGCCAAGCTGCTCGCGGGCGGTGAGGAGGGCAATGCGATCGTGCCGGGCAAGCCGGAGGAATCCAACCTGCTGAAGGTGTCCACGCCGGATGCGGAAGGGAAGGTGGAGATGCCGCCGAAGGGCGATCCGCTGCATGAGACGCAGGTGGCGCTGATCAAGCGCTGGGTGAGCGAGGGGGCCAAGGATGATACGCCGGCCTCGGTGATGGCGCAGTATGACATGGACAATCCGCCGGTGTATGTGACGGCGCCTGCGGTGACCTTTTTGGAGTATTCGCCGGATGGCAGCATGATCGCGGTGGCGGGTTACCATGAGGTGCTCATTCACAAGGCGGACGGCAGCGGCATCGTGGCGCGGCTGGTGGGCCTGGCGGAGCGCATCCAGAAGCTGGCCTGGTCCCCGGATGGCAGCAAGATCCTGGTCACCGGCGGCAGCCCGGCGCGTGAGGGGGAGATCCAAATCTGGGACGTGGCGAAGAAGCGGCTGGAGCTGTCCAAGTCGCTGACGTTTGACACGTTGTATGGCGCGAGCTGGTCGCCGGACGGCAAGTACATCGCGGTGGGCTGTGGCGACAATGCGCTGCGCGCCTTTGAGGCGGCCACGGGCAAGGAAACGCTGTTCATGGGCGGCCACAGTGACTGGGTGCTGGACACGGCCTGGAGCACGGACGGCAAGTTCATCGCCTCCTGCGGCCGCGACATGAGTGTGAAGCTGACGGAGGTGGAGACGCAGCGGTTTGTGGACAACATCACGTCCATCACGCCCGGCGCGCTGAAGGGCGGCGTGCACGTCATCTCCCGGCATCCGACGCGGAATGAGATCCTCATCGGCGGCACGGACGGCATGCCGGCCATCTACCGCATGGAACGCATCACGAAGCGCGTCATCGGTGACAATGCGAATTTGATCCGCAAATTTCCCCTGATGCAGGGGCGCATCTTCGGCGTGGACTTTGCGCCGGATGGCAAGCGCATCGCCGCCGGGGCCTCGCACGAGGGCACGGGCCAGATCAATATTTATGCGTCGGATTATGACAGCACCATGCCGGAAGCGGTGAAGACCATCGTCGAAACACGCAGCGGTGCGGGCCAGGCGCTGGAAGACTGGATCACCAAGGATGTGAAGCTGATCGCCAGTGTGCCGGTGCCGACGGGCGGTGTGTTTACCGTGAGCTTCAGCCCGGACGGCCAGACGGTGGCGGCTTCCGGCCAGGACGGTCGCATCCGGCTCATCGAAGCGGCGACGGGCAAGGTGGCCAAGGAATTTCCGAGCGTGCCGCTGGTGAAGGACAAGGCGCTGGCGGCGAGCGAGGTCATCGCCGATGACAGCGTGCGCGCCACGGCGGTGAAGGATGAAAAGATCGAGACGCTGGTGCCTGGTCTGACGGTGGCGTCCATCGAGGTGCAGCCGACGACGGTGAAAATCGCCAAGGCGAATGAGTATGCGCAACTTTTGGTTACCGCCAAAATGAGCGACGGCAGCAAGGCGGACATCACCCGCATGGCCAGGCTGACTTTCAATGGTGGCGATGCGGCCAGCGTGAACGAGCGCGGCATGGTGCGCCCGAGCAAGAACGGCCAGGGCGAGGTCAAAATCGCCTTCATGGGCAAGAGCGCGACGGTGCCGGTGAGCGTGAGCGGCATGAACCTGGCGCTGAAGCCGGACTATGTGCGGGATGTGATGCCCATCACCTCCAAGCTGGGCTGCAACATGGGCACCTGCCACGGGGCCAAGGACGGCAAGGCGGGCTTCAAGCTGAGCCTGCGCGGTTACGATCCGATCTATGACGTGCTGGCTTTCACGGATGAACTGGCCAGCCGCCGCGCCAATGTGGCCTCGCCAGACCACTCGCTGATGCTGCTGAAGGCCAGCGGCTCCGTGCCGCATGAGGGCGGCCAGCTCACGGTGCCCGGAGAGCTGTATTATGAAACGCTGAAAGCCTGGATCAGCCAGGGTGCGAAGCTGGACCTGAAGACACCAAAGGTGACGAGCATCGAGGTGTTCCCGAAGAACCCGGTGCTGGAGCGCATCGGCCATCGCCAGCAGATGCGCGTCATCGCCCGCTATGCCGACGGCTACGTGCGCGACGTGACGGCGGAAGCCTTCATGGAAAGCGGCAATGGCGATGTCATCGAGGCGGACAGCAGCGGTCTCATGACCAGCCTGCGCCGTGGCGAGGCCGCCATCCTGGCCCGTTTTGAAGGATCTTACGCCGCGACGACGATCACCGTCATGGGCGACCGCACGGGCTTTGCCTGGAAGGAGCCGGAGAAGTGGAGCAAGATTGACGAGCTGGTGGCGAACAAATGGCAGCGCATGAAGATCGAGCCGAGCGGTGTGTGCAGTGATGAGGAATTCCTGCGCCGCCTGCACCTGGACCTGACCGGCCTGCCGCCGAAGCCGGAGGAAGTGCGCTCCTTTGTGGCCGACAAGCGCGACACCCAGACGAAGCGCAACGAGGTCATCGACCGCCTCATCGGCAACCCGGATTTCGTGGACCACTGGTCTAACAAATGGGCTGACATGCTGCAGGTGAACAGCAAGTTTCTCGGCGCGGAAGGCGTGAAGATTCTTCGCGACTGGATCAAGCAGCAGGTGGCGGATAACACGCCCTATGACCGCATGGCTTACCGCATCATCACGGCCACCGGCTCCACCAAGGACAATCCGGCCGCCGCGTATTTCAAGACGGTGCGCACGCCGGAGGAGCTGGTGGAAAACACCACGCACCTGTTCCTGGCCACGCGCTTTAACTGCAACAAGTGCCACGACCATCCTTTTGAAAAGTGGACCTGGGACCAGTATTATGAGACCGCCGCTTTCTTCGCCCAGGTGGACTTGAAGACGGACCCGGCCAGCGCCGGCAAGACCATCGGCGGCTCTGCGGTGGAAGGTGCCAAGCCGCTGTATGAGATCATCGGCGACAAGACCGAAGGTGAGATGAACCACCTGCGCACCAATGCGCCCGTGGCCCCGAAGGTGCCCTATGACATGGAGCTGGTCAGCAAGACCGCCAGCAGCCGCCGCGAGCAGTTTGCCACCTGGATGACCAGCCCGGACAATGATTACTTTGCCATGAGCTATGCCAACCGCATCTGGGGCTACCTGACCGGCACGGGCGTGATCGAGCCGCTGGATGACATCCGCGCGGGCAATCCGCCGAGCAATCCGGAGCTGCTGCAGCACCTGACCAATGAGTTTATCCAGAGCGGCTTCAACGTGCGCCACCTGATGAAGATCATCACCCAGAGCCGCACCTACCAGCTCAGCCTGGCCACCAACAAATGGAACGAAGATGACAAGGTGAACTACAGCCATGCCAAGGCCCGCCGCCTGCCGGCCGAGGTGCTGTTTGACTCCGTCTTCGCCGTCACCGGCTCCATGCCGAACATCCCCGGCGTGCCGAAGGGCACCCGCGCTGCGCAGCTCATTGACGGCCAGACGCAGCTGCCTGACGGGTTCCTAACCAACTTTGGTAAACCCGCCCGTGAAGGCGTGTGCGAGTGCGAGCGCAGCAACGAGATGAACCTCGGCCCCGTCATGGCCCTGATGTCCGGCCCGACCGTGGGCGATGCCATCAGCGACCCGAACAACGCCATCGCCAAACTGACCCAGGAGGTGCAGGACGATGCGAAGCTGGTGGAGGAAATCTTCATCCGCATCATCAACCGCAAGCCCACCGGCAAGGAGATCAATGCCGCGCTGGCCAGCATGGCGGGCATGGATGTGGAGCACAAAAAACTGGCCGCCGCGCACCAGGCCAAGGAGGCCGAGCAGAAGCCCATCATCGAGAAGGCCGAGGCGGAACGTGTGGCGCTCATCGCCGCCACGAAGGCGGAGCTGGAGGCCTACAAAGTCAAGATGGCCCCGGTGAACAAGAAGAAGGAGGAGGCCCGCCTGGCCGCCATCCAGAAGGCGGAGGAAGCCGTGAAAAAAGCCGCTGAAACCGCCGCCACGCAGCAGGCCCGCTGGGAGCAGTATGTGGACATGACCACCGAGTGGGTGCCGCTGGACCTCACCGTGAGCAAGGCCACCGGCGTGGAAAAACTGGAGGTGCAGCCCGACGGCTCCCTTTTCGCCACCGCCTTTTCCGATGGCCGCATGGCCGCCGGCAACTACCAGCTCAACGGCAAGACCACCCTGGAAAACATCACCGCCATCAAGCTGGAAGTGCTGCCGGATGACCGCCTGCCCAGCAATGGACCTGGCATCGCCAGAGATGGTAACTTTGTCCTCAGCGAGCTGAACGTCAGCGCCACGGCCCTGACAGCGGCGGGCGGCAAGCGCGTCAAAGGCGGCGTGCCGCAGGTGCTGCGCAATCCGATGGCCGACTTTGAGCAGGCTGGCTTCTCCGTGACGGAGGCCCTGAAAAAGGGCAACCGCGACAAAGGCTGGGCGGTCTCCCCGGAAGGCGGCTACCGCCATGAGGCCACCTTTGAATTCACCAAGCCCGTCAGCTTCAAAGGCGGCGCGCAGTTGGTCATCCAGATGCTGCAGCCCTTCCGCAACGGCCAGTATAATCTGGGGCGCTTCCGCTTCTGGGTGACCAGCAGCCCGGTCGTCCGCTTTGGCACCGCCCAGGAAGTGGCCGCCGCCATCAAGACTCCTGCCGCCAAGCGGACGAAGGAGCAGAAGGCCGCCCTGTCCGCCCATTACCTGGCCCAGTCCCGCGACTACCAGAGCAGCAAAAAAGCCCTGGCCAACGCCAAGACGCCCCTGCCCGTGGACCAGGACCTCGTCGCCCTGGAGGCGAAGCATCTCGCCGCGCAAAACCCCATCGTGCTGGATCCGAAACTCGTCCAGCTCCGCCGCGACACCGCCCTGAGCGCCCAGCAGCTCGGCAACAAGCGCCTGACAGCCGCGCAGGACCTGGCGTGGGCTTTGATTAACTCACCCGCGTTTTTGTTTAATTACTAGGGAGGCGGGAGGCGTCAAGGCTCGTCAAGGAGCGGGACTTGCAAAGTCCCGGCTTGGACGCTCCCATTCGCAGAGCGTCCTGGAATGCGGCGGAGAGAGGCAAGACGCAAGTCGCTTGCCTCGGCAGCGCCGCTTGCGCCGGAGCGCGGGAGGTGGTGTGACCGGCAATCGTGCCTGGAGGGCCGTGGCCGGGCGAGGTCATTTGGACGCACAACCCGTTAGGCTGTGAAGTGCCGCCAAAGAAAGAGCGGTGATGCGCTCTGCGCTTTCACCGCACTCCAGGACGCTGCCGCGCCTCAAGCAGGGCGGTACAGCAGCGGGTGTGTTTCAAGATCACGGTCACCATTCCGGGGAGGGGTCAAATTCATCGGCGATCTTCTCCGTCTTGAACCGGTAGATGCTTTTCACCAGCGGTCTTCCGGTGTTCTCCTCAAACCAGGAGGCTGAACACCATGGATAGTCGACGGCCACGGGCACCAGGCCATGCCTTTGGGCATTGCGATGCGTGTAGTTCAGTCGTGCAAAGTAGGAGGGCTGGTCTGTGAGCAAGGTTTCCCAATAGTTGAACCACACCTTGCGGCCGGGGGCCGCATCCAGGCGGTTCACCCACTGGGAGGTTTTCAGATGCAGCTCTGTCAGCATCCTGGGCAGGCTTTCTGCGCTTCCCGGAGATTCCGCCACGAAGTGATAATGGTTGGAAAATACGGCCCAGGCCTCCAGCCGCCAGCCATGGCGGAGGCATTGTTTCAGCAGCCCGCGCTGCAGCACCTCCAGCCTCGGTGCGCCACGGAAATGATGCTCCTTCTGGTAAGTGCCGGCGGTCACGAAGTAGTGCCCGTTTTCCGTCAGCCGGTGGGCCGGTGCATGGGGCCATGGAAACGCATCCTCGGTCATGCCGGAAGATTAACCCGATCCGCCGACATCCACGCAAGCCCGAAGTTCACGTCGTCGCGGAGCGTCCTGGAGTGCGGCGGAGAGAGGCAAGACGCAAGTCGCTTGCCTCGGCAGCGCCGCTTGCGCCGGAGCGCGGGAGGTGGTGTGACCGGCAATCGTGCCTGGAGGGTCCTGGCCGGGCGAGGCCGTTTGGACACACAATCTGTTAGGCCGTGAAGTGCCTTCAAAGAAGAGCGGTGATGCGCTCTGCGCTTTCACCGCACTCCAGGACGCTATCGCGCCTCAAGCAGGGCGGTACAGCAGCGGGTGTGTTTCAGGATCACGGTCACCATTCCGGGTCGGGGTCAAATTCATCGGCGATCTTCTCCGTCTTGAACCGGTAGATGCTTTGTTCACGGGGATGAGGACCTTTTGAAAACCGGGACTTGGCGAGGCTGGCTCCTTGAATGTGACGGGGGTCAGGGGCTGAGGCGTTCCATTTTCCAGGTGCTGTCTTCCTGGCGGGTGTAGCGGAGGCGGTCGTGGAGGCGGCTGACGCGGCCCTGCCAGAACTCGATCTCGGAGGCCAGCAGGGTGTAGCCGCCCCAGTTGGGAGGGCAGGGGATGGGGCCGCCGGCGAAGCGGGCGGTGACTTCGGCTTCGCGGGCTTCCAGCCATTCGCGCCCGGGAATGACGGTGCTCTGGTCGGAGACCCATGCGCCGATTTGATGGCCGGCAGGGCGGCTGGCGAAGTAGGTCTCGGCGTCTTCGCGGGGCAGTTTGGAGATGTGGCCGCGAATGGAGACCTGGTGATGCCTTTGCGCCCAGAGAAAGGTGAGGGCGGCCTGCGGATGGGCGGCAAGGTCGCGGCCTTTGCGGCTGTCGTAGTTGGTGAAGAAGTGGAAGCCGCGCAGGTCCAGGCCTTTGAGGAGGACGGTGCGGCTGTTGGGGCCGCCGTCACTGCCGAGGGTGGAGAGGGTCATGGCATTGGGCTCCGGGAGCTGGTGGGCCAGGGCATCGGCGAGCCAGAGGTTGAAGAGCTCATGCGGATCAGCGGGTGCGGTGTCTTCCGTGAGGCTGTCGAGGTCGTAGCTGACGCGGAGGTCACGCAGGCTGGTGGGAGATGGGTCGGGCATGGTGGTTGGAGAAAGAAACGTGCGGGAGGCCGTTGCGGCAATCCCATGTTTGCGCCTTGATGCAGTATTCTTGTCATTGCCCTGCCTCATCATGCCTGCCCCCTCTGGAGTTTTAAGCGATCTCGACCGTGTCCTGCTGGATGCGGAATCCATCCGTAACCGTGTCACTGAGATGGCGCGGCAGATTGAGACGGACTATGCGGGCAAGGTCATCACCGTCGTCGTGCTCATGGATGGTGCGCTGTTTTTTGTGGCGGACCTGCTGCGGCAGATCAACCTGCCGATGCGTATCGTGACGCTGGGTGCCAGCAGCTACCACGGCGGCACGGAATCCACCGGGGAGGTGAAGCTGAACTGGCCTGCCGGGGTGGAATTCACCGGGCTGGATGTGCTGCTGCTGGATGACATCCTGGACACGGGGCTGACGCTGCATGCGCTGCAGGAACGGCTGCTGTTTGAAAAGCCTGCTTCATTAAAAACGGGAGTGCTTTTGGACAAAAAGCGGCCCCGGGAGCATGCGGTGCCGCTGGAGTATTGCGGCTTCGAAATTGGCGATGATTTCGTCGTCGGTTATGGCATGGACTACCAGGGCCGTTTCCGCAACCTGCCCTGCATCGGCATCCTGAAGCTATGACCATCCGCCTGCTGTTTTTTTCCGTCCTGCAGGACATCACCGGCACCGGGGAGACGACCTGGAGCCTCCCCGCCGGTGCCACCGTGGCAGATTTGTTGCAGAGCCTTTATACCCAATGGCCCGCCCTGGGTGAATGGGACAGCAGCCTGCTGACTGCCGTGGACCAGACCTATGTCAAAAGAAGCGAGATTTTGCACGAAAACTGCGAGGTCGCCATCATGCCGCCGGTGCAAGGAGGTTAAGACACATTGACCCTGCACATGAATCGTGCGAAACACCGATCACCACGCAATGAAAGACATCGTTGACAACCGCCGCCACATTTCTCTCGGAAAAAAACTGAGCCTCGCCGGACTCATTGTGAAGGAAAACGGCATCGTCTGGTGCGCTGCCTTTGCTTCCTATTATGCGGCCAGTGCGGTGGGCTCCCGTGCCTTCAAGCTGATGGACCACATCCGCCGTCGCGACGGCGTGCCGGGGATGAACAGCCGGGCGCTGAACAAGGCCATCTGGGAGGCCTGGGACTGGCAGGCAGGCGGTGAGGAATGGACGCCGAGCGAGGCCTGGAAGACCGCCATCATCGAGCATGTGCTGCGCGGCTACCTGCCGCAGGGCGGGCAGTTTTTGGAGATCGGCCCGGGCGGCGGCCGCTGGACCGGGGAGCTCATCCAGCGGGCGGACGGGCTGCTGGGCGTGGACATCTCCGCCTCCTGCGTGGAGGTCTGTACGGAGAAATTTGCCAGCACGGGCAAGGCGAAGTTCATCGTCGGCTCCGGCAACGATCTGTCCGGCGTGCCGGACCGGAGCGTAGATGCGCTGTGGAGCTTTGACGTCTTCGTCCACATCAACCAGGCGGAAGTGGAGCGGTATGCGGATGAATTTCGCCGGGTCTTCAAACCGGGTGCCGTGGGCATCATCCATCACGGCAGCGTCGGCGGCGGCCTGGGCGGCTGGCGCAGCAACCTGACCCACGAAGCCATGCTGGAGCTGCTGAAGAAGCGCGGCTTTGAGATTGTGGCTTCCTTCAAGGAGTTTACCCACGATGGCGTGACGCATCAGACCGGGCTTTATGAAGACGTGGTCACCGTCTTCCGTCAGCCCGCTGCCGCCGTATAGGCCTTCCAGCAGGAGACAAACCCTTTGGCGAAGTCCTGCGGGCGGGCCGCCACCCAGGTGGTGATCTGCGCGGGAGTGAACCACTCCCCATAGGGCACCTCCTCCGGCAGGCAGCGCATGGGGCCGTTGTGACGGGCGATGTGGAGCTCCACAAACTCATGATCCGTATGCGTGCCGGCAGGCAGTTGCGCGGCCAGCTCGGTGGTGGTGATCTCCAGGCCCACTTCCTCCCGCACCTCGCGGATGGCGCAGGCGGCGTAGCTTTCCCCAACGTCGAGGTGCCCGGCGGCGCTGCTGTCCCATTTTAAAGGGGAGACATCCTTCAGGTGGGAGCGCATCTGCAGGAAGATGTCGCCCCGGGCATTGATGACAAAGACGTGGACGGCACGGTGGAGCAGGCCCTGGGCGTGCACCTCACCCCGGGTCTTCTGACCGATGACTTCATTGCGGTCATTGACGACGTCAAAGACCTCGCTGGCCTTCTGGCCGGCATCGGCGGTTTTGCGTTCTTCATACCAGCGGGAAAGGTTCACCCATTGCAGGACGGAGAGCTCCTCGGCCCGCATGGTGACGGGCATCTGGAGAGATTCCGCCAGGGCCTCCCAGCCGCCAGGGGCAGGCAGCAGGAGGTTCTTCATCTGCTTGCGGCGCTGACTGAAGCCCATGCGCACCAGCTTTTCAAACAGGCGGCGGTCATAGACCGGCAGGGTGGCGGGATCACGAGGCGTGAAGCGGACGATGGCGCTGTCCACCTTCGGTTTGGGGGAAAAGGCCTCTGGCGGAATGATGCGCAGGAGCTCCACATCCCAGTCGCGCTGCACGAGCACGGAGAGCGCGCCGTAACCGTCCTCCCCATGGCGGGCGGCCAGGCGCTGGCAGACCTCCTTTTGCAGCATGAAGACCGCACTCTTCACCGGCGTAGGTGGGGTGAGCATGTGCTTCATGATCTCACCGCCGACGGAGTAAGGCAGGTTGCCGATGACGCGGACATCGCCGTGCTGGTACCAGTCGCGTTTGTCCACCTGGGTGGCATCGCCATGCTGCACCTCCACGCCCTGGTGGCCGTAACGGGTCTGCAACTGCGGGGCAAGCTGGTTGTCTTTTTCGATGAGCAGCAGCTTCCGCGGGCGGCCCACCAGATACTGCGTCATCGCACCGAGACCCGGGCCAGGCTCAATGACAAAGGCGTCGTCATCCGGCAGGATCTGGTCGGCGATCCAGCGGGCCACTTCTTCATCCACCAGGAAGTTTTGCCCCATGCTTTTGCGCGGAGTGACTTCCTGGCCCCCGATGGTGCGGGTGGGACGGAACTTGGGACGACGGTTGAATTGCATGGCGTTTCATCGCATGGCTCGCGGCCCGGTGCGAATGGAAAGGCGGGGGGAAGTGAAGGCTCTATGGACGCTCGGGTTTGCCGCAGAGGGGCGGAGAGGCAGAGATGCTGAGGGATGAATATTAAATACTTTGCCCCTCTTCTCCTCTGCCCCTCTGCGGCCAAATCTATGACCCCTGGACGCCCTTCACTGCCCGGCCACCTGACCTGGCGGAAGGGATGGGGTGGAGGCGGTGGGGGATGAAGGCTCTATGGACGCTCGGGTTTGCCGCAGAGGGGCGGAGAGGCAGAGATGCTGAGGGATGAATATTAAATACTTTGCCCCTCTTCTCCTCTGCCCCTCTGCGGCCAAATCTATGACCCCTGGACGCCCTTCACTGCCCGGCCACCTGACCTGCTGCCGATGGCAGGGTGCGGAGGCGGTGGGTGGGGGAGAGGCCGTATTTGCTGGGCTCGTACATGGCCTCGATCCGGGCGGAGGGGGCGATGGAGTCGCCTTCGCCGATGACGCGGGCGAGGTAGCGGAGCTGGAATTTGCCTTTCTCCGGGGCGTAGTCGGTGAAGAAGAGGGCGCGGTCGGCGCGGACTTCGCGGTGGTCGCAGAACCAGGCACCGACGCCTTCGGGGAGCTGGTCGCCCTGGCGCTCGCTCTGGGTGTCGAACTCGGGGTTGATGGCCTCCAGGACACTGGGGAGCGGGTCATCAATGGCCAGGTAGCGGTCGCCACCGCCGATATCTATTTGAAGGGTGATGACCACCATGTCGCCGACGCGGAGGTTATCCGCAGGCTGCATGGAGCCGTCATCCAGCAGTTTTTGATAGGTGCGTTCGATGGCGTAGCCCTTGTTTTCCCCGCCGAAGTCGCGGTCAGGCGGATAGGCGCTGGCCTGGATGCGGGAGAAGGCGCTGCGGTCTTCTGGAAGCTCCACTTTCAGGGGAGCGGAGGAGAGCTTCTCATTGAGGGCAAAGGAGACCTGGGCGGTGCCGGGCGGGTTGGCGATGGTCAGCGGCTGCTCCTGGGCATCCCAGGTGACTTTGGCCAGGAGGGGCTCGGCTCCGTTCTTCAGGCTGCGGTCATAGGCGGCCAGGGAGGTCAGCGTCCAGGCATTGGTGAAGGTGTTTCCCCATTCGCCCTTGCCATTGCGGCTGGTGAGCATGGACTGGGCGATCTTTTCCGCATCCGTTGTTAGGCCAAGGTGGGTGTAAACGATGAGGCGCAGGGCTTTGTTGACGCCGTTGCCCGCCCAGTGGGACCAGACCGGTGCGGCAGGGCGGGCGGGAGCAGGGGCGGCTTTTTTGGCGGTCTTTTTTGCATCCGGTTTGGCTGGCGGTGGCGGCGGTGTCCAGCCGGCCATCTCCTTGATCTGCTGGGCGGGCGCGTCCGTCAGGCACATGGCCAGGGCGGTGTAAAGGCGGGCGGCTTCCGGCAGGCTGGTGCGCCTGGAATGAAGCAAAGTTTGGTAGGCGGGCTCGCCCTTCTTGCCTTTGGCCAGGGTGTAGAGGGAGAGGGCGGCATCGCTGAGATGGTAGAAGTCTTTTTCATCCTCCAGGCCGCGCAGCTTTTTGGAAAGGTAGGTGAGCAGCCTTTCGATGACCTCCGGTGGCACGCTGGCCCCGGCATCCCGGGCGCGAAGCAGCATGAGGCCGCCGTAGGCACTGGCCCAGTGGGAGGGCTCCTGGCCGCCGGGCCAGTAGGCCAGACCGCCTTCATCCGTGGTCATCTGCAGCAGGCGGTTCACGCCTTTCTGGATGGCGTCTTTGCTTTTTTCTGCGGAGAGGTGGTCCGGGAAGAGGTTGTGGTATCCGCCCAGGGCCAGCCAGGGCATGGTGGCGGAGGTGGTCTGCTCGGCGCAGCCGTAAGGATAGGTGAGGATATAGTCCAGCGCGTCCTTGGCCTCTGAAAGGCGGGAAGTGCTGAGGCTGACCTGCAGGCTGCCTTGGCCCTCCAGCAGGGCGGGGTTGATCTCCTGGGCCAGGTTTTCCACCGGAGTGGCGGCATCCAGCCGGGCATAACGGACCTCCCTCAGCTCCGGCAGCGGGTGGGTAACCTCGAAGGTGGAGACGGTGGCGTCATTGAGAGCGGGAGCGCCATCGCTCCAGGTGGCGGTCTGCGCGGACCATTTCCAGCTGGCAGTGCCCAGTTTGGCAAAGCGCACAGGAAAGGCCACAGCGGTGGTTTCACCGGCCTTGATGGCGACGGTTTGTTGCCACACTTTTGGTTCGGCGTGGGCGTCCGGCTTCAGGCTGGCGGGAATGAACAGGCGCTCTTCGCGGATGAAGTCGGCGGTGTCATCCAGTTCCAGGCGCACACGCACCTCGCCGGCATGCGGAGTGGTGTTGTGGATGACGGCTTTCAAAAGCGTCTCGTCATCCAGGCGGGCGAAGCGGGGAACGACGGGCTCCACCATGAGAGGCTTGTTGATCTTGAAGGCGGACTCGCCGCTGCCGAAGCGGTCCGCGCCGCTGGTGGCCACGGCCATGAGGCGGTAGCGGGTGAGATTGTCCGGAGCCTTCAGGGAGGTGCTGATGCGGCCTTTGGCATCCGTCATGACGGTGGCCAGCCACAGGGGCGTGGCGACGAAGTTTTTCCGCACCTGCATGGCGCTGTCATCCATGTCGCCGCCACCGCCGATGACGAATCCTTTGTTACCGCGCTCGCGGGCGGCGAAGTCTTCCGCCAGCAGGTCATCAAAGGAGGTGTAGTTGTCAATGGCCAGCGGCATCGGCTCATGGAAGTAGGCGGAGGGATCCGGCGTCTCATGTTTCATCAGGCTGAGCACGCCTTCATCCACGGCATAAAGGGTCACCTCGCTGTTGGCGACAGGATTGCCCTGCCAGTCCATGACGCTGCCGCCGACGGCCAAGGATTCGCCCGGTTTGACCTCGGTTTTTTCCGGAACGATGGCGACGGCCAGTTCCTTGACTTTGGACTCCACCTCGAGCTGGCAGTAGCCGACTTTGTACTCGGGCATTTTGTGCTGCTTGGGGCTGGCATCGCTGCCGCGCACCAGCACGACGGAGACGAAGACATTCGGCGCCTCCTCATCCTGGACTGGAACGCGGATGACGGGCTGCTCCGGTGAGATCTGCGTGACGAAATGGCGGTGCACTTTGTTGCGCTCCACACTGACCAGGGCGGTGCCGGCGATGGGGGTCTTGACCACAATGACGGCTTCCTCACCGGGCTTCAGCTTCTTCTTCTCCGGCTGGAGGTTGATGCGTGCGCCGTCTTCCATGGCCCATGGGAAGTCGCCGCCGCCGAGGACGTAAACCGGCAGGCGTGAGAGCATCTTTTTCCCCTGCGAATCGGTGGCCTCTGCGGTGACGAAATAGACGCCGCCACGGGCAGGCTTAAAGGTGACCTGCGAGGTGGGTGCGGAGCCTGCGGTGGGGCTTTGCAGATCTACCGACTGCTTCATCTCCTCGCGGAGAATGACCTGGTCTTTGGTGGTGGAGCCGCCGCCTGCGGTGGCGATTTTCAGCGTGTGGTATTCCTGGCGTTCCACCTTCATGTCCACGCGCACATTGCCAGTAGCGGGGCCGCCTTTGGAATCAATGGCCAGGACATCCACCCGCAGGTCCTGACCGGCGGTGCCGAAGAACTGCGGCCCTTTTAAACCGAGGATGAATTCTGCGCCGGGCACTTCAAACTCCGTGGCCGCGCTGATGGTCTGCTGGTTGATGTCGGTCACCTCGGCGGTGACGCGGACCTGCTGCGGCAGGGAGGCGCGGTCCGGCGGCGGCATGGGCATCTCCAGGGTGGCGGTGCCTTCCTCACTGAGGACGGTATCGCCGCTCACCCACCAGTCGCCTTCATCATCGGAATCGCTGTCATCGTAGTGGCCGTCGGCATCGCGGTCCTTGGCATAATTGGCCCAGCGGGGCGCATCGCCAAAATGGTAGTCGCTGTAGGCGGCGGGCGGGCTGAAGGAGCGGGAGGAGGAGGCGGTCCAGTTTGCTTTGGCGCGGCTGAGGGACTTGCCCATGTAATAGCTGGCGCTGAGCGGCAGCTTCAGGCGGTCGGCCAGGGTTTCCAGCTTCGCACCGTCCAGTTTGACCTCGAAGCTGTTGGGCCGGTAGTCATCAATGCGGAAGGAGTAATAGCCGCTGGCTCCCCGGTTTTCTTCGCCGGGTTCATTAAAATGAATCATGAGCTCATACCAGCCCAGCGGGCCTTCCGGGAGGGCGATGTCATCGTTCCAGGAGCCGTTGGGAGTGAAGGTGATTTCCTTCTCAAGGACGACGCGGTAGCGTGGATCGCGGATGACGAGGCGGGCCTTGGAGGACTCTGGATCCAGCGTCAGATCATCGGCGATGCGGGTGCGGGTGAGCGCCTTGAAGTGGGCGGTATCCCCCGGACGGAAGAGCGGGCGGTCGCCGAAGATGAAGGTGCGGCGCACCGGCTTCCACACGTCCTCCCAGGCGGTGGGAATGTCATACGGAATGGCATTGCCGATGTGGGAATTGTTGCAATCCAGCGCGGTGCAGTCACCGGCCTTTTCAGCGAGGAGGAGGGCGGGAGTGCCGCCGGTGAGGGTGGCCACACCATTGGCATCCGTATCGGCATAACCGATGAGCTTTTGCTCGCCATCCACCGCCGTGAGGCGCACACCCGCGACGGGCTGGCCGGTCTGCAGGGAGGTGACGAAGGCGAGGGTCTCGCGGCCATTGCTCTTCTGCATGAGGCCCAGGTCGGTGAACTGGACGAGGGTCTGGGTGATGACACCTTTTTCAGAGACACCTTCCGCAGCCCGGCCTTCGAACTCGATGAAAAGCGGCGCGGCGGTGTCCGCTCCGAGCACTTCATGCCAGTTGAGCTTGATCATCTCGCTCTGGTCAAGCGGCTTGTTCACCGGGAAGGTGCGGTCAAAAACAACGGTGCCGGGATAAGCGTCGATAGTCTCAGGTTTGAACGCCTTTTTCTTGTCCTCCCCCAGATAGAAGGAGCTGCGGTAGGCGGCGTATTTTTGCGTGGTCTGCAGCAGCTCCGGGCCGGTGAGGCGCCTGGCGCGGACGCGGACTTCGCGGACGTTGGCGGCGGTGATTTCAAATTCGCCGCTGCCTGTGGCAAGCTGCGTGCGCACAAAGGCCGGCGCGGCGACGTACGGCGGATTCGGGATGAAGGAGACTTCTTGTTCGCTGGCGTCGGCAAGCGGCAGGCCGTCGCCGGACTCAAGGCCGGGAGCAATGACGACGCGGTAGGGGGTCTTCAAGGCGAAGGGGCCGGTGAGGCGAAGGACGGAGCCGGTGATGGTGGCCTTGAGGCCTGCGACGTCCGGCGTGATGTGGACGGAGGCGGCCAGCTTGTCCGCCAGGCCCTGGATTTCCTCGGTTTTCCACGGCTCATCGCGGGAAGGGAGGAGCGGTTTGTTAAAGGCGATATCCAGGTAATAGGGCTGGTCGAATGGCGTGTGGCCGCTGGTCTGCCTAACCAAAAAGGGTTTCACGTCCCCGAGGAAGATTTCATCCCCCACGGCCAGGCCGGCATAACCGGAAGCATTCATCAAAGTGGGCTGGATGACGAGCTTCCACTTTTCCGCGACCGGCAGCGGCTCCGCTGGCTTGACGACGATGGCGCTCAGGCGCGTGGCTCCTTCGGCCAGGGTGGGTTTCACTTTGGCGATCTCCTCCGCCCAGGTGGCCTGCGGCTCGCTGTAGCGGGAGAAGTCGGCCGCCTTGGCATGGCGGACGGTGGCTGGAATGGTCAGCGGCGGATTGACGGAGACAAAGGCGATGTGCGGCGCAGTATCGGCAGCGTTGACGTTGTCATTGAACTCAAAGAGGAAGCGCGGTTCACGCCGGGCCTCGTTGTCATTGAACCACTTCGGCGACTGGTCAATGATGCGGAACTGCGCACTGCTGACGGAGGCCAGCGGCGCGGTGGAGAGGGCCTTGCCCGCCACATCCCGCAGGCCGGAGCGCAGGGAAAACTGGTAGCTGGCATTGAACTTGGGGGCCTGGCTGAGCTTGAACTGGCCGCTGCGGGTGCTGACCCACTGGAACTCCCCCGCCAGCGGTGGTGAGACGACGAGCGGCGGCTCCGGGTCCACACCGCCGATCCTGTCCTTCGGGATCATCGGTGTGGGGAAGACGACCTCGATGGTGGATACCGGCGACAGCTCCACTGGCTGTATGCTGAACTGCGCCTCCAGCGGTGCCGTTTCCTTTGGAGACTCAGCAGGGCCCGTTGTGGCGGGAGCGGCGGGGGCCGCCATCGAGACAGAAAGCGGCAGCAGAGCCGCCAGACACAGGGCTGTGGACAGCCCAAAACGCGTGATAAGTTTCATGACGTGCAGGGGAAAATTCGCTGAGTGAGAATAGCACACAGACGAAAGCGCACGGAAAAGAATTTAGTCTATTTTGACTTGAAGGCGGATTTTGGATGCAGGAAATGGGCGATGGCACAGAGAAGTCCGTAACCAGTTGCATCATACCAAAAGCTGATCCCGCGCCTGCTCAAAATAACTTTGTGTGACGCCATAAAAGGGATAGCCTGAATTGCCATGAGTACCATTGAAGTCTCACATCTCACCCTGCGGGAAAAATTCCAGGTCATGGAATCGCTGTGGGACGATTTGCGTCATCATGTGGAGCGGTTGGAGGTACCTCAAACCCATAAGGATGTCCTGGATTCACGACGGCAGAAGGTGGACTCCGGAGCTGGCAAGCTCCGCCTGTGGGACGAGGCAAAGCACGACATCGGTTTTAGAATCCCATAAAAGAGTAAACAGCTTTAAGGACGAGACTTGTGAAGAATCCGCCAACGATAAAGGCCGTTTGAATCACCCGCAGCAGACGCTGAAGTTCAAACCATCCCTCCTCCAAGGACCACAGCCAATCCCCAATCGAGGTGACAGCCCACGTGACCAATCCCAAAAGGGCCAAGAGAATTGCCACAAGCCATACCGGTGCTTGTTCAGAACCCGCGCAGATCCAGATCGCATGGATGGCTGTCACATAGGTCATTACCAGGTTAAGAGCTACCCCGAGGACTCTGGCCAGGACTGCTGTGTGCTCGATAAGCATGACGTTTGTGAATCCATGCTATCAAGGACAGATTTTTAACTCAAGCAGGTTTGCTATTTCTTCATCCAAAATCGCCCCACCAATAAAGGCGGCACGGCGAGGAGTGCCCAGGCGATGTAATCCCACAGGCCTTCGGCCACGAGGGCGAGGATGAGGGCGGCGAGGGAGGTGAAGGCGAGGAGGGCGGGAATGGCCCAGGTGGAGCGGCGGAGGGTGCTCATGAGGTGGCTTCCTGAAGCAGCGAGACCTCGCGACGGCGGCCGCGAAGCTTGGCGATGAAAAGATACAGTCCGCTGATGCAGAGGATGATGGTGAGGACGGTAAACACGGCCCAGATGATCCGCAGCGGGGTGCCGGCATAGTCACCAAAATGCAGCGGGCCGCTGACGAAGAGCGCCTGAATGTACCAGGGCGCATCACTGGCCACAGTGAGTTCGGCGGTGGCGGCATCCACCAGCGTCAGCTTGGGCACGCGCTTGGCCAGGCCGGACTCGGCAGCCATGAAGAGGGTAAAGTGATGCTGGCCGGTCAACTGCGTGCCGGGAAAGACGGCGAACTGCATGCGATGCCCCGGCCAGGCCTGGCGGGCGGTGGCGATGGCCTGGTCCAGCGGCACGATGCTCTCCGGCGCTGGGCGGTCCTTAAAGGGGGCCGTCATCGCGGCGAGGTCCTGGTGCTGGTAGATCATGAGGAGAGGCTTCCCAAGCTCCAGGACGATGCCGGTGAAGCAGACGACACAGCACCAGGCCAGCGTGGAAATGCCGACGAGGTTATGCAGGTCCAGTTGAAACAGGCGCGCCCCACGCTCCCGGCGGATCATGCCATAGAGAAAGCTACGCATAAAGGGCGCATAGATGACCACGCCGGAGATCAGGGCGACAAAGAAGGCAATGCCGACGAGGGCCAAGAACAGCTCACCGAAGAAACCGGCATAGAGATTGGCATGGAGATTCAGCACGATCATGCTGAATGTCTGGTCCAGCTTCACATCCGTGGCCTGGCCGGTGAAGCCATCCAGGATGACGGCCTTGCTCTCTGCCAGGTCCTGGACACCGGGAGGCAGCATGGTGATCAAGACCCGGCCCGGATGATCCTCATCCTCTGCATAAACGGCGGGGGACCAGCCGGGGCGGGATTGCCTGGCCGCCTCCACCAACTGGCTGGGGGGCTGCATCTCCCGTCCCTCCTGCCGGATCTCCGGCATGGAGCCGAGCATGGCATCGATCTCCGGGTGGAAGATGAGCAGGAGACCGGTGACACAGAGGAACAGCAGATTGGCGGTGCAAAACAGGCTGCTCCAACGGTGCAGAGTGGTCCAGCGGCGGATGGAGGCGGAGGATGCCATGATTGAATTAGAACTCGAATTTCACGGAGGCAATGAAGGTGCGGGCATTGCCTGCCTGGACCGAGGTGCTCTGGTCTGCGGAGTAGAAGATCTCGTTATCGAAGAGGTTCTTCACATTGAGCTGCACCTGCCAGTTGTTACGCCGGTAAAAGACCAGCGCATCGGTCTGTGCAAAACCGGCCAGATTGCCGCTGTTGACCGTATCCACGGCGACGCGGTCGCTCATGTAAACGCCACCGCCAAAGCCGAGGCCCTTCAGCCTGCCGGTCTGGATTTCATAGGTGGTGAAGATGCTGCCGCTGTTTTCCGGCACACCGGGGCGGCGGTTGCCCACATTGGCTCCGCCGGGGGCATCAATGATGCGGCTGTCCAGATAGGCGTAGTTCATGAGCAGCCGCCAGCCTGGGGCCAGCTCGCCCGCGAGGTCCAGTTCAAAACCGCGGCTGCGCTCCTCGCCGGCATTGATGGAGAACAACGGATTGTTGGGATCTGCGGCGGAGATGTCGGTCTTGTTGATCTGGAAGAAGGCTGCGCTGGCGATGAAGCGGCCGTCCAGCAACTCCGTCTTGGCCCCCAGCTCAAACTGGCGGCCACGCTCCGGGTCCAGGCTTTCGCCACTGGCGGTTCTCAGGGAGATGTTCCTGAATGAGTTGGTGCTTTCCGAATAGCTGCCGTAAAGGGCGAGCTGCTTGAGCGGCTTGAAGACGATGCCAGCAAAGGGGTTCACGCTGCCCTGGTCCAGCTCTCCAAAGGTATCCGGAAAGGGAACGCCAGGGTCTGCATAGGTGGATTCAAAGGTGGCATCAAACCACTCCAGGCGGGCACCAAAGTTCAGGAAGACAGATTCCCCAAAAGAAACCTTGTCCATGAGCAGAAGGGAATAAGCTTTGGCATCCGTGGTGGTGGCCTCAGCAAAGGCGGTGGGGAAGCCGGGAAACGGCAGCAGGGGACCTGGCTGGTAGCCGGTATAGACGGGGTTGTAAGGATTGATGCCAGGATGGCCGCTGAGTTTGCGGATGTTGTCATTATACTGGTAGTCAAACTCGGCGGAGATGAGCAGCTCGTTTTTCACATTGGGGGCCAGGTCCCAGGTGATGAGGTGATCCAGCCGTGCGGTCAGATATTGCTCGGAAAAGTCAGTGGCTGCGGAGGAACGGGCGATGTTACCTGTGACCGGATCCTGGAGAGGGCCGGCGAAGTTGAAGAGAATGAAGTAGCCGCCCTCACTGGTGGATGTGAGGCCGTGGAGGGAGAGGGTGGTTTTGTGATGCTCGTTCCACCGGTGCTCCAGGGTGAGAAGGGCACGGTAGGTGTCCGTGACATTGCGGGTGAAGCCGGGCTCGCCCAGATAGCGGTCATAGGGTATGCCGCCGATGACGCTGCCGTTCTGATAAGGCATGCCGGGGATGGTGGAGCGGTCATCGTGGCTGTATTCCGCACGGAAGTTCAGCAGGGTGTTCTCGCTGATCTGCCAGGCGAAGGCGGGGGCGATGAAGGTGCGCTCAGACTCGACGTAATCAATGTAGGAATCTCCGGTCTCAAAAGCGCCATCGAAACGAAGGGCAAATTTGTCTGGTACGGCGGCCCAGTTCGCATTGACCTGGGTGCGGTAGAAATCAAAGCTGCCGACCATCTGCTGGATGCTGTAGGCATCCTCAAAACTGGCCCTTTGGGTGACGTAGTTCACCACGCCCCCAGGCTCGCCACGGCCAAAGAGGATGGAGGCGGGGCCTTTGAGGACCTCAATCTGCTGGAGGTTGGCCACATCGGTGGGAGCGACGGCATTGTAAACGATGCCTCCGGGGACGGTGCCGGCGCGGAATCCGTCCTTGATGTAGGTCTGCTGGGCAAAGCCGCGCAGGCGGTAGCTCTCGCCCGTGCCGGTGAAGGTGCCGCCGCGCTGCACGCCGCTGACGTTTTGAACGGCCTCCTGCGGATCAATGATGGCGCGGTCCTGGATGACCTGTTGGGTGACGGTCTGCACGGAGCGGGGCACCTCCATGATGTTTTCCGGGATGCGTGAGGCGGAGTTGGTGACCGGCGCGGAGTAAGCCGTTTTGGGCTCCGCCTCAGCGGAGACGACGACTTCGGGCAGGGTTTCCATTTCACCAGTGGCCGGAGCCGTGGCTTCTTGCGCCAGGAGCGGAGGGAAGGAGAGGCAGAGGAGAAGGAGAGACAGCGGGAGTGGCTTCATGCAGACAGCTACTGAGACCCGTTATCATTTTAATTCTACCAACTGGCGTTTTATTTCTGCCTCGTGACGTTCAACTGAAACTGCTTGGGATTCATGCCGAACTGCTGCTTAAAAAGGGAGGCGAAGTGGCTGGGATTGCTGATGCCGACCATGTGGGAGGCATCCAGAATGCTGCAATCCCCGCGCTCCAGCAGCAGGCGCGCTTTTTCCAGGCGCTGCTGGCGGAGGTAGCCAAAGGTGGTGGTACCGAAGACCTGGTGGAAGCCGGACTTCAATTTTGATTCGCTCAAAGAAACCCGCGTGGCCAGTTCCACCAGTGTGGGCGGGGCCTCCAGGGATTGACGCAGGAACTCTGCGGCGGCATTGATACGCTCCTGGTCCTGGGAGGTGAGGCGGCGGCTGGCGGGCGCAGGAGCGGGGCTGAGGAAGGCGATCATCTCCACAATCAGGTCCAGACAGCGTGCCTCCATGGAGAGCGTGCGGCAGATTCCCTGGAACGGGCAGTTTTGGATCTGCTCCACCACCAGCCGTGCGCGCGGTGTGAGGGGGGCGACGATGCACGGCTCCCCTTCGCCATTGAGGAAGCGGCGCCACTGCGGATGCTCTGCCAGCTCCCGCTCCGTCATCCATTGGCGTAACTGGCTGCCTTCCACCGCCAGGGTGAGGTGCCTGGCCTTTCGCGCGTGGGCGGTGGGCATGGCCCGGTGCTCCTTGGACTGGCTGAAGCGGATGAGCGCCATGGTCCCGGCGTGGCGGTCATGGAGACGGCGGCGCGCGCCGGAGATCTCCTGCCAGTGCCCTTCCAGCGCAAAGGTAAGGACATAAAAGTCCTCCTCCTCATTGCAGCGGATGCGCACCTCCCGGTCGAAGACTTCCTCCGCCCAATGCATGTAAAAGCCGGGGCGGACGGTGCGGGCCGTGGTGGCACCCTGCACCCAGGGAACCAGGGGCTCATACTCCGACTCCACCACCTCCCCATGCTCCTGCACATTGGACTTTTCCGCATACACCTCATGCAGCTCAGTCGCGGTGAGCTGGTAGGAACTGGGTGCGCGAGCCATGACAGGGGGAGGGGACCAATGGTGAATCCGGCAAAAATTAACTTATTGAGTTATGATCTCAACAAGTTTTCCCCAAAGTGGAGAAATCATCTCAAAAACCATGCAGCGAATTGATTGATTCGGCGCGGAGACGGGACAGGTTGGCGGCCCAACATGCTGACTGACCTGCACAACTATCTGTACCACCTGGAACCCACGGGTGGCATTCCGCTGAAAGGCACGGGCATCGTGCTCGGGCTGGCGCTCCTGGCGGTGCACCTGCTGGCCTGGAAAAAGGGCGATGCGGCGAAGGCTTTTCTGAAGGGCTTTCCGCGCAGCTACGCCTGGGGCGTGGCGCTGCTGAGCTTCGGCTGGCTGTGGGGCATGATGTGCCTGGCCAACATTGACATGGGAGAGTTCTATTTCCTGCGGCAGTATTTCCTCATGGCCGTGCCAGCCGGCTTTGTGCTGGTGCTGGTGTATGTGAAGGAATTCCTGGCGGTGCGGGCGCTGGGCTCGCTGATGCTGCTGGCGGCCGGGCCGGTGCTGGCGGCGGCTTTCTTGCAACCGCCGGTGACGCGGCTGCTGCTGCCCATCCTGGCCTATGCGTGGATCATCGTGGGCATGTTTTTTGTGGGCATGCCCTTCCTCATGCGCGACTGGACCACCTGGCTGCTGGCCAAACCGGTGCGCTGGAATGTGGCGGTGTGGAGCGGCATCGCCTACGGCGCGCTGATGCTGGTGCTGGCGGTGACGACGTATTGATTTGATCCGCATATGGAGGCCAAGGGCAACAAGCCGCGCGTCCTGGTCATTCGCGGTGGCGCGATCGGAGATTTTATCCTCACCATGCCGGCGCTGCGGCTGATCCGCGAAACGCTGGCCGGCTGCGAGGTGGAGGTGCTGGGCTATCCGGGCATTGCGGAGCTGGCGGTAAAGGCGGGGCTGGCGGATACGGTGCGCAGCCTGGAGCACCGGTCCATGGCGCTGCTCTTTGCCAAAGGCGCGGCGCTGGACCCGGCGCTGGTGGAGTATCTGCTGAGCTTCAATGTGGTGGTGAGCTACCTGTTTGATCCGGACGGCATCCTGCGCGGGCAGCTGGAGGGCATCGGCGTGAAGACGCTGCTAGAGTGTCCGCACTCCGTACGTCCGGGGCAGGGCCACGCCGCGCAGCAACTGGCCCGGCCGCTGGAAAAGCTGGCCATGTATCTGGACGAGCCGAACTGGCGCGCCCCGCTGCTGGGGGAGGCGAAGCCGGAGGCGTCTGGCATTGGAGGCAGACGCATTGCCCTGCATGTGGGGAGCGGATCGGTGAAGAAGAACTGGCCGGTGGAGCACTGGCGGCAGGTGGTGGCCGCGCTGCGCGAGGAACATCCGGCAGCGGAGGTGATGCTTATCACCGGCGAGGCCGAAAAGGAGCGCGGAGTGGACGTGGCGGGCTTTGAAGCGGCGGAGCACTGGCAGGCGCTGCCGCTGCCGGAGCTGGCGGACCGCCTGCGCGGCTGCGATCTTTTCCTGGGCCATGACAGCGGCATCTCCCACCTGGCCGCGACCTGCGGGCTGCCCTGCCTGCTGCTCTTTGGCCCCACGGACCCGGCCCTGTGGGCTCCGCCGCAGACAGGCGTGCAGGTTTTGCAGGCAGAGGAGGGGGACTGGGAAATGCTGACGCCTGAAGAAGTCATCGCCGCCGTGATGAATGCCCTGAGCCAGGGCTGAGACTGCGGATGTTCCAACTTCCCAGGTCTTGAAAACGGACTTCTTGACTTCGCGCCGGACCGTAGGCCGGATGTGTTCGGCGCAAGTCCGGATCGCTGCCCCCCCCAGCTCCATTCGCCGAATTATCCGGCTTTCTTTGAAGGTACGGAGTCCTCCATGCCAACGAATGACATGGTCTGAGGAAAAGGGCGCCGGCAAAGAAGCCGGATAGTTCTGCGGGCGGCCTGGCCCAGGACCGCGAACTCACCTTACGCAGAACACATCCGGCCTACGGTCCGGCAAGACGACAATCTCTTTTGCTTTGCGTTCTGTGTCTTCTGCCTCTCCAGACCTGAGGCGATGATTGTTCCAACTTCCCAGGTTTTGAAAAATGCCTCAGTCCTTCTTGCTGCGGGTGACGGAGCGGAGGACGGCGGCGAGGAGCTCGCCCTGGTCCACGGGCTTGGAGATGAAGGTGTCAAATCCGGCGGTCATGGCCTTGCGGCGGTCCTCGCTGCGGGCAAAGGCGGTGAGGGCGATGGCGGGGATGCGGCCGCCCTGGTCGGCGGGGAGCTGGCGCAGGGTGGTGATGAAGGTGTAGCCGTCCATCTCCGGCATGCCGATGTCACTGACCAGCGCATGAAAGCGGCGGGTCTTTAAAAGCTCCAGCGCGGCGCTGCCGGAGGAGGCGCTGGTGACGGTGGCACCCTGCTTTTCCAGGATGAGGCGGAGGATGTCCAGGCAGTCCGGCTCATCATCCACGATGAGCACCTCGGCCCCGGTGAGGTCCGGGCGCTGGATTTCCTCCGGCGGCTGGATCTCGGAGGTGGCAGGGTGGGCGCGGCTTTCCTCCTCGTGATGGGCGGCGGGCAGGGGCAGGGCAATGCGGAAGGTGGCGCCTTTCCCCACACCGGCGCTTTTGGCCTGGACGGTGCCGCCGTGCATCTCGGTGAGGTTTTTGACAATGGCCAGGCCGAGGCCGAGGCCGCCATGCTTGCGGGTGATGGAGGCATCTCCCTGGCGGAAGCGGTCGAAGATGTAGGGCAGCAGCTCCGGCTCAATGCCCACCCCGGTGTCGCTGACGGAGATTTCTACGTGGGAGTTCACCCGCTCCAGGGCCACCTCCACCTTGCCGCCGGGGGAGGTGAATTTGATGGCATTGGTGAGGAGGTTCCAGATGATCTGCTGCAGGCGGGAAGGATCTCCACGGACCGGGCTGGTGAGGGGGTCCAGAACGCAGGTGAGGCGGATTTTGCGGGATTCGGCGGAAGGGCGCACGGATTCCAAAGCGGCCTGGATGGTGCGGGCGAGATCGGTGGGCTGGACATCCAGGCGGATCTTGCCGCTGATGATGCGGCTCATGTCCAGGAGGTCTTCGATGAGGCGGGCCTGGGCCTGGGTGTTGCGCTCGATGACCTCGAGGCCGGTTTTGAGCTCCTCCTCATCGGTGTGGTCGGTGCGCAGCATGTGGGACCAGCCGAGGATGGCATTCAGCGGGGTGCGCAGCTCATGGGAGAGGGTGGCCAGGAATTCATCCTTCATGCGGTTGGCGCGCTCGGCGATGTTGCGGGCCTCACTCTCGCGGGTGAGCAGGCTTTCCCGCTCAGTCTCCAGGTGCTTCTTGTCGCTGATGTTGGCCAGGGTGCCGATGACGCCGGTGACGCGGCCACGGTCATCGTATTCAGCGCGGCCTTTGAGGGAGATCCACACGGCGTTGCCTTCGGCATCCTGGATGCGGAATTCATCATCATAATCCGTGTGCTTCATGATGGCCTCGCGCATGGCCTCGCGGGCATCGTTACGGTCATCCGCATGGATGCGGGTCAGCATCTGCTCCCAGGTTTCCTGGGTCTGGGGCCAGAGGCCGCACATCTCAGCGGCCCGGCGGGAGAAGGTGCAGAGGTCCGTCTGGGCATCCCAGCTCCAGTCCGCCAGGCGGGAGTGCTCCATGGCCAGGGCCAGGCGGGTGGAGGAGTGGCGCAGCTCGTCCTCGGATTTTTTTCGTTCCTCCACTTCCTCCTTGAGCTGCTCGGCCAGGCGGGCGGTGCCGGGCAGGCGCATGGCTACGGGCAGCACACGGATGAGGGCGATGACGGTGGTCCAGGAGACTACGGCGGTGATGAACTTCATCAGCCCGGACAGGCGGTACCAGGGGTTCCAGAAAAGCGTGGCATCAATGAGATGCGTGAACCCGCAGGAGAGGATGAAGCCGGCGAAAAGCCAGTAAATGCCCCGGAAGGCGATCTCCTGCTTCTTCGCGATGATGTAGGAGGTGATGGAGATGGGGATGGCCGCATAGGCCCCGAAGATGGCAATGTCAGAGAGGATGTGCAGCCAGCCGTGACCTTCCGTCCATGTGCCGCAGGTCCAGCGCGGGGGGAAACCAGAGGTGTCCAGGAGTTTGAGGAAGAAATCAATCATGGGGCAGGCGGACGGACTGACAGATTGCTGCTGGAACGAACCTAAGAGGGCAGAGCCTAGCATCAGGGCAGCGCTCTGGTCAAACCGGATGATGAGGAGAAATGCCTGAATCTGCGGCAGCAGCCATCGTGGAGCGGGGCGCGGGAGCTGTCTGGCGAAATAGTAACACAATGCAGCGACGGCACGCGAGGAGGGCGTCAGGCCTTGCGCGGCCTTTGTGACCGTTTTGTCACCTTATTCGGCTTTGGATTTTGACGGTCTCCGGCACCTGTCCATGCCTCCCGGTCGGCATGTGCCAGCGGGGCCATTGTCATGAACCGTTGCCTTTTTCCCCTCGTCCTCTGCCTGGTGTCCGCTGTTTTGGCAGCGGGCCAGACGCCGTCAGACTCCGCCACGAAAGACTATCTGGCGCTTTCCCGCGAGCTGCTGAACAAATACTACGAAACCCAAAAGCTGCTGAGCAAGGAGGAGACGGACTGGAAGACGGGCAAGGAGATCGTGGGCAGCCGGCTGGCGCTGATGAAGGCGCAGATGAAGGAGCTGACGGAAAAGACCGCCGAGCAGCAAAAGACCATCACCACAAATGACACGGAGCGTGAAAAGCTGGACGCGCAGAACAAGGAGCTGCTGACGACCCAGGATCTGCAGGTGAGCGCCATCCAGAAGCTGGAGACCCGGGTGCACAGCCTGTGGCCCATGCTGCCGGCCTTTCTCCAGGACAAGATCAAGGGCCAGTATGAGCGCCTGCCCAAGCCGGAAATGAAACCGGAAGACATCAAGAGCAGCGTCGGGGAGCGGTTTGTGAACGTGCTCATCGTCATCAATGAGGTGAACAAATTCCACAGCGATGTGACGGTGATCAATGAGCGCCGCAAGCTGGCGGACGGCCGCGAGCTGGAGGTGCGGGTGCTGTACCTGGGACTGGCGGCGGGCTACTTCGCCGGCAGCGGTGAAACGGCCGATGTGGGCGGCATGCTGGTGCCGGGACCGAAGGGCTGGGAAACGGTGGAGGACCCGAAGGTGGCCGCGCTGGTGGATGAGGTGATCGCCATGAACAAGGGCGACAAGGTGGCCGGCTTTGTCTCCCTGCCGGTGAAGGTGCGCTGAGCGGAATTTTTTGACCATGATTTTACACTTTCTCCCGATGAAAGCCTCCTCCCTGACTCTCTTTTTGGCCCTGGTTTTCTCCCTGTCTGTGCAGGCACAAAACGGAGCGCCACTGGCCAAAGTGGCCGATGATTTCCAGGACAGACTGGATACGGCAACGAAGCAGCTGGCGGAGACGCGCAAGAAGATCGAGGCCGAAAAGGTGCCGATGACCAAGCAGCTCAACGAGCTGGATGACCAGATCATCGAGGCTCGCAAGGAGTATGACCGGGTGCTGCGCATCAGCGACAGCCGCACGCTGGACATCACCAACCTGAAGGCGCAGATCAAGGCCAAGGAGGACCAGACGAACTATGTGTCCAACATCCTGGACGAGTTCATCCGCAACTTTGAAACCCGCATCCACATCTCTGAGGCGCAGCGCTATGGGGACCTGATCACGGACAAAAAGAATGCGGCGGCCAATGGCAACCTGAGCGTGCAGGACAAGCTGCAGGCGCGGCTGGATGTGCTGAACCTGGCCATGGACCGGCTGGAGGAATCCGTGGGCGGCGTCATCTTTGACGGCAGCGCAGTGGAAGGCAAGAGCGGCGTCGTTTCCAAGGGCGAGTTCCTGGTGCTGGGGCCGCTGGCCTTCTTTGCCGGAGAGGATGGCAAGCACATGGGCCTGGCGGACCTGCGGCTGGGCTCCAATGAGCCGGCCATCCTGACGCTGCCGGAGGCGACGGAGCCGGAGAACATCCGCACGACCATTGCCGCCGGGGAAGGCAGGCTGCCCATTGATGCGACGCGCGGCTCCGCCTTCAAGGTGGAGGAGACGAAGATGACGATCAAGGATGAGTTCCTGAAGGGAGGACCGGTGATGTGGCCAATCGGCATCCTGGGTGCGGTTGCCATGCTCATCGGTCTGGTGAAGTGGATGCAGCTCATCCGGGTGAAACGCCCCAGCTACAAGCAGGTGACGGAATTGCTGGCGCATCTGGATGCCGGGCGCACTCAGCAGGCGGAGGCCATGGTGAAAAAAGTGGGCGGGCCGGTGGGCAAGATGCTGGCCGCCACGGTGAAACATTACACGGACCCGGCCTCGATGATGGAGGAGTCCATGTTTGAAAGGGTGCTGGATGCGCGGACGAAGCTGAACTCCTACATCCCGTTCATCAAGATCGCCGCTGCGGTGGAACCTTTGTTAGGCCTCCTCGGCACCGTGACCGGGATGATCAATACCTTCAAGCTGATCACGGTCTTTGGCACCTCGGATGCGTCCACATTCTCCTCCGGCATTTCGGAGGCGCTTCTCACCACGGAATGGGGCCTCATCACCGCCATTCCCTGCTTGCTCATGGCGGCTTACCTGGCGCGGCTGGCCCGTGCGGCCATGGATGACATGGAGAAGCTGGGCGTGCGCATCATGAACCACCGCAATGCCAAGGATGCAGGTGGCAGCCCGCCGTCGGCTTTTGCCTCTGTGAAGCCAGCCCCGCAGCCATCGCCTGAGCCTGAGCCGCTGGGTCTTCGCCCGATCACTGCTCCTGCTGTTTGATTTGATCCCCCCGAGATCGTAATCGCATGTCTGCCGTTTTACCGATGCTTGCCAGCCTCATGGACTCCCTGCCAAAAGGGGCGCAGGACTATGTGCAGAGCGGGTTTGATTTCTGGGATGCCGGGGGCTGGGGCATGTGGCCGCTGGCCATCACGGCCTTCGTTCTTTATGCCAAATGCGGCGACATGTTTTACACCTTCTTTCTGGTGAAGTTCCGCCAGAACCGCTACTTCGGCGGGCGCAAGACGGTGTCACGGCTGGGGGCTGACAGCGCGGCCTCCCTGTCCGCCTTCCAGGCAGCCCAGCGGTATCTGGACTTTCATGAGGTGAGGCTGCGGGACAATGCCAGTTATGATGATGTGATGGCAGCCTTTGAGGAGCTGCGGGTGCATGAGCTGCCGCCGCTGGACCGTGACCTGAAGTTTATCAATGTGGCTGTGGCTGCCGCTCCCTTGTGGGGCCTGCTGGGCACGGTGACGGGCATGCTGACCACCTTTGACGGCCTTTCCAAAGGCGGCGGTGGCGAAGGCACGATGAACGTGGTGGCTGGCGGCATCTCTGAGGCGCTCATCACCACGGAGACGGGCCTGATGATCGCACTGCCGGGTTATTTTTTGCATTATTTGTTAACCGGAAAACGCGGCCGCTTTGAGGGCTTCATCGAGCACCTGCAAAACGCCTGCGGCCAGCGTGTGCTGAAGCTGGCCAAACACGAAATCAACGTCAACGACTGAGCAAACTGAAATGGCAAAATTTGGACAAAACCAGGAGCCGGAAGATGAGGCCGCGATTGATATCTCGCCCCTCATTGACTGTATCTTCATCCTGCTGATCTTCTTCATCGTGACGACCACCTTTGTGGAAGAAACGGGCATCGAGGTGGACAAGCCGCAGGCGGCCTCCGCCAGCGATTTGGAAAAACAGAGCGTCATGATCGCCGTGACCTCCGAAGGGCAGATCGTCTATGGCGGCAAGGAGATCGGCATGACGGGTGTGCAGCCGACGGTGCGGCGCTTTGTGGAAAAGGACGAGGCCACACCGGTGATCATCCAGGTGGATGAGAAGGCGCCTTCCGGGCTGTTCGTGCGGGTTATTGATGAGGCCAAGCTGGGCGGTGCCGCCAAGGTTTCCGTGGCCACCCAGAAGTAATTTTTGCATGTCCACACCCGCCCATCCAGCGTCCAAAACGGACAAGCGCAAAGGCACCGGCAAATGGGTGCTGGTGCAGCTCCTGTTCATGGTGGGCTATGGGGCTGGCCTAACCATCTTTGTGCTGGGCGTGATTCCGTATTTGCAGATCGTCACGGGCGGTGGGGCGAAGGACTTGCTGGTGCGCACGGTGGCTGCTGTGGAGGCCCCGCCGCCGCCGGATTCCATGCTGGATGAGCCGCCGCCGCCGCCGGATACGCAGGAGGAGCCGCCACCGGACATGACGCCGCCGCCGGACCTGGGCTCCACCTCGCTGGACATCGGCATGGTGGGCGGCACGGGCGCGGCCATTCCCATGAACTTCGGCGGTGCGGCGATGCAAAACGCGATGGCGAATTTCAGCATGGGGGAAGCGGGCACAAAGCCGCGCGCGGTCTATCAGGTGCAGCCGAAAATTCCCGCCAACCTGCGCACCGCCAGCGGGCGGGTGGAGGTGGAGTTCACCGTGGATGTGCAGGGCCGGGTGCAGAATCCGCGCGTCACCAGTTCCTTCAGCCCTTTGATGAACGAGCCCGTCATCACCGCCATCAAGCAGTGGCGGTTTGAGCCCGGCCAGCGCGGCGGCAAACGCGTGCCCACCAAGACCAAGCAGCCCTTCAAATTTGGCAAGTAGCCTTTCTTTTTTAAAGCCATGAAAACGTCCGCTCTCACCCTCGCTCTCTTCGCCACGCTCAGCTCCCTGAGCGCTGCGCCCAGCCTGTGGGACAATCCTGTGTTCCAGAAAAAACTGCTCGGCAGTTTTGGTTATTCCAGCGAGGTGGAGCCGCCGATGAGCGACTCTGAAGCCAACGACTACGAGCAGATCCTGCCGCTCATCAAGGATGATCCGGACACGGCCATGAAGTACCTGGAGCAGCTCCGTGGACTGCCCAACAGCAGCGCGCGGTTTGACTTCCTGATTGGCAACCTGCACTTCCAGCAGGACCGCAAGCAGCAGGCGGCGGCGGAGTTCATCAAGGCCCTGGCCAAGTTTCCCGACTACCGCCAGGCGCATGCGAACCTGGCCATCCTGTATGCCCAGGCCGGAGCGCATCAGGAGGCCGTGCGCCATTTCACCGAGGCCATCCGCCTGGGTGCGGTGGACGGCACGAACTACGGCCTGCTGGGCATCTCCTACCTGACGCTGGAAAACTACACTTCTGCCGAGGAAGCCTTCCGCCTGGCCTCCGTGTTGAGCCCGGAGGTGAAGGACTGGGAGATGGGCCTGATGCGTGCGCTCTACATGCAGGAGCGGTTTCCGGATGTGATCTCCATGCTGGACAACATGCTGAAAAAGACCCCGGATGATGACAGCCTGTGGTCGCTCCAGGCCAATGCCTACCTGGGCAAAAAGGACATGCTGGCCGCTGCGGCCAACTTTGAAGTGCTGGACCGCATGGGCAAGCTGCAGCCCGCGCAGCTCGCCACCCTGGGGGACATTTATGTGAATGAAAACATGCTGGATGTGGCCGCCGGAGCCTACCTCCGCGCTTATGAAAAGGACGGCGGCAATGACGTGGCCGGCCCGCTGCGTGCCGCTGAGATCCTGCTGGCCAAAGAGGGCTTCAAATCCTCCCGGGACCTGCTGCAAAAGGTGCAGTCTGGCAAGGCCCAACTGGGGGCGGAAGACCGCCGCCGGGTGATGAAGCTGGAAGCGAAAATCAACATGGCCGAGGGCAAGGAAAGCGAAGCGGTGACCATCCTGACCCAGGTGGCCGAACTGGACCCTCTGGATGGCGAGACGCTGCTGCTGCTGGGCGGTCATTATCAAAAGGAAAGCAACCACGAAAAGGCCGCCTTCTATTACGAAACGGCTGCTGGCATTGAGGCTTTTGAAGCCGATGCCAAGGTGCGCCTGGCCCAGCTTTACGCCGGCATGGGCAAGTATGCCGATGCCATCCCGCTGCTGAAACGCGCCCAGGACATCAGCCCCCGCGACAGCGTGGGCAAATTCCTGGAGGACCTGGAGCGGTTCATGAAGAACCGGCGGTGAGGGCGGTTTCGGTGCTTGTTGTTATGGGGTGGTGAGGCCGCTGTTTTACCATTCAATCCATTTTGGGGAATGGCAAAAAGATGGCTGGTAAAAGATGGAGACTGGTTTTCATCAAACGATTTCTTGGTCTCACCTGGCTCTGCTCTGCATGGAAGCGGTTGAAAAACGAAACTATCAGGTTAAGCTGGCTTCGTGAAGCCAACGCCATGAAAATGATCTCTTTCCAGCCAGCCAACAATCAACTTTCCAGTCTCACTGATGGGGCCTTGAATGGTGAAAACAGGATGTTGGCGGAAGTAGGAAAACCGTTGATCATGCAGGATCCAGGCCGTGTTGGAGGGCAGTTTCGTGGGCAGATCTGGGAGGCACCGGACTGCTGGGCAGACGGTGAGGATTTACTTTTCTCCTGACTTGAAAGCCGTTTGCGTGGCGACAAATCTGTACTCGGCCTTCAGCGGAGAAGCGAAGACGTGGGCGAATTTCTTTTGGTATGCCTCGTCATTCCATTTGCCTTGAATATTATCTATCTGCATCAGCCCTTGGTTGGAGATCAAATAGGTGGTTATGGCTGAGTTGCCTCCTCCGCCATTCCATGAGCAATGCAGCAAAGTGGCACCGGTGGACAGGGCTTCCGTGGCAATCGCACCGTGGCCCAAAGTTCCGATTCGTGTGAACTGGCCATCTTTCCTGCCGAGATACACGGTGGCCGCCTGACCTCCTGTGCCCGAAGTGCTTGCATTTGCGAACAGATGATCTTTCAACCCATCTCCATTGAGATCCACGGAGCAGGTGGAATAACCGCCCCCGTCGGTATCAAATTCCCATCCGCAGATGGCGATGTAATCATCCGCAGGACTGGCGACGACAGCCGGTTCATGGCGGATATCATCGGCTGCGGCTCCTGCAATGAGGTGAAGCGAGATCGATAGGATCAGGAGCTGGAGGGAAGTCTTCATTTTAGGCCAAGGGAACCATCAGAAATACCTTTCACAAACTGGAGCTCAGTGACTCAGCCAATGGGCAGGCGGGGGAGGTGACATGGTGCGGCGAACAAGAATAAAACCTCCTGTGGCTGCTGCCTGCAAGGCTAACATCGCAACGGATGCCACCATCAAAAAACTAATGAACTCAACTGAAGTCACCAGCATGGCCAGGATGATGCCCATGACTGCTGCCAAAGCCATCCACATCCAGCGTGCCAGTTTGGAATGGCTTTGCAGCCATTGACGTGGCAGAAAACGGTTGTCGAAAGCAGGGTGGGTGAGGAGGAAATACCGGCTGAGCCAACCTGCCGGAGCAAGGAAAATCAATGTGCCAAGCCACCACATGAAAACCACGGTCCACAACTTGACTGCCAGCAAGTGGAACGGCAATACCCAAGGTTTGGATTGTGCGGTGGCATTAAAACTGGCCCGGAACGAGTGGAGCGAACGCCATGGAAATGAGAGGCAGCGGTAGAGAAATGACTTTCTCTCACAGGCTTCCTTCCAGTCGTTGATAACCATGGAGCAGGTGGGATCCATTGCCAGTGACCGGGAGAGCCAGACTTCAGCGGCGGTGTTTCTTTCGAGCTCCTGCAAAAGCGTTCCTACCTGCCATAACACCACGGGGTCTTCCGGATCATGGAGCAGCGCGTTTTCCAATGCTTTTATACGCTCTTTCCAATGCCCATGAATGGCTGAATTGGCGCGAAAGACAAATTCAGAGGTGCGCCAGGTCTCCACTGACCCGGCGTCCAGTTTCTTCGCCATAGCGATATGAGAGCTGGCCTGTTTCACCCTGCCTTCGACTGCCATAACGGTTGCCATCAGGCGATGAAGCACCGGAGATTCCGGTTCCAAGGCCAGTCCCCGGTCTAACAATCTTCGTGCCTGGTGAAAAGCGGACAGCTGAATGGCAACCTGAGCAGCGAGAACATAATGGTAACTATTTTCAGGATCCAATTGAAGCAGCAGGTCAACGTGCTTTTTTGCCTCCTTGCCTAACCGGAGCTGGATCAAGGCGATGGCTGCGCTCCGGTGTCCTGGCCCATCCTGAACGTTTTGGGCAATCCGCTCTTTTGCCATCGTCAGCAGACGCTCCCATTGCCGGGCTTCAATCAAGTGACTGAGGACAGCCGCTGACGGCTGGATATCTGGCTGAGATCCGTGATCAGGAGGAGGGGGCATCGGGCTTCAATGATCATCAAGGCCTGGAATTTGGCCTAGCCCTTATATTGAACCTTACAATCTAAGCCATTACCAGCATCTTCTCTTGCAGCTACTCCATGGGCGGAAGGTTTCGAAGCTGGGTTGGACTCATTTATTTACCTTCGCAGGAACATCCCTGCGGATATTGAGTTTGTCGAATAACTGATTGATCTGATCCCTCGTGGCAGGTGATAAAACGGGCTTGTGCTTGTTCTCAAGCATGGACCCAATAAGGGCGAGGTCGTTGCAATCGTAACACATTAAAATGTCTATATCACCATTGGCGGTGGACAGACGGAAGCCATGGCGAGGCTTAAAATCGCAGGCCGAGAAATCGCCAGGAATGATCTGGTCCCGGAAGAAATCGACCCACTGGTTGGCTTGGGCCGTATCGTCTATTTTCAACTGGCCAAGGACGGGAAATTCATGAAACCTGGGCAGTCTCTGAAACTCTTCGGCTTCAGGATTTTCATTTCGCTGGATGTCTGAGGCAGCGACGGGGAACAAAGAATACAAAGTGAGCGAGGTCACCTGCGGGAGCTTAGCGCCAAGTGCAGAGCGTGCGCCTGAGAGAGTGGACTGAAATTCGGACTTCAATCCCGGAGTTATCTTGTTCACGAGTTCCACCCAGCGATTGAAATGTTCGGAAACTTCCTCACCGCTCAGGTGTGGAGAGAGGTCGGGAATCTTCACCAGCAGTGACACATTTACCTTAGGGCTGGCGACGACAGCCGGTTCTTGGCGGATGTCATCGGCTGCGGCTTCTGCAATGAGGTGAAGCGAGATCGATAGGATCAGGAGCTGGAGGGAAGTCTTCATTTTTGCTTTGGACTTGGGGCCTGCTTGCCAGAATGGCCTAACCTGCGGCGGACAGCCATAACAGCGGTGTTAAGGATATCCAGAGCCGAAAGGGCAAAACTCCCGATGAGGAAGCCGATAAGGCTCGACACAATGATGCCAGCGTCTTCCCAAAAGTAGAAATACAGAAATCCAGGCAGGGTGGTCAGCGCGGTGCCACACACGATATATGTTAGGAAGATCCAAAGTGAGCACTCCTTTTGGCGCTTTCGTATCCTCTGGATCATCATCGTTTGGTTCGTAGTGGAGTTAAATCTCTGGGGGATGAAATGCTGGTGTGAGATTCATAAATACTATCTCTTCCTGCTTCTCAACTGTCTCTTTCAGGGACCGCAGCCACAGCCCTCCGGCAAGCATGAGCAGTGCACCGAGGATGATGTATAGAATGCGGTAGTTGACGGGTTCCATCGTCCCTGCCCAATGGTCGGTGAGGGAGGCTAATGAAGCTCCGGCGACATAAAGCAAAACACAGTAATACCATGCTTTTTGGACGCTGACAGAGTTGTGGAATGAGTTGGGAGAAGGTTGCGCCTTGGTGAAGCCGCCGAACAGGGCAAAGCCGCCCAGCAGTGCGGTCAGCAGGAGAAGGCGGCGAAAATCGAAATTAAATTCCATGGGGAGAAGATGCTTTGATGCGGAGGGGACCTTTGTGGCTGCTGGAATCAATCTTGCGCATCTGTGCCAGCATCAGGATCTCTTGTTTCAAGGCGGGATGCTCTTCGATGGACTGCCACTTGTTGGCTCTTTGAAGGGTGAGCAATGCTTCCTGCAAACGCAGCTCAATTCCCGGCGGGTTTGGCAGCCGCTCGCGCAGGTGTTTGATCGCGCGGAGGGTCATCAGCGGACCGCCCAGAAAGATCTGGCTTAGGACATAGGCCGGGCCGGTGACTTGCTTTGCATAATGATTGAGCATGAGAGATCCTCCCGATTCAAAATTCAGATCGTGGAAGAAAGGAGACTCCGCATAGTTTTTAAATCCAAGCCCTGCCTGCCACTGCCGCCATCCACTCCAGGTGATGCCGATCAGGGCTGCTCCACAGAGCCAGGGAACGGCAGTGTAAGACCACCTAAAAGTGTGAAAAACAAAGGTCAGACCAAAATGGAAAAATACGTCTGCCAAGACATAACACACGACTGCTGCGAGGAGGCAGAGGACGGCTTTGATGATTTGAAGCCGGTTGTAGGTAGTGATCATGAGGCCGGTGAAAAGGACATCTAGATCCTGAGCGTTCTGTCAAAAGATTGAAGGCAATGCCGATAGTGACTAAGCTAATTCATGTATCCATTCCACGTCCTCTGTCAAACTGGCGAGACCGTTTTGTGAAGCGAAAGTGGCCCGCACTGTCCCCAGTGCGGAAAGCTGCCTCGAAGCTCCCCAGATCCCCCAAAGTTCCAATCTGCAGTCGAAGCTCTTGTGATGGGCAAGTTCCTGCAGGACCTGGAGCTGTTCCTGAAGAACCGGCGGTGATCTGGGCGCTTCCTTTGAAATCAGCTGTAAAAAACAGTTGAAATACGGGCAGACCAGACCAGACTTGGTCTGGAGGATTATCGCCATGAAAATCATCAACATCCAGGCTGCCAAGACACACCTTTCCCGTCTCGTGGAAGACGTGGTGAACGGTGAAGAAATCATTTTGGGAAAAGCAGGCAAGCCGCTGGTCCGTCTGGTGCCTTATGTCGTGCCCAAAGGTGACCGTGTGGGAGGCCAGTTCCGGGGGCAGATCTGGGAGGCGGAGGATTGCTGGTCAGATGCCGGGGACCTGTTGGACGAATCGGTTTCCGGGGAGCTCTACCATCACATCCCTGAACCTGCACTCGTTGCGGAGGCTCCGGCACGCGCATGAGACTGCTGCTGGATTCCTGTGCCGTGGTGTGGTGGCTGAACGGGCCGGAACTGCTTTCGGATTCCGCCCGGACAGCCATCGCCAGCTCCTCCAACCAGGTCTTTGTCAGCGCCGCTTCCCTCTGGGAACTGGGGCTGAAGGTGGCCAAAGGAAAGCTCAAAATGCCGCCAGGCATGCTGCAGGTTTTGGAGGCGGACGGCATTCAACCGCTGAGCGTCACCTGCGCCCATGCCGAGGCATCTCTGACGCTGGCCCCCGTCCATGCCGATCCCTTTGACCGCCTTCTCATCGCCCAGGCCCTGTCTGAAAACATGATCCTGGTGACACGGGATGAAGTGATCCCTCGCTACCTGGTGCAGGTGATGCGGGCTTGATCTGATTCGGCCAAGGCTAACTGCTGGTGCCTTCACTATTGAGTTCTGATATGTTGGCGATTTGCCGCTGCAAAAGCTCCATTGTTTCATTCATGCCTTCAGGAAGGGATCCAAGGTTGATTTTCAATTCTCTCAGAATGTCCACCATACGGCGTTTCTGATCGAGCCGACCTCCAGTTTTCGCGGCAGCCACTGTAGAATCATACTCCTTCCGCAACCTCTGAAGATGACGCGTGACTGCCCGGCACTTTCTGCAGTGAACGGGAAAAGCGTCTATCCAGAAATGATATTCTTCGAACCAGGCTTTCTGCTCTCCTGCAGTCCAGGTAAATTCCTGATGACATGTGGCACACTTGAAGTCTGCATCGAGATACCAATGTCTGGGACAGACCGAAAAGTTTTGTTTGCTGATGTCAGCCGGGATGGCGGAATCGTGCTTTAGGTGAATGGCGCTCCAAAAAAAGTGGCCCGGCATCAACTTGGGATCTGTGTTTCCGAAGATGTCCATGCTTTGGATCGTGCGTGGTTCGCCGACATCTACCGCCAAACATTCATGGCAATGTGGTAGAGCGAGTATTGGCTTGTAGATGCCTGGATAGCATCGTGGATCTTTGATAGAGAAGCTTGATCAAGTTCAGTGATTCCAAGTCTATGACCAAAAGCTTCAACTAATAATTCAAGGGCAGATGTATCCGCAGGGTCGTACGATTTTCTATTGTTCCAAAGAGATGAAAACGCCCGAAAGTCAATGGAGTAGCCGCGATCCATGGGAGAATTTGGCAAATCACCCCACACCCGCCAGGCTGTCCACCGCACACTTCTCCCTGAGCTCTTCCATGGCCTCGAGGATGAGGTGGCGGTCCATTTCGTGGACTTCGAGTTTTTGGCCGATTTTGGGGACGAGGGTGACGGTGAGTTCGCCGCCGAGGTGCTCGCGGAATTCTTCGAGGCCTTCGAGGATGGTGGGCTCGCCGGATTTGCCTTCGGCGAGGAGATCAGGGTGGAAGGTCTCGAAGCCGATCTGCTGGATGAGGCGGATGACGCGGCGGGCGGTGGGGGCATCGAGGATGCCTTTTTTGACGGAATAGACGAGGTCCACGGCCATGCCGATGGCGACGGCTTCGCCATGGCTGACGGCAAAGTGGGTGATCTGCTCCAGCTTATGCGCGGCCCAGTGGCCGAAGTCCAGAGGACGGGCGCTGCCGAGTTCAAAAGGGTCGCCACCGCTGGCGATGTGCTCCACATGCAGCTCGGCGCTGCGCTGGACGATGCGCTCCAGCGCGGGCTGCTCCAGGCGGGCGAGGGGGCCGGCCATGCGCTCCATTTCCTCAAAGAAGGCGCGGTCGCGAATGAGGGAGACTTTAATGGCCTCGATGATGCCGTTGCGGCGTTCGCGCTCGGGGAGGGACTCGAGAAAGGCGAAGTCATTCACCACGGCGAAGGGGACGGAGAAGCTGCCGACCCAGTTCTTTTTCTCGAAGTAATTGACGCCGTTTTTCACGCCCACACCGCCATCGCCCTGGCTGAGGGTGGTGGTGGGAAAGCGCACGTGGCGGATGCCGCGATGCGCGGTGGCGGCGGCAAAACAGACGAGGTCCAGGGTGGCACCGCCGCCGATGACAAAGACGTAGCTGTGGCGGTCCAGCCCGGCATCATTGATGGCCTGCCAGCAGTGCTGGACGAGGGAGAAGTCGTTTTTGCAGGGCTCGCCCCCTGGCAGGATGACGGGCTCACCGGCCAGGTCCAGCACCTCGGCATGGGCGCGGGCATAGGTGCGCAGGCTGTCCAGGAGCTGGGGATTGGCGGTGGCCACATGGTCATCCACGAAGACGAGCACGCGGGGCACTTTGTTGGGGTGGTCCAGCAGGAGCAGGTCGCGGACCGTCGTGTTGGCAGGGGCAAACACATCGCGGGTAAAAAGGATGCGATGAGCGTATTCGAGCCTGATTTTCTTCTCCAGCATTGAGGGGGCGGTTTTTCTCTCCAAAGCTTACGCCAGGGGAGGCGAAAGGGAAAGACTAGAACGGGGGTCGGCCTGTTTTCATGCAGCGATAAATGGTTGAAATGCAGCCTCAGGTGGCGGCGATCCAGCGCTGCCAGAGGCGCAAAAGCGGGGCCATTAAGACAAAGCCGCAGGCGAGGGGCAGGGAAACCTGGATGACGGCCAGGGCATCCACGATGGCGATGCCCGCCAGCAGGATGCCCACTGCGCGGCCAATGGCCGGGCCGCCCTGGCGCATGAGGCGGGTGGCATAAAGAACCATGGCGATGAAGACGAGGAGGAAGGGCAGGGGGGCCAGCGGCGTGAGATCTCCCAGGAGAGGAATGAGCCGCCAGTTGGCCCGGCTGAGCCAGAAAACCAGGCCGACCACGGCAGGGGCGTAAAGGAGGGCTTTGGCGAAGAAGGCGCGCAGCGGCGTCACGACGGCACCTTTGGCCTCCATGCGGGCCACCATGGTGAGGCCGACGATGTAGGCCCCGAGGGTGAGGGCGAAAGGGAGGGCCAGGTCATCCAGCCACCAAGGAACCCCGCTACCTGCGGTGGGTAGGGAAGAGGCGGCCATGGAAAAAAGCAGCACGCGGCAGGCTCCCATGACCCAGACGGCGCCGGGCCAGGGCTTGTGATAGAGATCGTAAAAGAGGATGGCGGCGAGGAGGGCGGCGACGATGGGCACGCTGGCCCCGGCCTCGAACACCCCGATCCACGCGCCACCTGCCATCATGCCGAGGCCGACAACCCACGCGGCCAGGGGGCTGATTTTGCCGCTGGGGATGGGGCGGTCTTTTTTATGCTCGCGGTCATGCCGGACATCGGCGGCGTCATTGAGGATCATGCCGCCGGTGTAGAGCAGCGATCCGGCGAGCAGCAGCCAGGCAAGCTGGAGGCGCGGCGCAAGATCACCGTTCCAGCTGCCGCCTGCCAGCAGCCACGCGGCGGTGACGTTGGTCCAGACGGTGGGGAGATTGGAGATGCGGGCGAGTTCGAGCCAGGGTCGGAGCATGCGCAGGGAGGGTAGCGTGTTTTTTGTGGCTGGGAAGCACGACCGGGCGGGAAAGAACCGTGAGCCCGCAGGGCTGCCCCATGAGTAGCCGGAGGTCAGGCGAGCCTTGACGAGCCAGACCTCCGGTAGGGATCAAGAGGCATCCAAGGCGAAGATCAACCCGTCAGGGTTGCCCCATCATGTCGTGGCCTGAATGGGCGAGGCGTGGCCGATGGGGCTACTCCTGCGGAGTAGGACGCACTTTGGAAACAGCGTGCCCTGCTACCGGAGGTCTGGCTCGTCGAGACTCACCTGACCTCCGGCTATTGATGGACAGCCCTACGGGCTGAGGGAACCTGACAAGCTCAGCGGCATTGCGGACACTCTTTTTGGAAACCGGTGAGGTGAAGCTATTGGGAGAGATTGAGTTTTGTTTTTTCTGGCTCCCGCTGGGGCTTCGCATCAATTGGAAAGTGATGACTACTTTACAGGCAGCCACTGGACGGCGTCCACGATGACGAAGCCTTTGGTGCCTTCGTTGCTGATTTCCACCCAGGTGGATTTGCCGGCGGGGAAGGTGAAGGTGCCGACGTTGTGGAAGTTGTGGGCGCTGTCGGGGCCTTTTTTCTGGTTTACTTTGACGACGGTTTCGCCATCGGCGTGGAGGATTTTCACGGGCACGGCGTCGGAACGGTTGTTGTTGGCGCAGTAGGACACGAGGACCTGGTAGCGGCCGGCCTTGGGCAGGTCCGGCGTGTAGCGGGCGCGCTGGGGGCCTTTGTTCTGGCCGCCGTCATGACGATAGAAGGGCCGGACGAAGCCTGGCGTGGTGTGGCCTTGGGAATCAAAGCCGGTGAGGTCGGCGTCGGTATCATCCAGGACGATGCCGGGGAGGCTTTCTTTGGCATAGGAGGCCACTTCCGGGATGGGCGGGGTTTCGAAGTCCAGCATCTGGCCGTCCTGCAGGAGGCGGGCCTTCAGCTTTTCATAGTCAATGCCCTGGACGGTGGTGCCCTGCTCGATGGCGTGAATGGCGGCGGTGGCGGCACTCTGGCCCATGACCATGAAGACGGGCTCCATGCGGATGCTGCCATAGGAAATGTGGCTGGCGCTGAGGCAAAGGGGGACGAGGAGGTTGGTGCACTCCTCCGCCTTGGGCCGGATGCTGCGGTAGCTGATGGGATACGGGCGGCTGCGCACCTGCACATCGCCTTCATTGCGGACATAACCTTCTTTGGTGACGTAACGCTGGATGTTGTGGGAATCCATGTTGTAAGCGCCCATGCCGACGCTGTCTTCGATGACCTCGATGCGCTTGCAGTTCTTTTCGGTCATGACGTAATCACCAATCATGCGGCGGGCTTCGCGGACGTACATCTGGCGCGGGAAGTTGTCGTTGTCGGTGAATTCATCCTTGGCCAGGCCCAGCTTTTGGTATTCGGCCTGGATATGCTTGGGCACGCGCGGGTGGTGGGCGTAGGTCCACATGAGGCCTTTCTGCCAGTCTTCATGGGCTTTCCAGATCTTGGCGCGGGTTTCGTAATCGGCCTCCGGGTAGTCCCAGTTCTGGCCGATGAAGTCGGTGCTGATGGCGTGGTTGTTGTTCGTGTCCGTCTTGCGGTTAGGCATCCAGGCGGGGGCCCAGGAGATGCGGTGGTCACCGGCTTCGATGTTGCGGAGGGCCAGCTCAAACCAGCGCTCATCATAGTTGGCGGGCTTTTCCCAGTCGCGCTTGTTGGCGGCGTCATCGGTGGTGCACATGCGGAAGTTGTAGGCCTGCACCTTGCGGTCGCCGCTGAACTCCACGCCGGGGTCTTTTTCGATGCCGGGCAGCAGGCCGCTGGAGGGGTCGCCAGGAATCACATAAGGATCCACATTTTTGCTGAACTGGTGGCTGTGGCTGTGACCCACCTGCACACCGTTGAGCGTTTCGCCATAGACGCTGTTGGCCTCGCGCCCGACGTGGTATTTGACGCCGGCCTTGGCCATGAGGTCGCCCTCATAGGTGGCATCAATGAACATGGGGCCGGTGAATTCGCGGCCGCTTTCCATGATGATTTTGGTGATCTGCGGGCCGTCTTTGACGACGCCTTTTTTCAGGTCCAGACGCTCGCCTTTGACGACGGTGATGTTTGGCCCGGCCTCCTTCAGCATGGTGTCATAAATGGCGGAGGCGACATGCGGCTCAAAGGTCCACATGGTGTCCTCGCTGCCCGTGTTGCCATGCGGCTTGCGGGCGAAGTAGGCCTCGCGCGTCTCCTGCTTCCACTTCCCGGCGTCCGTATAGTATTTGAAGATGTTGGCGTAAAATTCGCGCGACATGCCGCCGATGGCCTTTTTGTTGCCGATGTCCGTCGCGCCCAGGCCGCCGGTGGTGAGGCCGCCGAGGAACTGGGTGGGCTCAATGAGGATGGCCTTCTTCCCCATGCGCGCCGTCTGGATGGCGGCGGTGATGCCGCCGGAGCTGCCGCCATAAATGATGACATCCGCCGAATCCGCAGCGGCCAGGAGGGAGGGTAAAAGAAGACAGGAGGCTATTAAAGAACGCGTCATGGTGAGCAGAGAAAGGCGCACCCGGATGGCAGGATCTTTCAGGGAAGTGAGGGGAAAGGCCATTTTGGGGAGGGCTTACGCATGAAAAACAGGGCACCCAATTCTACAGGATTAACAAGATGAACATGATTTACAGGATCTGAAAAAAATCCTGTTCATCCTGTTAATCATGTCAATCCTGTAACTTAAGACACCACTTAAAGCTGTGATCTCATTTCATGCGTAAGCCCTGTGATTCTTGAAGAATAACAAGGTCCACCTGCCAGCTTGCCGATTTTTGATCCTGGCGCAGGATGAGGCGTATCTTGAGGCAGTCTCGCTTCCCCTCCATGAACATCTTTCCCCTCGTCATTCGTTACGGCACCATTGCGGTGGCGCTTTTTGGCGTCTTTAGCATGACGCAGGTGCTGCAGCAGATCCGGGCGCAGGAGAATGTGATTCCGCCGCCGCCGGTGAAGCCGCCGGAAAAGCCGGTGGGCACGCGGCTGGCGGCAACGGGCATCATTGAGGCGCGGGAGGAGAATGTGGCCATCGGCACGCCCATCGCCGGGCTGGTGACGAAGGTGATGGTGAGGGTGAGCCAGCAGGTGGAAGTGGGAGATGCGCTGCTGCAACTGGATGACCGGGAGCTGCAGGCACAGCTCATCCAGGCGCAGGCGGCGGTGGCGGTGAACCAGGCGATGCTGGATGTGACCCTGGCGCAAAAATTGAAGGTGCAGGACAATCTGGACCGGCTGAAATCCATCACCGACCAGCGGGCGATCAGCCAGGATGATCTGCGCAACCGCACGAATGACCTGACGGTGGCGCTGGCACAGGTGGGCTCCGCCGAGGCACAACTGGCGGCGGCGCAGGCGGATGTGAAGCAGATTCAGATGCTCATCGAGCGGCTGACGATCCGGGCGCCGAGGCCGGGCACGATTTTACAAGTGAACATCCGCGAGGGGGAGTATGCGTCCATTCAAAACCGGCTGCCGGCGATGATCCTGGGGGATCTGGACAAGCTGCAGGTGCGGGCGGATGTGGATGAGCAGAATGCGATGCAGGTGCGCAAGGACGAGGATGCGGTGGCCTATGTGAAGGGGGATTCCCTGACGCCGTTTCCGCTGAAGTTTGTGCGCATTGAGCCGTTTGTGATTCCCAAGCAGTCGCTGACCGGGGCGAGCACGGAGCGCGTTGACACGCGGGTGCTTCAGGTCATTTATGAGCTGCCGGTCCCTGAAGGAAAGCAGCTCTATGTGGGGCAGCAGGTGGATGTGATGATCGGCGGCCAGAAGCCCCCTCAATCATGAACCTTGTCGAACTCGCCCAACGCCTCCGTCAAACCCGCCTGGACAAAGGCATGACCCTGGATGAGGTCGCGGCGGCTTCCGGCGTGGGAAAGGGCATCCTGTCCAAGGTGGAAAACTTCCGCGTGACGCCGACGCTGCCGACGCTGGCCAAGCTGAGCGAGGCGCTGGGCGTGAAGCTGTCTGTGCTGCTGGACGGGCTGGACGCCAGGCCCAGACTGAGCGTGGTGAGAAAGGATGAGCGCAAGATGATCGAGCGCGACCGCACGCAGTCGAACATTGACTATGAATCCCTGGCGCACCGGCGCGCGGACCGGGCCATGGACCCTTTTGAGCTGCGCATCCCGGCACGCGGCGGGCGCATGGAGGCATTGCCGCACGAGGGAGAGGAGTTTTTGATGGTGCTGGAAGGCAAGGTGACCTTTGAGTTTGACGAGGAGACCTATGAGCTCCAGGCCGGAGACAGCCTGTACTTTGATGCGGAGACGAAGCACAGGCTGTTTAATGAAACGGCGAAGGATGCGCGGGTGCTGTGTGTGTTTTTGGGGCGGCGGTATTGACGGGGACATGGAGTGGCACTTGCTAAGTGCCTGTGGAGTTGTGGGCGGGCTTTTGATACAGGATTAACAGGATTTTAAGCAGGGGGCAGGGGGCGTGGAGAGAATGGCGAATGACGAATGACGGAGGGGCGTGGGGCAGGGAGCAGGGAGCAGGGAGCAGGGAGCAGGGAGCAGGGAGCAGGGAGCAGGGAGCAGGGAGCAGGGAGCAGGGAGCAGGGAGCAGGGAGCTTGGGGCAAGGGAGCAGGGAGCAGGGAGCTTGGGGCAAGGGAGCGCTGGAAACTGGAAACTGGAAACTGAAGACTGAAGACTGAAGACTGAAGACTGTTTTTTTCTATGTGGCGGTTTTGTTTCTTGAAAGAAACTTTGTGGTGCTTTAGTTGTACGTCGAATGATGCCTTCCAACTGTCCGCCGCAGTCACCGCTGAGCCGCCGTGAGTTTGTTTCCAATGCTTTTGCGCTGGGCGCGGGGGCGGCTTTGCCGGTGAGGGGGGCGGAGACAAAGGAGGTGGGGCGGCTGGGGCCAATCGTGGGGCACACGGAGGAGACGATGAGCTTCCTGTGGATGCGGGCGCAGGCGGCGGGGGAGTATGTGCTGGAGGTGACGCCGGAGAATGGGGGCGCAGCGAAACGCATCGCGGCCCAGGCGGAAGCGGCGCAGGATCTCTGCCTGCACTGGCGGGTGGAAGGGCTGGAGGCGGGCAGCCGGTATCGCTACCGGGTGCTGAATGGGGAAATGGTCATCGCAGGAGATGCGGAGCAGGTTTTTGCCACGGCACCGAAGGCGGCCAGCGCTGGCAAGGTGCGCCTGGCGATCAGCTCCTGTGCGAAGGAGGATGCGGGCAGCCGGGCGGTGTGGAAGCGCATGGCGGCGGAGCAGGTGGATGCGGTGATGCTCATCGGCGACACGCCTTACATTGACAGCACGGAGCTGGAGGTGCAGACGCGGCGGCATCAGGAATTTGCGGCGGTGCCGGAGTATCAGGAGCTGCTGCGCAACCGGCCCTGCTGGTGGACGTGGGATGACCATGACTTTGCCGGCAATGACAGCTCCGGCCTGGCGGTGGGGAAGGAAAACAGCCGCCTGGTCTTTACGCGCTACCGCCCGCAGGCGGCCTATGGCGATGGCAAGGAGGGCATTTACACCAGCTTCCGTTATGGGCCGGTGGAGGTCTTCATGCTGGATGCGCGCTGGTTTGCCATGACGGAGGCCTCCTATGCATCACCCGTGAAACCCTCTTTGTTAGGCCGTGTGCAGTGGGAATGGCTGCAGGAAAAGCTGCTGGCCTCCACCGCACCCTTCAAGCTGCTGGCCTGCGGCATGATCTGGGATGACAAGGAGAACAAGGAGCTGGATGACTGGGGCAGCTACGCGCATGAGCGCAAGGCGCTGGAAAAGTTCATCGGCGACCACAAGATTCCCGGTGTGATCTATGTGGGCGGTGACATCCATGCCAGCCGTGTGCTGAAGTATCCGACCCAGAAGGCGGTGGGTTATGACCTGGTGCAGTTCATCGCGTCGCCCATTCATAACAGTACCATTCCTTCGCTGAATGTTTATCATCCGGACCTGGTGCGCAGCGCGGTGGAGCCGCATGTGTTCCTGGTGATGGACATTGACTCCACCGTCACTCCGGCCCGGCTGAGCGCGGAGCTGGTGAACAAGGACGGCGAACGTGTGTTTGCCTATCAGCTCGACCTTTCAGACCTCACTCCAGCCTAACCAACGATTCTTTTATGCCAAACGCAGCTACCTTTTCCGTCAACGGCCGCACCTACCATCCGCCTGCGCGCCCCATCGCCGTCATCTGCCTGGACGGATCTGCGGATGAATATCTGGATGTGGCGCTGGCCCGTGGCCGGATGCCGAACCTGGCCCGCCTCAGTGTGAACGGCTGGCGCGGGTTTGCGCGTGCGGCGATGCCGACGTTTACCAACGTGAACAATTCCAGCATCGTGACCGGTGTGCCGCCGAGTGTGCATGGCATCGGCGGGAACTTTTTTTATGACACGACGACGGGCCAGGAGGTGATGATGAACTCCGCGCAGTATCTGCGTGTGGAGACGCTGTTTCCGCATGCGCAGCGGGCCGGACGCAAGGTGGCGGTGGTGACAGCGAAGGAAAAGCTGCGGGACATTTTTGCCTCCGGCCTGATCTCGGAAGGCGGCATCGCCTTTTCCACGGAGAAGGCGCGGTCGGCGGTGCTGGAGACGCATGGCATCGAGGATGTGGAGGCGCTGTGTGGCCCGCAGCCGGAGATCTACAGCGGCGAGGCCAGTGTGTATGTGCTGCGGGCGGGCGCGGCGCTGCTGGCGGCCGGGCGGGCGGATTTTCTCTACCTGTCCACGACGGATTACATGCAGCACAAACATGCGCCGCATGAGGAGGAGGTGGTGGATTTTTATGCCGCGATTGATGCGGAGATCGGCAAGCTGCTGGAGCTGGGCGCGATCGTGGGTGTGACGGCGGACCATGGCATGAATGACAAGCAGACGGCGGAGGGTGTGCCGAATGTGATCTATCTGGAGACGGAGCTGGAGGCGGCCTTTGGTCCCGGTTTCCGCGTCATCCTGCCCATCACGGACCCGTATGTGGTGCATCATGGAGCGCTGGGTTCCTTTGCCCAGGTGCATGTGCCGGAGGGTGCGGATGTGGCGGCGATTCAACACTGGTTGTTAGGCCAGAAGGGCATCAGCGAGTGCCATGTGCGGGCCACGGGGGCGCGTCTGATGGAGCTGCCGGAAGACCGCATGGGCGACCTGGTGGTGGCCAGTGGCAAGGATGTGGTGCTGGGCCGCTCCACGGAATACCATGATCTGAAATCCATCGCCGGGCCGCTGCGCAGCCACGGGGGCCGGTATGAGGAGATGGTGCCGCTGCTGTTCAGCGAGCCGCTGAATGCGGCCTATGCTGCGCGTGGAAGGGCGGATGTGCGGAACTTTGACATCTTTGAAATCACCTGCAACGGCACCCACGGCGCATGAGCGGCATTCCTCACAGCGATCCCGGATTCAAGCGCGCGCAATGGCGGGTGCTGGGCGCTGTGATGTTTTGCTATCTTTTCTACTATACAGGCAGGCAGACCTTTGGCTTTGCCATTCCCGGCATTCAAAAGGAGCTGGGGCTGGACAAGGAGACGCTGGGCTGGATCAGCGCGGCCATGCTGTGGAGCTATGCGCTGGGCCAGGCGATCAATGGGAATCTGGGCGACCGGTTCGGTGGCCGGCGCATGATGGCGCTGGGGGCAGGAGCGTCGTTTTTGCTGAACTGGCTGACCAGCTTTGGCGTGGGTTTTAAGAGCCTGGCGGCGGCCTGGGGCATGAACGGGCTGGCGCAGAGCATGGGCTGGGCACCGGGCAGCCGCCTGGTGGCCAACTGGTTCGGCGCGCATGAGCGGGGGAAGGCTTTCGGTTTTTTTGTGCTGGCGGCGGGCCTGTCCTCAGTGCTTTCGTTTGTTACATCGTTGGTTATTCTGGATGTGCTGAAACTGGACTGGCGCTGGATCTTCCGCCTGCCGGTGGTGCTGATGCTGCTGGGCGGCCTGTTTGTCTGGATATTCGCGCGTGACCGGCCATCGCGGGCCGGTTTTGCGGACTTTGAAGATGATGCGGGCACGCCGCGCACGGTGGATTCGCCGGAGGAGGAGACGTCCTGGCAGCGGTATGTCATCGCGCTGACGAACGGGCGTCTGCTGCTGGCCGGGCTGGCCATCGGATTTCAAAACACGGTGCGTTACGGCCTGCTGATCTGGGTGCCGGTGCATTTTTTGGGCGAGGATTTTAAAAGCGATCCGGCGGGCAAGTGGATCAGCGTGGCGCTGCCGCTGGGCATGGCGCTGGGCGCGGTGGCCAGCGGGTGGATCTCGGACCGTTTCTGCCAGTCGCGGAGATCGGGCGTGATCACCTCCTTCATGCTGCTGGCGGCGGTGGCGGCGGGTGCCATGTATCTGCTGCCGCGCGGACATTTCCTGGGCATGCCGATGCTGTTTCTCTGCGGATTTTTTGCCTATGGTCCGCAGTCGGCCTTCTGGGCGTTGGCACCTGATTTGTTAGGCCGCGCGCGTGCCGGAACGGCGGTGGGCATCATGAACTGCTTTGCCTACACGATGGCCGGCCTGGGCGAGCCGCTGGTGGGCTGGTTTGTCCAGCACAATCCCTGGGCCGAGGTGCCGGGAGTGGAAAACACCGCGCTGGTCTTTCCCATTGTGGCCATTGCCGCCCTGTGCAGCGCCACCCTGGCCCTTTTTATCCGCCGATGAACTCCGCCCGCATCCAGCTTTTCCAAGGCCCTGGCCGCCCTTTTGAATCCCGCACCGTGCCGCTGCCGGACCGCCTGCATCCGGGTGAGATCCTGGTGGAAATTTCCCTGGCAACCGTCTGCGGATCGGACCTGCACACGGTCTCCGGGCGGCGTGGTGCGCCCACGCCCTGTGTGCTGGGGCACGAGGCCATCGGCCGGGTGGTGGCCAGTGAAAGGCCGGGTTTTACCGAAGGCCAGCGGGTGACGTGGACGCTGGCGGACAGCTGCGGCGAGTGCCCGGCCTGCACGGAGTGGGCGCTGCCGCAAAAATGCCTGCGGCTTTTTAAATATGGACACGCGGCGCTGAACGACGGCTCCGGATTGAACGGCTGTTATGCCAGCCACATCGTCCTTAGGCCCGGTACTTTTGTGCTGCCTGTGCCGGACGGGCTGAAGGATGCGCTGGTGGCTCCGGCGAACTGTGCGCTGGCGACCATCGTGAATGCGCTGGAGTCGCTGCCTGTACCGTGTGCCACTGCTTTGGTGCAAGGCGGTGGTTTGCTCGGACTGTATGCCTGTGCGTGGCTGCGTTTTCGCGGTGTGGAGCGGGTTTTTTGTACGGACCTGTCGGCGGAGCGGCTGTCCATGGTGGCGGAGTTTGGCGGCATCGCGATGCCTGCGGATGCGCAGATGAAAAAGCGCATCCTGGAGGAATCCGGCGGCGGTGTGGACCTGGCGCTGGAGGTGGCCGGTACGGCGGCGGTGATTCCGGACGGCATCGCGCTGCTGCGACCGGGCGGCACGTATGTCTGGGCGGGCATGGTGCATCCGCAGACGGCGCTGGACCTGACGGGCGAGGCGGTGCTGCGCAAGTGCCTGACCATCCGCGGCGTGCACAATTACGCCCCGCGCCACCTGGGCATCGGGCTGGATTTTCTGGCGGCGATGCAGGACCGGCTGCCTTTTGAAAAACTGGTCAGCCCGCCGCTGCCGCTGGCCGCGCTGGACGAGGCGCTGCGCCTGACGGAAAGCCGCCGGTGGCTGCGTGTCTCCATTACTCCTTGAAATGCTTTTTGTTATGCCTCTTGATCTCCCCAGTTACATCGCCGGTGTGCCTTTTGAAAGCCAGGACCGCCTGGAAGTCTTCAATCCCTGGAACCATGAATGCGTGGGCAGCGTGGTCCGCATCACGCCAGTGCAGCTTGAGGAGGCCATCCAGACTTCGTTAAAAGGCGGCACGGCGCTGACGCGGTATGAGCGCAGCCAGATCCTGCAAAAGACGGCGGCGGCGCTGCAGGAGCGGGCGGAGGAATTTGCCCGGCTGATCACGGCGGAGTCCGGCCTGTGCCTGCGGGAGACGCGGTATGAGGTGGGCCGTGCCTGCGATGTTTTCCGTTTTGCCGCTATGGAGGCGCTGCGCGATGACGGGGAGATTTTTTCCTGCGACATCGCGCCGGGGGGCAAGGCGCGGAAGATCTTTACCACGCGCGAGCCGCTGCGGCTCATCGCCGCCATCACGCCTTTTAATCATCCTTTGAACCAGGTGGCGCATAAGCTGGCCCCGGCGATTGCGGCAGGTGCGCCGATGATTTTGAAGCCTTCGGAAAAGACGCCGCTCACCGCCGTGCGGCTGGCGGAGGTGCTGTATGCCAGCGGCCTGCCGGGCTGGATGCTCAGCGTCATCCATGGCGGCCTGGACGACATCACGCGCCCGATGATCCGCGACGAGCGCATTGACCTCGTCACCTTCACCGGCAGTGCGGCGGTGGGGAAGGACATCGCCGCCACCGCCGGGTATAAAAAACTGTGCCTGGAGCTGGGCGGGCACTCCCCCATGCTGGTGCTGGAGGATGCGGACCTGGAGCTGGCGGCGCTGCTGGCCTGTGAGGGCAGTTTTCGCAACAGCGGCCAGCGCTGCACCTCCGCGCGGCGGCTGCTGGTGCATGAGGCCGTGCTGGAGGAATTTACCCGCCGGTTTGTGGAAAAGGCGGCAGAGTATGTCTGCGGTGACCCTGCGGATGAGGCCACCCGCGTGGGCACGGTGATTGACGAACGCTCCGCGCAAAATCTGGAAAAGGCGGTCCAGGAGGCCATCGCCACCGGGGCGCAGCTCCTGGCCGGCGGGGTGAGAAAAGGGGCGCAGCTCCAGCCGACCATCCTGGCCAATGTGCCGCGCACGGCCTACATCGCCCAAAACGAATGTTTCGGCCCCATCGCGCCCATTTTCCCCGTGAAGGACCTGGAGGACGCGCTGGAGCTGGCCAATGCCACGCCTTATGGGCTGAGCTCCTCCGTGGTGACGCGCAGCCTGGAATCCGCGCTGACGGCGGTGAAACGCATCCGGGCGGGCACGGTGAACATCAATGAAATTCCCGGCTACCGGCTGGAACTTTCCCCGTTTGGCGGCGTGAAGGACAGCGGCCTGGGCATCAAGGAGGGCGTGGTGGAGGCCATCAAATTCATGTCCACGGTGAAAACCTTCTCGCTTCCGTGGTAAGAATCTGGCCGAGGGCGGTTTCTCATTTGCGAAATGCCCCACTCCCCGCCAATCTGGAGGCCGATGATTCAGGAGACTCTAACACAGGAGAAAACTTGGCAGGGAACCGCGGTTTCCTCCGGTGTGGCGCATGCCGTGGTGCATGTGCTGAAAGAGGACTTCGACGAGCCCGATGCCGACCCGATCTCCGCCGATGAGGTGGAGGCGGAGCTGGCGCGCTGGCACCTGGCCATGGATGCCACGCATCGCGAGATCGAGGAGCTCAAGGAAATGGTCTCCACGGAGCAGCGCAGCGCCGAGGCGGACATCTTTGACACCCACCTCCTGATCCTGGAGGACATGTCCATCCGCAAGCAGGTGGAAAAGACGGTGCGTGAGCGGCTCATCTGCGTGGATGCCGTCTATTACCGGCTGATGTGCAAGCACATGAACGCCCTGCGCGGACTGGCGGATTCCTACCTGCGCGAGCGCTTCCTGGACATCAAGGACATCACCCAGCGGGTGATGAGGCACCTGCGCGGGGAGCTTTTGCAGCACCCGATGTTTGAGGACCCGGTCATCATCGTGGCGCATGACCTGACGCCCTCGGACACGGTGCAGCTGGACCGCAGCAAGGTGCTCGGCTTTGCCATTGAAACCGGCAGCGGCAATTCCCACGCGGCCATCATCGCCCGCTCCCTGGGCCTGCCGGCCGTGGTGCGCATGCACGGCATCACGGAGGAGCTGCATTCCGGTGATCCGGTGCTGCTGGACGGCGACGAGGGCCTGGTGATCCTGAATCCCACGCCGGCCACGCTGACGAAGTATCGCTCGCGGGAGCAGCAGGCGGAAAAGCGTGAGGACGCGCTGCATGAGACCCGCCACCAGCCCTCCGTGACCACGGACGGCCTGGCCGTGCTGGTTTCCGCCAATGCGGAGTTTGTGGAGGAGATGGGCGACATCCGCGACAGCGGCGCGGCGAATGTGGGCCTGTTTCGCACCGAGTTCCTCTACCTGGAAGACCCGGAGGGAACCGAAGACTGGCTGGCGGACAATTACACCCGTGCGGTGAAGGTCATCTCCCCAGGCATGGTGACCTTCCGCACCCTGGACATCGGCGGGGACAAGGTGGATGAGCAACTGGCCGCCGAGCAGGAGCCGAATCCCTTCCTGGGCTGGCGCGGCATCCGCGTCTCCCTGGGGAAAAAGGACATGTTCAAGCGGCAGCTGCGCGCGCTGCTGCGGGCGGCGGCCCATGGCCCCATCGGCATCATGTTCCCCATGATCTGCGATGTGGGTGAAGTGCGTGCTGCCAAAGAGCTGCTGGCGGAATGCGCCAATGAACTGAGCGCCGAAGGCTACCCGCCACCGCAGCAGGTGGAGATTGGCGCGATGATCGAGATTCCCAGCGCGGCGCTGACGGCGGACCTCATCGCCACGGAGGTGGATTTTTTCAGCCTGGGCACCAATGACCTGGTCCAGTACACGATGGCCGTGGACCGGCTGAACGAGCGCGTGGCGGACCTTTACAGCCCCACGCATCCGGCCGTGCTGCGCCTCATCGCCATGACGGTGGAGGCCGCCCGGCGGGCAGGCATCCGCGTGTGCATCTGCGGAGAAATGGCCGCCAATGTGGAGGTGCTGCCTTTGCTCATCGGCCTGGGCCTGGATGAGCTGAGCGTCTCCACCGGCCAGATCTCACGCGTGAAGCACGCCATCCGCAAGCTGAACGCCTCCGAGTGCCGCTCCATCATTGATGCCTGCCGCCACCTGGGCTGCCCGAAGGAAATCCTGGGCATGAGCAGCGCCATGGCCAATGAGCTGTATCCGGATTTGTTTGAGTGAAACGGACACCAAAGCGGGAAAGCGCAGACTGGTACCGGTCCACGCCTTCCCCTTGAGGGTTTTTTGGTTGTCTAATAAAAATACGGATGCGCATTCAAAGATGGATGCCGAAAACGTCTTTCCGGCGCGGCATGCAAACGCGCTTGAGTTTTCAGTCTGCGCCGTTAGCGAAAGCGTATCCCAACCCCCGATATGCCCACCGACCCCGAAATCCGCCAGGCGCTGGCCCAGGTACGCTACCCTGGCTTCAGCCGCGACATCATTTCCTTTGGCCTTGTCAAAGACATCACCATCGAAGGTGGCAAGGTCACCGTGGAGATCTCCGTGGCCACGCGGGACCCGAACATCCCGCGGCTGATCCATGAGCAGGCCATGGACGTCCTGCAAAAGCTGCCCGGCGTGACCGAGGCGAAGCTGAATTTTGACATCAAGGAGCCGCCGAATCCCGTGGCCGGCACGGCGGACAAGCTGCCGAAATCCTCCATTCCCGGCGTGAAGCGCGTCATCGCCGTCGGCTCCGGCAAAGGCGGCGTGGGCAAGAGCACCGTCGCCTCGAATCTGGCCGTGGCCCTGGCCAAAACCGGCGCCCGCGTGGGCCTGTGCGATTGCGACCTGTACGGCCCCAGCATCGCCCACATGTTCGGCACCAATGAGCGCCCGTATCAGAATGACGAGCAGCAGATCATTCCCATCGAAAAATACGGCCTGCAGCTCATGAGCATGGGTTTTCTGCTGGAAGATGACGCGCCTGTGATCGTTCGCGGGCCCATCGCCACCAAGTACACCCAGCAGTTCCTCCGCCAGTGCGCCTGGGACCATCTGGACTACCTGATCCTGGACCTGCCGCCGGGCACCGGCGACATCCAGCTCACCATCGTGCAGACGGTGGCCCTGGATGGCGCGGTCATCGTCACCACGCCGCAGGAAGTGGCCCTCATTGATGCCCGCAAGGCCGTCTCCATGTTCCAAAAGGTGAACGTGCCCATCCTCGGCATTGTGGAGAACATGAGCTACTTCCTCTGCCCGGACAACGGCAAGTCTTATCACATCTTTGGCAAAGGCGGCGGCGAGCACGAAGCCAAGCGCCTCAGCGTGCCGCTCCTGGGCCAGATCCCCATTGAAATGGCCATGCGCGAAGCCGGTGACGAAGGCCACCCGATCGCCCTGGAAGACGTGACCGAATCCGCCTCGTCGTATGCCTTCCTGGCGATTGCGAACCAGTTGCGCAGCGCGGTGCCGGCGTGAGGCGTTACAGGGGGGCAAGCGCATCAAGATTCAAGATTTGAAAACCACTAATGGTCACTAATAAACACTAATGATCCAAACAGTTTCTGAGGATTAGTGTCTATTAGTGATCATTAGTGGTTTAAGAAAATGCTTGCTCAGGAAGGCGGCGCATTTTGGCAGGATGCCGGACCCTTCCTGACTGTGGTGAAACCAGTGGCATCGCTTCGATAACCCGCTTCATTCCGCCCTCATGTCCCGCATCGTCCACGTCATTCTGCATCTCCTCTTCGGGGGCGTGTTTGTGTATGCGGGGGCGCTGAAGGCGGCGGACCCGGGCGTTTTTGTGATGGATGTGCGCAGCTTTGACCTGCTGCCGGATCCGTATGCCGCGTGGCTGGCCATGTTTCTGCCCTGGCTGGAAATCTTCTGCGGCCTGGCGGTCATCAGCGGCCTGTTTCGCAAAGGCGGCCTGCTGGTGCTGAATGCCACCCTCGTCGCCTTTCTCATCGCCATCGCCATTTCGTGGTACCGGGGCATTGACATCCAGTGCGGCTGCTTCGGCAGCAGCGAGGCCAGCAGCAATCACCTGGAGCTCATCGTGCGGGATGTGCTGCTGCTGGCGCTCGGGGTGTATTTGCAGGTGAGGGGCCGCAAGCTGGCGGTGTAAGCTTTTTGAGTTTGCCACCGCCGCCACGCTCCCCCGGGCTGCCGGCCGTCACACCCGTTTTCCTGGAACCGCTGGCGTGGCGGCAACGGCGGGAGCGTCTGGCTTATGAAAAAAGTCCCGCAGTTTGCCCAGTCGGGAGGTGCCTTCACGCTGGCTGAGGTCCGGACCTCCATATTCTTGGGCTGTCTTTCGGAGGGTGTTTTTGAGGCTGTTGTCATTCATGCCATCCACCTGGGCCTTGGTGGCGCTGAGCAGGTCACTGAGTTTCTTGTCATTGGCCACGTGCGGGCTCTGCATCATTTCATTGAGCGCTGCAGACCAGCCTTTCACCCGGTATCCGGCTCCGGTGCTGTCGTCACGAAGCCGGTCATGGCTGTAAACCAGGGCGGCCTGGGCCTTTTCTTTGATTTCCGCAGGCGTCATGGCGGCCACCTTGGCGGCATCCACGCCTTTGTAGTCGTTTTTAACGGCTTCGGAATTGGCCAGCTTGGCGTGGGCGATGGCGGTCTCCGCTTCCAGGTCAAAGGTCCCTGGATCAATGTTGTCAGGAAGGGCGCGCTCCCGGTTCAGGGAGGCGGTGATGATTTCGGAGTCTTCCCTGAGGGCGGCAGCTTTGAGCAGATCGTCCTCCACGCCCAGGCTTTGGGCCATCTCGACCGTTTGGAGCGGGCCTCCCAGTTCTGTTTTTGCATTGAGGAGCTGGTCGCAAAGTTTGGCCTTTTGATGAGCCGGGAGGTCCTGGCAGGGCACCTTCAGGGCGGCCAGCCTGGCTGCGTGATCCGCGATGTCATGGGACAGGGCGTCCACGGCGATCTGCGGGCCGAATTTTTGGGCTGCATCAGCCATGCCCGGCATCTTGGAGATCTGCTCCACCAGCTCCAGCCCGGCGGCCGCTTTGGCGATGGTGATTTTTTCGTTGCGCGTGGCCTGCAGGCCTGGGGCGGTGTTGACCAGGCGGGCGATCCCTTTTTGGAGATCGCCATCGCAGCCTTCCAGATTCTGAATTTTGGTGATGGAGGCGTCCTGGATGTGCTTGCCAAGCTCCGCGCGGAGGTCCTGGTCATTCAGCCCGTGCAGCGGCCCTGTTCCGTGGACGAGGTCGGCCAGGTCTTGCTGCACGGGCTCGGTGAACAGGTCCCATGATTTTTCCTCCGGGGATTCATAGGCATTCTTTTTGATGTTGGCGGCCGCTTCGCTCAGTCCGTTGACCAGGGCCTTGTCGAGGGCTTTCTGGAGGTCCTGCTGGTTGGCCTGGCCCTGAATCAGGTCGGTGAGATTGCGGGTGATGGCCACGGTGGCCTCCGGCTGCGTGAGGGTCATGGCCACCTTCAGGGCATCCAGCTTGGCATCAAAGGCGGCCTGGCTGAAAGTTTGTTCGGCAGGCTGCGAGAGGATGAAGCGGACGGCGGCGGTGGCGTTGCCGTTCACGGCGGCCTGCAGCGGTGTGGCGGTGGCAAAGCCTTTGACCGGGTTGCCGGTATCCACGCCGTAGTCCAGCCGCTCTCCGGCAGGGGCGCTGAGAGAGACGGGGGGATTGAGTTCAGCGGCGTATTTGAGAAAGGCCACATCGTTATGCAGCGCGGCCTGGTTGATGCAGTAGCCCTTGATGTCCAGGTTTTGAAAGCTGGGGTGGTTGGCCAGCAGGTCCATGGTCTCTTTGGCGATGCCCAGTTCCTTGGGCACGGCCAGGCTGGTGATGTTACTTGCCACGCCGGCAAATTCAGGCTGGGCGAGGGACTGGACGACGGCGTGGACCAGGACGCGTTTTTCCTCGGCATTCAGGCTGCCCAGGTGCGGTTCAATGTGCTTGAGATCCAGGCGGCCGTTTTCATTGGCGGAGGTGTAGCAGAGGGCGGTGAGGGCGGGCTGGAGGGCGGCTTTGATGTGGGCGGTGACGTCCACCTGGCGGCCGTTATCCAGGGTGCGGATATCCGGTATGTTGTCGGGCAGGCCGGGCAGAGAGGGGGCATCGGTGAGGATCTGGGTGCGGACGTTCGGCTGGGCCAGGTCCGGCAGACTGTCCAGTGAGTGGTCATTCTGGAGGCTGAGGTCGTTTTTTCCTTTGTAACTGAACTCCTGGCTCCAGCTGGTGGTGCCGGTAAAAGTCTGCAGGGCATCCGCGGGCATCAGAGCCTGGGTGCCGACCACGGCCTTGATGGCCGTGGGGCCGGTGCGGGTGATGACCTCCACCCGTTGCGGCCTGCCATCATCGGTGATGACGGGAATGCGGTCCCCAGTTTCAAGGCTCTTTGCCGCATCCACTTTGGAGAGGATGACGCCGTCCTTGGACAGCTGGTTTCTGGGCACGGCGTACTGTGTCTGGATGTGGTCCAGCAGCGCCTGGGTCACCGCCCCCCCTTTCACACTGCAGAGCGCGCAGTTTTGCGGGCTGTTTCTTTCGGAGGCGGAGACAAAGCCGTGAGCAGGATTGACCTGGCCGGGCAGGTTGATGGAGGCGTTTTGAGCCAGGTCGGCAATTTGATCCAGGGATTTTTTGAAGGGTTTGTCACCGTCCACATAGATGCCGCCAAACCGGTTCAGCACTTCCAGGCGGATGATGTCGCTGGCGGCGGCACGGCCGGTACCGCCTTTGTTCTGCTCCAGCTTGCATTCCATGTGCAGCTGCATCCGGTTGTCCTTCTGCCCGTAAATTTCATCAATGCTGGCCAGGATGATTTTGTTGTCTGCGGCCCATTTTTTCATCGGCTCAATGCTGGGATCCGGCGGCATCTGATGAAAGGCGGCGCGGGGCTGGTCCGTCCACAGCACCACATCCCAGGCAGGGTTGAGCCGCTTGTTTTCGACCAGCTGGGCCATGAAAGCCTTTTTCTTGTCGGAGTCACCATTGAGCGGCTGGCCCACCCAGATGGAGTGCTGGATCTGCGGGACATCGTGGGTGACGCCGTTTTGCTTGGGTTTCAGGGCCAGATTCGCCGGCGCCAGGTCTGCAGCCTTCGGTACGTCATCCTTGACCAGCAGGTCCATCTTCTTTAAAAAACTGGCCGTAGCATCAGGCGGAAGCGCGTCAAAGTCATACTTTCCCAGGACGTTTTGAGGCTCTCGGGAAAGCCGTCCAAAGGGGTCCAGATTCGCCCTTGTCCCAAGGTCGGGGGCCGACTGGGTTGCAAATGAGCCTTGGGTCTGGCCCGTGATCTGGGTTTGGACGGCTTCATCAATGAAGTTCTGGGTGGTAGGCATGGCTTTGGGAGCTGGGTATGACAATGGAGGCCTCGCCGGCAAAGAGACTGCCAGGAGTGACCGGTAATAAGATAGAAGATAGGCCAATCCGGCCCGGCTGTGACACATTCAGTGTCCCGGGCCGCCGGAACTCACTTCGCTTTTTTCTGCTTCCCCTTCGCTTTCTTCTTCGCCACCGCCGGAGGTGTGACCTCGATGCCGGCGGCGTCCATGACGAGGCGCTGGAAGGTCTCGCGGGCTTTGCCGCTGTCGGGGACGAGGACGTTCTGCACCAGGTACACGGTGACGATGCCGCTGGCAGGGTCCACCCAGCCATTCGTGGCAAAGGCGCCGCCGTGGCCAAAGCTGCCCACGGGCATGGCGGCGCAGACGCGCTGGTCGGGCCGGTTGGTCTGCCAGCCGCAGGCGTAGGTGAGCGGGCGGCCACCGGCAGTGACGGGCGTGGTCATGTCCTGGATGGCCTTGGCGGAAACGATGCGCACACCGTCCAGCTCGCCCCCGGCGGCGATCATGGCATAAAAACGCCCCATGTCCGCTGCGGTGGAAAAGAGACCGCCTGCGGGCTCCGGGGCGCGGCTGACGTCAGCATCGTCCGTGAGAAACGGGTTGTAGGCGCGGGCCAGTTCCTTCGTCTCCTCATCCATCGTGTAGGTGCTGGCCACGCGTGCGCGCTGCGCCTCCGTGGGGTTGAAGGTGGTGTCTTTCATGCCCAGCGGCTCAAAGATCCGCGTGCGCATGAAGTCTTCATATTTCATGCCGGAGACCCGCTCAATGATGTGCCCGGCGACGGTGGGGCCAAAGCCGTATTCATAATCGCTGCCGGGCTGAAAGGCCAGGGGCGCCTTCAGAAGCGTGGCCACGTAGGCCTTCAGGGAGATGGCTCCATCCGTCGCCTTGCGCGGCGGAAAGGCGATGCCCGCCGTGTGGCTCAGCAGCAGGCGCAGGGTGATCGGTTTGGCCGGTGCGCTGCCATCCGCCAGCTTCATCTCCCCCAGCTCCGGCAGCCATTGGGAGGCCGGTTCATCCAGCGCCAGCTTGCCCTCATCCACCAGGATCATCACTGCCGTCGCATTCACCGATTTCGTCATGGAGGCGATCCAAAACACCGCGTCCTTTGCCATCGGCCTGCCCTTGCCGATGTTGCTCAGCCCCGCCGCCTCATGATGCACCACCTTGCCCTTGTCCATCACCAGCGTGACGATGCCCGCCGCCTGTTTCGCCGCAATGGCCTCCTCCATGGCGGGTTTAATAGCGGCCAGTTTGGCGGTGTCCAGAGCCGGGAGCAGGCCGGGGAGCAGGGCGAGGGAAAGGAGGAGGAGGGAGCGGAGCATGGGGGTGGAAACGAACACGGTGAGGGTGCTGTTGCAGAGATGAAGGCTATTCCTCAAGCATGAACTTCGCTGCTGTGACGAGTTCTTCACGAATGCGCTGGCGTTCATCCGTGCTTCCGTTCAGGAAGGCTGCAGCTCTAACGGGGCCGTCAGCATGCGGGGAACTAAAATCCCTTTTCAGAGCCTCTTTGGCCGTGGCGAAACCTTGGTTATTCTTGAAGGCTTCGTCACGAAATGCCTGCACTGCTGCACGGGGGCCTGCTGTGTAAGAGGTCACTGCCAGAAGGATGTCATAAGCATCCTTGGGATGCCGTCGGCCGGTCGGTCCGCCGAAGGCATTCAATTTTAAGACCAGCAACGGCCCAATGCCGGCCACGGCGATTTCACAGTTTTGAAGTCCGCCATAAATGTCGCGACCGGCCAGTTTGACCATTTGCCGTGAGGCGAGTGCACGGTTAATGCCGGGAAAGACACTGGCCACCACATCATCCACGATACGTGTTCCCGTGATGGCGGATGGAGCCTCAGTGAGAAAGTCAATGTAGAGAGCCATGCCGTCCACCTGGCGCACAATCCGATTGGCCTGCAACTTGTCCGGTTTGAAACCCAGACCGTTCAGATCTGCCTGAAGGGTGCCATACTGTCCGCCATCCGTGGCCAGGGAGATGCCAAAATCAATGTCCATGGTCACTGCGCCGGGCCAGCCGTTTTTTTCCTGGCGTGTCAGGCAGTGGATGGCCAGCCCGCCTACCAGAACAAGGTCATCGTGGTAACGGGCGAGCGTGGGCCAGACCGTTAAAAGAGCCGCTTCCGCCGCAGCCAGACCACGGGCAGGATAATCGGCAAAAGTGTCGTGCTTGCTCATGACCAGCCTCCTGAAAAGTCTTTCCATTGGCGCAGTTCACGGGCGGCTTCTTCGCCGCGGAGGCCTGCGCCTGACAGGTCCAGATAAAGCTGGACATCGGACACCAGCGGCAGCCCACGCACGGTTTGCAGAGGATTCATGACGCCTTCATCTGAAGGCATGACCAGCCGCAGGCTGCCGCCGGTTTCCACGCGCCGTGCCAGCAACTGCGTCTGCAACGCCGCTTCATCTGGGAACTGTTTTACATACACGCTGGTGACGGGTGTGGAGCTGTGCGGGTGGCGCAGCCCGGCGGCCAGCCATTGGGTGAAGGCATGGGGCTGGCGGCCAAGCAGGCGGTGAACCTGGGTGGCGATTTTCAGCGGGTCCTTTTGCAGCAAGGAGTACTCCCGGGTTTCGGTGCGTTCTTTCCAGCGGTCCGATGCCGCCCAGGCATCCAGAACCGCATCGGGCCGTGTGATGCGAAGGCCAGGAGTTTCCTCCACCGCCCATTCCTGGTCCAGCAACTGCTGCCTGACGGAACTGACATGCCCGAGGCTGACTCCGGCAGCGGAGGCCAGGTCCTTCACTTTCCAGACTTGCAGCGGGCCTTGAAGAAGCTGGCGGAGGATGCGCGCGGCTTTGGGCGTGAAGATGGATTTGACCGCCCGCTTTTCATAAAAAGGATTTTCTGCCACACGCGTCTGGATGAAAACCTGGCCAAAAGACAGGAACGCATTGCCCGCCAGGTCCGCATACCCCATGCCGGCCTCCTCGCAAAGCCGAGCGGATTCTTCTGAAATGAACGGTGCCAGGATGATGCCGTAACCGGACCGGCCTGCTGGCAAAAGGGAAAGAGAATGCCTGAGCTGCAGGATCGCCGTCCGCACCTCACGTGGCTGGCCCAGTTTTTTTGCCTCAGCGATGAGGGTCCAGGACTGGCTGCTGGCTTTGACCTTCAGCAGCCAGTCTGCGTGCGGTGGGTGGTGAGGAACAGGGCCTCGGGTTCTTGGATGCAAGGAGACCTCGCTCCGCAAAGACTCCAGCTTTAAGAAGGGAATGCGTGCGATGAGGCGGCGCAGAACCGCCTCGAATTGCGGAACCCATTCGTCTTCGGAGAACTTTTCGGCAATCTTGACCACAGGCTTATTCTACCACCTTCCAAATGGAAAAACAAGCCTATTTCAGTAAAGGAAAGTTTTCACCATTTGCTGAAATAGCTGTTTTTAGTGAAAAACGTTTTTCGAGCGCATTTAAAATGTTCTGTGTCAGGCTGTCGAATTCTATTGCAATGTGGAGAAGAAATTGAAATGCCTCCCATGATTGAGCGAAGCACAAGCCCTTTGGCTTGGAAGACCTGGCAGGTGGCCCGTTTGGACTTGGAGTGTGCAGATCCATGACTGCCCACACCTCCCTGTTGCGGGTCAAAATGAACCGAACAGAGAGCCTCCCAATCGAGCCTGCTTGATTTCTCAGCATGGGTGGGAAAGAGTACCTCTGACAATGATCAAACGATGAAACACACCGTCACCGATGCTGCGGTCCAGGAATATGCTGAACGTCTTCAAAAAGGCGTGCCGCTGGGAACTTTATTTCCAGGGAAGATGTCCGATTGTGAATTCACACCGGCGCAACGGGAGGTCATTCGAAAGGCCAGGGTCGAAAGAAAAGCCCTGACCAAGATCATTCAGGGGAGGCTAATATAGACACGCCTCCAGCAGCGGTCGCCCCGGTCAAGGTGGAGTCGAAAGAGAAGCCGCTCAACAAGCTGCGCAAGATGCTTTACTTGCAAGGAGGGCGCTGCTTTTTCTGCAGCCAGGTGTTGCCAGAGGAGGAGGCCAGCATTGAGCATCTGCTTCCGCTCTCCCATGGTGGCAAGCGAATTGAAAGCAATGAAGTCGTTTGCCACAGATCACTGAATGCAACGTTTGGGCATCTGGACTTGAAACGGAAACTGGAATTTATCATCCGCTCGTCGGGCTCTATGAGATGCCCTCAAAAATAAAACCCCTGGCCCACGAATGAGCCAGGGGTCTTGAATTATAACCATCGGTTAGGCGGCCTGCTTCCCGGCGCGCACTTCGTTCACGAACTCTTCCATGAGGTCCATGGCTTTATCAATGAGGTCGGGGGCGGTGGCGTAGCAGCAGCGGACGAAACCTTCGCCGGCGGCGCCGAAGGCGGTGCCGGGGACGACGGCGACGCTCTTTTTCTCGAGCAGGCCGATGGCGAATTCCTTGCTGGTGAGGCCGGTGCTGCGGATCTCGGGGAAGACGTAAAAGGCGCCGCCGGGGTTGAAGCAGTGCAGGCCCATGCCGTTGAGGCGGCTGACGATGGTATTGCGCCGCTGCTCGTAGCTGAGGCGCATGTCCTCATACGCGCTGGAGCCCATTTTCAGCGCTTCGATCCCGGCCATCTGGCTGAGGATGGGGGCGCAGAGCATGCAGTACTGGTGCACTTTCATCATGGCCTCGATGAGCGGGGCGGGGGCGCAGGCGTAGCCGAGCCGCCAGCCGGTCATGGCGAAGGCTTTGCTGAAGCCGTGCAGCAGGACGGTGCGCTCGCGCATGCCCGGATATTCGGCGATACTTTTGTGCTGCTGGTTGTCATAGAGCAGCTCGCAGTAGATCTCGTCGGTGAAGACTAACAAATCATGCTTCACGGCCAGCGCGGCGATCTTTTCCAGCTCCTCCGGTGGCATGACGCCGCCGGTGGGGTTGGTGGGGAAGTTCAGGGCGATGACCTTGGTCTTGGGCGTGATGGCTTTCTCCACGTCTGCGGCCATGAGGGCGAAGAGGTTTTCCTCCCGCGTCTCGACGACGACGGGCACGCCGTAGGCCATCTTGATGCTGGGGGAGTAGGAGACGTAGCAGGGCTCGTGATAGATGACTTCGTCGCCCGGATTCAGCATGGCGCGGAAGGCGATGTCCAGCGCCTCGGAGACGCCGACGGTGACGAGGATCTCTTTTTTGGGATCGTAATTCACGCGGAACTGGTTCTCCACGTAGCCGCTGATGGCGACGCGCAGAGATTCCAGGCCGAGGTTGGAGGTGTAGCTGGTCTGGCCTTTTTCCAGCGAGCGGATGGCGGCTTCGCGGATGGGCCAGGGCGTGGGCTTGTCCGGCTCACCGACGCCGAGCGAAATCACGTCGCTGCGGCCGATGACCAGTTCAAAAAAGTCCCGGATGCCAGAGCGCGGGAGGTCGCGGATCTGGGTCGAAATTTTGCTGTTGTAATCCATGTGGTTAGGCCTCTCAAACGAAGATCATGGACTGACGGGCAGACGTTCTTCGTCATCGCCGCCGTTGGCGAGGAAGCCGGACTGCTTGTAGGCCTTCAACTGGAAGTGGGTGGCCGTGGACAGGACACCGCCGAGGGTGCTGAGCTTTTCGGCGACGAAGTTGGCCACGTCGAGGAGGTCCTTTCCCTCCACAAGCACGGCCAGGTCATAGCCGCCGCTCATGAGGAAGCATTCGCGCACCTGGTCAAATTTGGCAATGCGCCGGGCCAGGCGGTCGAAGCCGCCCTCGCGCTCCGGCGTGATGCGCACCTCGATGAGGGCGGTGACGCCGCGATGGCCGGCCTTGTGCTTGTCCACGACGGCGTTGTAACCCAGGATCGTCCTGTCCGCCTCCGCCGCTCGCATCCGGCGCACGACTTCGTCTTCAGAAAGGCCCAAGATTTGGGCCAGCTCGCTGGTGGAGCGGTTGGAATTGATTTGGAGGAGTTGAATCAGGGGATCCATGGGACGTGCAATTTAGCGCACCTGAGAAAAGGTGCACAAAGTTTGTTTGAGACTTCATCAAGTCTCTCACAGGCAGCAGGCGGCGGCGTCTGTGGCGGAGGAGGAAGCCTCCGGCATGAGAAGCAGCACGGCGGCGGGAATGGCCACGATGACATCCGCCCACACGCGGAAGGCCTCCGGGGAGAGATGGCGGCGCTTCTGCCAGAGGATCTCCAGGCCGACGAGCCCGGCGAGAACGGCCCAGGTGAGGGGGACCAGGGTGGCGGGAAGGTAGGCAAACTGGATGGCCGCCAGCGCGCCCACGCACAGGGCGATGGCACCGCGCACGGAGCCTGGGCCGCTGCCGGGTGCGCCTGCCGGTGCTTCCTCGCGGGCGGTGATGACGGTCAGATTGCTGACGAAGAGCAGGCCCAGGAGGACCAGCTCCGCCCAGATGTCCGGCCCCTCGCTGCCCAGGGCGTGAAAGCGCGTCCAGGTGGTGCAGCCGAAGGCGAAGAGCAGCCCGGCGGCCACCTCCTTGCGGAAAAAACGGCCCACCTGCTCATCCCAGTTCAGGCGAAAGACGAGGATGGTGGCCCCGGCGATGAGCAGGGAAACCGGGACCATGACCGTGGCGGGCAGCGGCAGGGTATTGAGCAGAAACAGCAGCACCAAAACGCCCGCCTGGATGAGCCAGCGCCGCGTGCGCCGGCCGGTGATGGAATACAGCACCAGGTAAAGGCCGATGGGCAGCACCTGTGCCAGGGAATGCGCCAGCAGGCCCACCGGCACCACCCACAGCGCCAGCCAGGCGACGGTGGCCGCCACGGCGGGTATGACCGCCAGGACCAGCGGCCAGCGGAAGCGGCGGTAAAATAAATGCCGCGCGCTGAGCTGCTGCGGCGGCACGCCGATGGTGTCCAGCACCCGGTCCGCCAGGTAAATGAGCCACACGGCCAGCCCCAGACCGGGCAGCACACCCGGCATGAGGCGGAAATCATTGATGCGGGCCAGCGCGGCCAGCCAGAGCATGGCCACGGCGGGCGCCTCCAGGCTCAGGACATGGGGCCACAGCCACGGCGGTGTGCCAGGCGCAGCAGAGGAGGGGTTGGCAAGTTCAGCAGGCAAGGGGGGGACATGAAGGCGGCTGCGGACGGATTGCAAACAGAGAGACTTTTCCATTTCCAATTCGTCATTCTTCCTCTTCCATCATGCCAAGCCCATGCCGCATCCGATTTCCATCGCCATCATCTCCAAAAACGAGGAGGCCAATCTGCGCCGCTGCCTGGCCAGCGCCGCCGGGCTGGTGGAGGAAATCGTCATCGTGGACAGCGGCAGCACCGATGGTACCGCAGCGGTGGCGGCGGAATTCGGCGCGCGGTTTGTGCAGCAGGACTGGCTGGGCTTTGCGGCGCAAAAGAACCTCTGCAACAGCTTCTGCACCCAGCCCTGGATCCTGGCCCTGGACTGCGATGAGGAGCTCTCCCCGGAGCTGAAGGCGGCCATCGCGGCCTTCTTTGAAAAGGGAGATGCGGCCACCCATGACGCCGCCTGGATGGCCCGCTGCGTGTGGTTTCTGGGCCGGTGGATCCGCCATGGCGACTGGTACCCGGATAAAAAGGTGCGCCTCTTCCGCCGGGAAAAAGGCCAGTGGGAAGGCCACGCCAACAGCCAGGTGCATGAGCGCCTGGTGGTGGACGGCCCGCACACCACCCTGCGCGGAGACTTGTATCATTATTCGTTTTCGGATATGAAACATTATTTGGACAAGCACCTGACCTACACGGACGTGTTTGCCGACCATGAAAAGGCGCAGGGCCGCGGCTGGTCCGTGCTGGATGCCGTCTTCCGGCCCTGGTGGCGGTTTTTCCGCGCGTATTTCATCCGGCTGGGCTTCCTGGATGGATTTCCCGGCTTCTGGATCGCCATCGCCACCGCTTTTTTTACCTTCATGCGCTACAGCCGGGCGTATGAAGCACGGGTAGCGGACAAGCAGCCCCATTGACCTGATGCCATTCTTCACCCGGCCCTCCCACTCCTCCTGCTCCACACCCAGCCGCCTGCGCCGTCTGGCCCCGGCTTTTTTTCATGGCGGCCTGGGCCTGTGCCTGCTCCTGCTGGCCGGCTGCATCGGCCCGCCGAAGGCGCCCACCGTGCGCGAGCCCTTCTGGCCGTGGCAGGGCCTGACGCAAAAGCTCATCGCCGCGCATGTGGACGAGGCCGCCGCCGCCTGGGACCTGCTGAAAGATCCGGACGCCTCCGCCCAGGAAAAGCGGCGGGCCGAGGCCGTCTATGAGTCCGCCCTGGCCCGCCTGCTGAAGGACTGGAACCGCAGCCAGCTCCCGCGCGAGTGGGAAAGCGGCAGCTATTTTGAGGCGAAGGAACGCCGCTACCTGGTGAACCTGCAGCCCGCACCCGGGAACCCGGAGGAAGTCTCCCCCCTCATGCTGGACCGTATCCGCCTGGCGGATGAGGTGCGCCTGGCACCGGACTGCCCGCCGGTCATCGAAGACGGCCTGGGCGTGCCCGTGGTGGGCCAGCTGGTGCATTCAGAAAAGCTCGCGGCCCAGCACCCGATGATGCCGCTGAACGGCGCGTATTTAACCCTCACCGCCGTGCTGGAATTTGACCCGCCCGGGGAGGCAGGAAAAGCCCGCACCTGCCACCTGCGCCTGTTTAATCCGCTGCGCAAACCGCAGGCGGACATCGCCGGCCGCACCCGCACCCTGGCCGCCAACTACACCGCGCCGAAGGAGCTGGCCATGAACAACCGCTTTCTCAAAGACTTCTCCCTCCTGGGCCTGCTCTTCCCGGACAAGGTGCTGGATGACAGCGAGATCTACCGCCTGGAGATGTATGACCCGAAGCGCATCCCGGTGGTCTTTGTCCACGGGCTGAAGTCAGACCCGCATATCTGGTACAACACCATCAACGCCATCTATGCGGACCCGGAGCTGCGCGCCCACTACCAGCCCTGGTACTTTTTATACCCCACCGGCATGGCCGTGCCCGCCACCTCCTGGCGGCTGCGCACCTCCCTGGAGCAGGCCCGCGCGCGGCTGGACCCGGAGGGCGATGACCCGGGAATGAACCACATGGTCCTCGTCAGCCACAGCATGGGCGGCCTGCTGAGCCGCATGCAGACCATCGACAGCGGCGATGCCATCTGGAACGCCTACTTCAACTGCGAGGCCGAAAAGCTCACCGTCTCCAATGGCACCCTGGCGCGGCTGCAGGACACCCTGCGCTTCAAAAAGCAGCCCTACATCAAGCGCCTCATCTTCATCACCGTACCGCATCGCGGCAGTGGCATGGCGGACAAAGGCATCGTCCAGCGCCTCACCGGCCTCATCCGCCTGCCGGCGGATTCCATGGTCCTGGCCAAGGAGATCATGACAGGAAACATTGACACCCTGACCCCGCAGATGCGCGACTGGGGCATGTTCGGCTTTCTCAGTATCGGCACCCTCTCCCCCCGGCACCCGTATCTGAAGGCGCTGAACTCCCAGCCCATCCCCGTGCCGCATCACAGCATCATCGGCCAGCTCGGCAAAGGTCCGCTGGAAAAAAGCAGCGACGGCGTCGTGCCCTACACCAGCGCGCATCTGGACACCGGCACCGAGGTCGTCGTGCCCTACCACCACGGCTGCGTGGAAAAGCCCGAAGTCATCGCCGAAGTGACCCGCCGTTTAAAACAGCACCTGCGGGAAAGCGGCATCGCCCGGTGAAAAACCGCCGTGTGAAAATGGCCCTCCATCCGTACTGAACCCATTGCCAACGAGCGCAAACGGCTGCAAACAATCGTCAGCCCCATTCCCCCCTTTCCCCATGTTTACCACCGGCCAAAAAGTTGTCTGCATCAATGACCAGTTCGAGCCCTGGGTCTATGATCTCTACACCGCCCTGCCCAAAAAAGGCCGCACCTACACTATCCGCGCCATCTCCGTGGGCCGGTCCAACCCCAAATTCTCCGTCAATGACGACGCCGAGATCCAGCTCACCGACGCCCAGTTCGACATCCTCGTACTGCTGAAAGAGCTGCAAAACACCGAGGACCCGCACTCCTCCGTGAAGCAGGAGCTCGGCTTCCGGTCCGAGCGCTTCGCCCCCCTGGAAGAGGACGAGGAGGAGATCGAGGACGAAGCCGAAGCCGGCGAGCTCATCGGCGCCGGAGCCTCCACCAAAGGCTGGTAATATAAAACATCCACCGTTCAACCTCCGCCGCCATGCTGAAAGTCTATGCCTACCAGGGCTGCTCCACCTGCAAGAGCGCCCTCAAGTGGCTCAAAGCCCGGTCCATTCCCCATCAAGAAATCCCCATCCGCGAGACCCCGCCCACCCTGCCCGAACTGCGCGCCATGCTGGCCGCCAAAACCGGCGACCTCCGCCCCCTCTTCAACACCTCCGGCCAGGACTACCGCGCCCTCGGCCTGAAGGACCAGCTGCCCACGATGTCCACCGACGAAGCCCTGGAGATGCTCGTCGCGAATGGCAACCTCGTGAAACGGCCCTTCGCGATTGATGAGTCCGCCGGTGTGCATCTCGTGGGTTTTAAGGAAGCGGAATGGGAGAAGGCGTTGAAGGCCTAACCTTCCCCCTAGCCCGCAGGGCTAACCCATGAGTAGCCGGAGTGTCAGGCGAGCCTTCGCGAGCCAGACCTCCGGTCACTGGTCGAGACGCTTTCAGAGGCCGTCTACTCCGAAGGAGTAGCCCCATCGCCCCACCACACACCCTGCGCCAACCGCCTACCCGCAGGCCTGGGAATTGCGTGGGAAAAGGACGGTGGCGGCGGAAAGCGCCTCGACATTTCCCTGACGGCCAAGCATTTTAGGTGGCATGTCTAACAAGCACAAGTTTTCCAATGCCCAGGCGGCTTATGATGAAGCGCTGAGAAGGATTGAGAAATGTCGTCAGCAAGGAAAAAATGGAACAGTTTTGAATTTAGGAGGACTCGGGTTGACCGCATTGCCGCCGGAGATTGGCCAGCTCACCTCGCTGACGGAGCTTGAACTCTCCCACAACCAGCTCACGAGCCTGCCACCGGAGATCGGACTGCTAAACTCGCTCAGGCAACTTGATCTCGATAACAACCAGCTATCAAGCCTGCCACCGGAGATCGGCCTGCTCACCTCGCTCACATGGCTTTTTCTCTCTTATAACCCGCTCACCCGCCTACCACCAGAACTGTGTCGTTTGCGCTCATTAGTAAGTTTTTTCCTAGAGTGTACTGAGCTACAGGAACTGCCGCTTTTTTTGCATGATCTGAAAAATCTGGAGATGCTTATATTGCATGGGAACGCTCAATTGGACCTTCCCGATGAGGTGCTTGGAGCAGATTACTTTGAGTTTGTTCAGGGCGAAAAACCCGCCTCCCCCCAAGAAATCCTCGCTTATTACTTCGCGCAGCGTGGCGGAGTTAAACGCCCGCTCAACGAAGTCAAAGTCCTCGTCGTGGGGGAGAGCGAGGTGGGCAAGACCTCGATCATCCGCCAGCTTCGTGGGGAGAAACATAACCCGAAGGAGGACAAGACGCATGGCATCGAAAGGCATCGTTTATCCATGGACTGCGGGCGGCTGGGCAGGGTGCGGCTGAATGTGTGGGATTTTGGCGGGCAGGACATCATGCATGCCACGCATCAATTTTTCCTGACGCATCGCAGCGTGTATGTGCTAGTGCTGGACAGCCGCCAAAACGAAAGGCAGACGCGCATGGACTACTGGCTGAAATTGATCGCCTCCTATGGAGGTGATTCGCCGGTCATCATCGTCTGCAACAAGGCAGACCAGCAGGTGATGCAGCTCAACTGGACCGGCCTGCAAAAGGACCACCCGCAGATCAAGGGCTTCGTCAAAGAAGTCTGCTGTTACCACTGTGAAAAAGAGGACCGCCGCAAGGGCCTGGACGAGCTGCGCCAGCTCATCGCCCAGACGGTGGAGCAGCATGTGGAGGGCGTGGACCAACCTCTGCTGAAGACCTGGCTGGACCTGAAGGACGCGCTGGAGACCGATGGCCGCCCCTACCTGACGCTGGATGAGTATCATTTGTTAGCCAAGAAGAGCGGCATCGCCGACCGCCAGCACCGCGACATCCTGCTCAGCCTCATGCACCAGCTCGGTAGCGTGCTGCATTTCAGCGAGCACGCCATCTTTGAAAAAGACCGCGCCCGCAATGCCACTACCGCCCAGGTGGAGGAGCTGAACGTACTGGACCCCGGCTGGGTCACGGGCGCCATTTACAAGCTGCTCAATGATGCGGAGCTGATCCGCGCCGGCGGCCGCATGGACCGGGCCAGCATGGCGCGATCGCTCGCTGAACTGGAAGGCCGCCAATATCCAGGCACCAAGCAAGACTTCATCATCGCCATGATGCGCCGGTTTGAGATCTGCTTCCCCTTTGACGGGGAGACGGACCGGTGGTTCCTGCCAGACCTGCTGAACAAGGACGAGGTGGACACCGGGAACTGGGCCGGAGCCATGGCCTTTCGTTATCAATACCAGGTACTGCCCGGCAGCATCATCAGCCGGCTCATGGTGCGGCTGCACTCTCACATCGCCCGCCACTGCCTGTGGCGCACCGGGGCCAAGTTTAAAAAGGCTCCGTGTGAGGCCCTGGTGCGCAGCGACGAGGAAAAAGCCCAGGTGGACATCTGCGTGCGCGGCGGCAGCAAGAGCCAGCGGCAGGCCTTTCTGGCGCTCATCTGCGGCACCCTGGAAGACATCCACCGCTCCTGGTCCGGCCATCTGCCCGTGGAGGCCCAGCTGCCCCTGCCGAAGCACCCGGACGTCTATGTGGGCTACGAGAAGTACTTGCAGTTAGAAGGCAAGGAGATTGGTCGTCATCAAGAAATGGTGAACGGCCTGCTGGAAGAAATCGAAGTGACCACCGTGCTCAACCAGGTCAGCCAGCGCCCGCAGCGCAACAAGGAGCGCGAGAAGCGTCGGCCCAAGGATGAAATGCGGCAGGGGCGCGCTAGTAAAGTTGAGAACCATTTCCATGCCCCCGTCCAATTTGGAGACAAGATCATTCACGATAACAGCATCCACGCCCGTGACATCCTCCACAGCCAGGTGGCCCAGACGATGGAAAACTGCAACAACCTGATCCAGCAGCATCCCGATGACGAGGTGAAAACCCTGCTGGAAAGCCTAACCAAAGATGTGGAAATCCTGCTCGCCTGCCTGGAGCAGGAGCCGCAGGAAGAGGCCGCCACCCACCTGGAATTGCTGACGGAGGCCGTGACCTGCCCGACGCCCAACCGCGGGAGGTTCACCCTGGCTGCAAAGGGCCTGCGAAAGTGCGTCACTTTCGTCAAAGACTTCACCGGCGACATCGCCACCACCCTCGAAAACCTCCGCCAGATCCTCTGGCCCTAGCGGCACCTGGAGCAGGCCAAGGAGCCGGACCTGCCAGGTCCGGGCTTCCAGGACACCGCAAGGCGCGAAGCGTCCTGGAGATGGTGAGGTTTTGGCAAATGGTTTTTGCGGTGTTTTTTCAGGCGGCGGTTTCTTTGGGTGCAGGCCGGTATTGCGGATCAAAAGGCTTGCCGGAGCGCAGGATGGCAAACACCAGCGCCATGAGCTTGCGCATTAGCGCTCCGGCCACGCATTTGGGGGCTTTGCCAGCTTTGAGCAGCCGGTCGGCAAACTCCCGCAGCGGTCCTCGCTTGCTGCTCAACAGCCTCACCGAGGGCATGAACATCAGGGTGCGCAGGCTGCTGCGGCCCTGCTTGCACATGCGCGTGCGGCCCCTCGCGCTGCTGCCGCTCTGGTGCTGGCGCGGGCTCAGCCCGGCGTAGGCGCACAGCTGCCGGGCGCTCTCGAAGCTGTCGAGCCACGGCAGCTCGGCCAGCAGCATGACGGCGGTCACCGGGCCGATGCCGGGGATGCTGCGCAGCAGTTCTTCCTGGTGTTTCATGGCCGCATCGGCCTCCACCAGGGCGAGCATCTGCTGCCAGAGCCCATCGAGCTCGGTTTGCAGCAGCGCGGTCATCTTGCCGATGTGCTTGATGACCGACTCGTCGCGTGCGGCTTCCAGGTGGTTTTTTTCCTGGATGATCATGGCCTGGATCTGGTGGCGGCGGCGCGCCAGGTCGCGCAGCTTCTGGTGGGAGCCCGCCAGGGGCCGCCAGCGGGGCGGCACGCGTTCCAGCGTGTAGGTGGCGATCATCCAGGCGTCCAGGGGATCGTTCTTGTTGCGCAGGTTGAGGCTGCGGGCGTGGTTTTTAATGAGGGCCGCATTGACGAGGCTGACGTGGTGGCCGGCCTGGTGGAGGAAGGCGGCCAGGGCCAGGCCGTAGCTGCCGGTTTCCTCCAGGCAGATGTGGACGCTGCGGCCCTGGCTGGTGCGCTGGAGCCAGGTGATGAAGGCGGCGTGGCCCTCGGGGCTGGAGACGAACTTCCCATGCTGAGGCTTGGCGTCCTTGTAGGCCAGGAGGCAGACGTTGAAGCTGTGCTTGGAGACGTCAATGCCGAGGGCGGCGGCGACGCCTGGCAGCGAGGGCTCGGGCGGAGCAGCAGGCGGAGGCTGGGGACGGTGGGCGGAGGCAGTTTTCATGGTGGCATCGTTGGTTAGGTTTAGTCTGGCACGGAGCGGGCGGGGAAAAGGGCGGCCTGGAACTTCTGCGGGTCATTCTTGTTAGCGGCTTGACTGGAGGAGGCCGGTCAGCCAGGATGGTGATCGAACTTGCAAAAGTTCGGCTGCCCGCCGGGGACCTGTCTCCAGGACGGTCTTGCTGGACCCCAGTGCGGCGTCGGTGTTCCCCGGCGGACGGCCAAATTTTTCCCGCTTTACAGCGGCTACCCAATTCAACGGGCTGGATGGGCAAAGCTAACAAGTGCGGTGGAAGCGATCGAGCGCAGCACCGCTCTTCTTTGAAGTTACAGATGGCCTAACAGGAAGGGGGATCAGTTAATGAGGACTGAAGTTCACCGGGTTCCCAAGGAGTAGGACTTGACAAGTCCTGGCAGGTCAGGGCCGTTTCAAGCCGGGCCTCTTCCATCCTCCGGCGGCGTGCCATCTTGCGCCCCTTCCAGATACTCCACTCCTTCAGCCTCCCCGGAATCAGCATCACGCGCTCTCTGTGAGTGGACAGGGAAAGGGCCAATTGCTCCCGCTGCCTCCAGCTTTTCCGCTTCCGCAATCGTGTCCAGGCACAGCCAGCCCACTTCTTGAAGGGTGTGAATTTCGCTGTCTGGCGCGTTCCGCCCTAGGTTTGCAGGGCGAGGCTCTGGCAAAGCCTCTTGCAACTTTATCTTCAATATCGCGCGCGGGATTACATGTTCCACTTTTGTAAGCTCTTTCATCCCTTCCCATTGCCAGCCAGTCCCCTGTACACTTCTGGAAAAAGTGCAAGGTCCCGTCACCAAGTGCAAAGCCACAATAGGCTCCTGTTTCGCCAATTCCTCCAAACGTTTTTTGACTGCCGAAAGGTGTCTGTAGAGACACCACACGCGGAAACAAATCATCACATTGCTCTCCGGAATTTTTCCGTTTTCATAGGCAGCCAGACTTTGCTCAGCCATTTCTTCGTCCAGTTTTCCCGGTGACTGGCCTAACTGTTTAAAATTATAAATGCTATCATCATTTCGCAGATAATCTCCCAAGGTCATGTTCCAATCCACATCCTCCGTTCTTTTCACTAGTTCTAGAGCTGCCATCACACGGTCTTCTTTGGTCAAGGTGCGAACCCATTCAGCAGCTAATTCTGCACTTGTTCTCCAAAAACTCGGTCTCCAATCTTCGGACTGTTGAAACGCAGGCTTTTGGCTCGTCACCCTGACCAGGGACAGAATGACCGCCTGGCGTGCTGTCCAGTCTGTCTCACAAAAGTTTTTCACCTTCTTTAGAAACACGCGGGCGTAGGGTTTGCTAAGATGCTCCGTCAAGGATGCATCCGCCTTGGCTGGCTCCCGCTCTGCCAGCGCACACCAGCCGCGCACTCGCGCATCATGGACATCCTTTTTCTGGATACCCATGGAAAAGTAACGCCAGAAGTAATCGGGTGAGCAGATGAACTGGCGACGACGAATGTATTCTGCATCATAGGTTATGATTGAACCCAGTTGGGGAAACCATACTTCCAGCGCATCTTGGATGCTCGTTTTGTACGCCCTCACTTCCTCAGTCAGGCATCCTGCCAAAATTTCCCAGGCCTGGTGCCTTGGCTCATGGCGATCCTCAAGTGTATCGAAAATTTCAAAACCATCGCTTGTCGGCAGGGTTGGAATCACTTCTGGAATTTTCTCGTATAACTGAGGATGCAACAGCCGCGTGGCCTCCAGCAGCAACACATCTCCTGGATGCAGCTCATCAACCAGCATGCCAAGAGCAAACTGAAACGCATTGGCGATGGCTTTGACCGTGCGTGGTGTGCGTACAAAGGGCGCGTGCAATCGGCTGAAAATAGACCGCACGCGGCTGCTGTCTTCTGGAAGAATCGCCGATGACGAGTCCTTCCAAACTTTGAATAACTTCTCTAGCGCATATTCCTCCAGCACCTCGGGCGGAATGATTGGCAGTTTCAGGCGTACGTTGATGATTTTTTCCAGGTATTTCCGCCCCGTCTCCGGGCGGCCATCCAACTGGCGGCAGATGATCTGACTGACGTGGTCCTCATCCATGGCGATGACAAACGTTGTGTTAGGCAGGTCTGCCACCAGCTTCAGGCTGCGGAAGAGCAGCAGGATCTCCTCCGCCTCCAGCCGGTCCACATCATCCAGCAGGACCACCATTCGCAGATTGCTGCCTTTGAGATGATCGGCGGTTTGCACCTTGAGTTCATCCACATGTGCTTTGAACTCTTCCGGGAGGATGGCATTTAACAAACCGCTAGTCACTCCCCCGCTGCCAGGCATGTAGGCATGAGACATTGCTCCGCCACCTGCGCTCAGCCACTTCCTGGCCTTGGAGGCGTTGCGTTTCATGTTTTGCCACGTCGTCAGCACCTTCAGGTCCGGATCAATCCGCTTCACCATGGCCTCAAACAGGTGATACAGAAGCGTGTCCTGGCCTGAGTATTTCCAGGGATTGAAATTCACCAAAAGGCACGTGCCCTCGTCCGCCGTGCGGGTGTCCAGTTCCTCGGTCATCATGTCCAGCACTGTGCTCTTGCCGCTGCCCCAGGAGCCAACGATGGACACGGTCAGGCATTCCTCCTGACGGCGTTTCACGATCGTATCCGCCAGCCTGCGGGCAAAGTCGCGCCGCTCAAAGTGATCCACCTTGGCGGCCTGATCCGGCAGGTACTCTTGAGAAGGCTGGGCAGCAGGGGCGGAACTCATGGGAACTGCCAGAATGGACGAGAGAAGGCCGCCGTCAACGGCACAACCGCCTCCGCACCGCGGGGGCAGGCGTCCGAAAATTCCTCTTGCCGGAACCCGCAGCCAGGCTCATGTTCATCAGCACACCGTATGCCAGCCACCGTCCCAGCTGCATCTTCTGAACCAATACCGGCCAATGCCACCAAGGCCGCCGTGGACACCTATGCCGGACAGGTAGCCGATGCGCTTGGGTATAAGCCTGGCATCAATCTGGATGATCTGGTGGCCCGGCTGGGAGGCAGGGTGGAGCATGATGCCTGGGAACTGAGTGAAGGCAGCGGCAGCCTGGAGGTCTTTCCCGATGGCAAGCCCGCTTTCATCATCAGGCTGCCTTACTTTGCCGGCCGTTTGCGCAACCGCTTCACCATCGCCCATGAGCTAGGGCATTATTTCCTCCATTCCAATGGCGGAAAAAATCCCATCCGCATCTTCCGGGAAGGCAGTGACCGTTGCGAATGGGAGGCCAACTGGTTTGCCGCAGGCTTTCTCCTGCCCGCCGGGCGTTTCCGGGAGGACTGGACCCGGCTTCGCAGCATCTCAGGGCTGGCGGACCTTTATCAAGTGTCCCAGGCGGTCATCGAAATCCGCCTGAAAACGCTTGCCTTGGGATGAAGATCAAAAACCGTCTGCAAGAGGCTGAATTCCAGGAGCTGGTCAGGCCCAAGCTCAAGCTCTTCATGAGCGTGGACATCGTCGGCTCCACCCATTACAAGCAGAGCAACCCCAAGCAGCAGACACCGGAGTGGGTGGGACTCTTCATCGGCTTCTTTGCCGATTTCCCTGAACGTCTCGTTCAGGCCATCCGCAGCCACCATCCCAAGCTGCGCCTGCCGCGTCTCTGGAAAGCTCTGGGCGATGAACTCATTTTCACCGTGGAGCTGGAGAAGCGAGCCGATGCCGCCGCCTATGTCAAAGCGCACGCTAGCGCCCTGCGCAGCGCCGCCTGCAACTGGCACAGCGACAGCACGGACACCACCCGCCATGAGCTGCATCTCAAAGGGGCCGCCTGGCTCGTCGGCTTTCCAGTCGGCAATGTGGAGATTCCCTGCTCACCTCTCCATGCCCAGGAGGGAGAAGGTTGTGACGAGACCATCCTCAGCGATGATCAGGACTACATCGGCCCGCTGGTGGACATGGGCTTTAGGCTCAAAGAGCACGCCTCACCGCGGAAGCTCGTCATCGCCGCTGACCTGGCTTACCTCATGATCTGCGCCAGCATGCCCTCGGACATGCGTCTTTTCTTTGAAATCGACGTCCAGCTCAAAGGTGTCATGCGGGGCAAGGCCTACCCTGTCATCTGGCTGGACAACGACGGCTATCCTGCCCATGAGCACAATAGCAGCTCCGCCAATGTCAACCGGCTGAAGGACACTCTCATGGGCCGCCATGAGACGAAGATAGAAGACCTGCGCAACTATCTCAAAGCCTGGCTGGCCAGTGCCAAGGGCTGCCCATGCATTCCTTTTCTTGAACAGGACCCCGATGCGGATTTTATCCCTGGGGAAGGCTACGAGGAAAGGCGCCAGGAAACCATCAGTGTACTGCAGCGCACCTTCTTCCCAGACTCCCCATCCACCGCAGAGCAGACCGGAGAGGACCAGCTTCCCCCCGGCTCCCAGGAACTCCTCGCTGGCCTGGGCCGCATGCGTCGCCAGACGAGTAAAAAGACCGCTCCTCGCTTGACGGCTAAAAAGAGTGCCGCAGCCAAAAAGACCTCTCGGAAGCGGCCCAAGTAACTGCAAGCGCGGCACCGCTTTTAGAACCAGAAGAAGAACAAGGTCTGGAGGAGGAGTTTTGAAGACTGCCTTGAATGCCGACGGATCGTCGGCGCTCCATGGTTTTACCTGAAATTCCGCTTGCATGATTTCGAGTTGATCCGCCTACCTTGGCGATGCGGAGCGAATATTTTGATCTGATTCCGGGGGGCGGGCCTGCGCTGGCGGGCTGCGATGTGCATTTGGGCAGGTGCCTTTTCAAGGGTGGGGCGAAGGAGCCGGATCCGCCGCCGCGGACGGTGGCGCCGGTGCGGGCGGAGGGGCCGGTGGAGGATGAGGTGGCGCGACGTGCTGCCCGGCGCCGGGGGCTGCAGGATACGATCTTTGGCGATGGCTTCGGCACGGGGGCGGGTCGCCTGGCGCTGGGGCAGGGGAGCCTGCTGGGGCCGGCGGGGAGCGGGCCGGTGAATGGGAAAACGAAGGCGAACGGGAATGCAAACTCGAACCTGGGAGGCTTGACTTATGGAGGCGAACCCTGATCAAAACATGGCGCTGCGGGCGCGGAAGATCTGCCGCCGGTGGCAGGAGATGAGCGGGGCGCTGTCCGTGTGGAGGGCGCAGTGGCAGGAGATCGCGGATCTGATGATGCCGCGCAAGGCGGGCATGACGGCGCAGGTGATGACGCCGGGCGCGGGGAAGGAGGCGCGGCTGTTTGACACGACGGCGGGGGATGCGCTGATGACGATGGCGGGCGGCCTGATGAGCTGGACGACGCCGGCGAATGAGGCGTGGTTTAACTTTCAGCCGGTGGCGGGTCTGCGGGACCGGGACCCGGTGAAGCTGTGGCTGGCGGACTGCTCGCAGAGGCAGCTGGAGCTGCTGGCGAATTCGTCTTTTTACACGGAGCGGCATGAGGATCTGCTGAACCACTGCTGCTTTGGCCTGTCGGCAATGTATGTGGGGCTGGAGGGAGGACGGCTGCGGTTTGAATCGCTGCCGGTGGGGAGTTTTGCGATCGAGGAGAATGCGTTTGGGGAGGTGGACACGCTGTTCCGGGAGATGGACCTGACGGCGCGGCAGGCGGTGGAGATGTTTGGCGAGGAGCGGCTGCCGCCGAAGATCCTGGCGTGCTGGCGGCAGGAGGAGAAGGCGGGGCAGATGTTTAAATTCATCCATGCGGTGTATCCGCGGGAGGAGGGGGAGCGGCCGCAGGGGGCGGGGCGGCTGGCGGACTGGGGGAAGGCGTGGGCGTCCTGCTATGTGGAGTGCGGGGAGAAGGTGCTGGTGAAGGAGAGCGGGTATGACAGCTTCCCCTTCAGCGTGGGGCGGTATTTGAAGTGGTCGGCCCTGGGCTGCAAGTCGCCCTATGGCTATGGGCCGGGCTTTGCGGCGCTGCCGGATGTGCGGCAGGTGAACTTCCTGCAGATGATGATGGATGTGGCGGCGGAGAAGATGGTGCGTCCGGCGATGATCGCGCCGGAGGAGATGGAGGGGGATCTGATTTTGTCCGCAGGGGGCATCACGTACATGCCGTCCAGCCTGGGCGTGGAGCGGTGGCCGCGGCCGGTGCAGCAGGTGGGGGATTATGGCATTGGCCATGACCGCATCCGCATGCGGCAGGAGGCGATCCGGACGAAGTTTCACTACGATCTTTTCAATCTGTTTGCGAAGCTGGACCGGCCGCAGATGACGGCGCGGGAGGTGGCGGAGCGGGCGGCGGAGAAGATCACGCTGATCACGCCGGCCTTCTCCCGGCTGGTGGCGGAAAAGGATACGCCGATGCTGCAGCGGCTGTTTACGCTGTCGGCGGAGGCGGGCCTCTTTGCCCCGCCGCCGGCGGAGGCGGTGGAGGGGATGGAGGGCTACATGATGCGGGTGCCGACGCCGTCCGTGGACTATACCTCGCGCCTGGCGCTGGCGGTGCAGCAACTGCATCACGGGGCGTTTGAGCGGCAGCTGGAGGGGGACATGGCGGTGGCGCGCTTTGACCCTTCGGTGATGGACAACTACAACTGGGACGCGATCTCCCGCGACCGGGCGCGCAGCAACGGGATGCCGGTGGGCTGGCTGCGGGAGGAGAAGGCGGTGGCGCAGATGCGGCAGGCACGCGCGGACGCGGCTGCTGCTGCCCAGGGCCTGGAGATGGCGCAGCGGGCCTCCCAGGCGGTGAAGAACGTGGGCGGCCCGGAGCAGGCCGGGAAGATGCTGGAAGGCCTGGCGGGAGGCGGCCTAACGTGATGTGTGGCAAGGTGTGCGCGGCCGGCGGCAGGTGAAATGACGGACGGATAATAATCCGGACACTCTTTAACGATGTTTGACACTCTTGACAAAATTTGACCTTTTTTCCTATGGCCGCTTATTCGAAAGACCTGTGCATCATTGAGCTGGATGAAGCCTCTCGCCTGCCGGGGGTGCGGGGGCGGGTGGTGGCGGCTTTTCTGGAGGGCATCCTGTGCTTTCAGTTTCGCTTTCGCTGCAAGGCGCGGTCGGGGCGGGTGCGGCGGTTTGAGGATCGTGTGGCGCTGCCGCGGGATGCGGATGAGGCGGTGGCGAGGGAGATGGCGGAGGCGCAGTTTCAGCGCTTTTTAAACACGGTGGGAAAACTCATGAGGGACTGACGGACGGCGGATGGCCTAATCAATGAAGTGACAGGAAAAATTTATGACAGCAGACGATAAAAAACAACGGGAGGAGCGGCTGCGCGCGGCTTGGCGGCGGCTGGCGGCGGAGCGGGCTTTCCAGGAGGTCTTTAACCTGGACCTGCAGGTGGCTTTCAGCCCTGTGGGGGCGTGCTTCCGGGCGGAGGACGGGTGGAATGAGCGGGCGGCGGCCTACCGGGACGGGCAGCGGTCCGTCATCGCCCACATGGCGCGGCGGCTGGGCCTGGCAGCGGCGGCGCTGGATGCGGACGACGATGAGGATGAGGCCGCTGCGGCGGCGAAACCGGTGGAGTCTTTATAACGCTGAACCTGATCTTGACGATGACTATGAATCTGAAAATCCTGAAAGACGGCACGGTGATGAAGGACGGGGCGGTGCTGGGCACGATCCTGAAAGGGGTGATGACGCCGCGTGTGCCGCTATCCAATGCGGTGAAGGGGGCGGTGCGGCGCACGGCGCGGAATGCGCGGCTGCGCTTTGCGGTGCCGGAGGCGGTGGCGGCGGAGGATGCGACAGGTGGAGATGATACGCATGCTGTTAGGCCGGATGTACCGGGCTGGGAGGCGGCACTTTCGGATGCGCAACTGCTGGACCTGGTGCGGCGGCGGGGGCTGGCGGCGCAGGCGGCGGAAGCAGGGGCGAGGGCGGTGAACGTGCCGGACCGCAAGGCGGCTGCGCGTCCGGCGCTGCCGGGCCGGAGGTCGCTGCCGGTGATGCTGGAGCGGGTGGCGCGTGGGGAGATTCCGCCACCGCCACCCACGGGTCCGGAGGGGGACCGCACACCGGCGTTTGTGGAGTGGTTCCGCCATTATGGGACGGCGGAGCAGTTTGAGGCGCAGTATGGCGGCCGGCAGATCGGCGAGACGGGCGCACCGGCGGGCACACGGACGTGGCTGCGCAATGAGCTGGCGGATGACGGGGAGTGAGACGGACGGGGAGGGGGGGCTTGACGGGGCTTGACGGGGAGGAGTCAGACGGGTCAGACATGTCTGACCCGTCTGACCGGAGGGGATTTAGGATATCGGAACACAATGGGTAACATCACATTAGAAACGAAACGGATATGAAAAAACACATCACACTTTGGAATGAGGACGACGGGGATGCGCCAGGCTACGGAGGTGGCGGTGGCGCTACGGAGGCGGTGGCGGTTTCTACGGCAGCGGATGGGGGCGCCGGTCAAGACTCGCGTCAAGGCGGGGAGGGGTTTGATTTTCGGGCGGCGCTGGATGAGCGGGGAAATTTCCGGGCGGGCTGGGACCAGGGTTTGCCGGCGGATCTGCGGGACCAGGCGGCGGGGGCGCTGGCGAAGTACCAGTCGCCCCTGGAGCTGGTGCGGGGCCTGGCGAATGCGCAGCGGCTCATCGGCCAGCGGCCGCAGGTGCGCCCACCGGGCGCGGATGCGCGACCGGAGGAGGTGAGCGCGTGGCGCCGGTCCCTGGGCGTGCCGGAGACGCCGGAGGGCTACGGCATCCAGCGGCCGGAGAGCCTGCCGGACGGGGTGGAATGGAGCGATGAAGCGGTGGTGCAGTTTTCCGGCCTGGCCCATGAGCTGAACCTGACCCCGGCGCAGGTGCAGAAGCTGGTGGACTATGATGCGGGCCGCCAGGCGCAGGCCGCACAGACGGCGCAGGCGCGGCTGGGGGATTACCTGGCGCGGGGTCGCGCGGAGCTGGAGCAGGAGTGGGGGGAGCGGCTGCAGACGAATGTGGGCCGCGCGGTGCAGACGGCGCAGGCGCTGGGCCTGGACCCGAATGATCCGGAGATCTCCAACAGCCCGAAGATCCTGAAGGCGCTCTTTGCTGCGTCGCGCCTCATGCAGGAGGACCGTCTGTCCGCCGCTGGCCGAAGTGGTGCCGGCATGACGGGCGCGCAGCAGGCGGAGGACATCCGCCTGAATCCCAACAACCCCTGGCACGCGGCCTACATGGGCCGGGAAGGGAAGGACCGGCAGTCGCAAGCGCAGGCGTGGATGGACGGGCTGAGGAGGCAGTAGGGGGCAGTATTCAGTATTCAGTATTCAGTATTCAGTATTCAGAGGGCGTGGGGCTTGGGGGGACCGTTTTTTGGGACAGGATTGACAGGATTTTGAAGGGGGCTGGTTTTATGGAGCCTTGTTGCATCCATTGTTAGGCTTTGCTGGATGGGTCGGACAGGTCGGACTTGTCTTGGGGGCTGCGTGGGATCTGTTTTTTTCTTCGTTTTCCGGTTGACTTGATTCGGGTTGATCCGCCCGGTGGGGGGAGAGTCAGAGCGGCCTTGGCGATGCTGAGATACCCGCGACGCACCCGTTGGAGCGGCCTGCTTTTTTTGGCAGACACCCGCGAGAAGGGACCTTTTACAAACCCGGCCTATGCACTGCGACTCGGTTCAGATGCCTTTTTTCTCGCTCACGATTATGCCATTCCAAGTACCGCAATTTTTCACCACTGATTTCTCCCGCAACTGGGAGATGCTGGCGCAGCAGAAGGACTCGCGCCTGGGGCCGACGGTGACGGCCGATTCCTTCTTCGGCAAACGCAAGAAGTATAACCAGCTCGATGTGGGCGAAATGACGGAGGTGACGGACCGCAAGGGCGTGACGCCGGACCATGACACGACGGGCCGGGCCTACTGGATCTACCGCCGGAAGTTCCACTTCACCCGCACGTGGGATGAGGATGACAGCCTGAACCTGGGCCAGGTGGCGCTGCCGGACTCGGATGAAATGCAGAGCGCGGTGGCGGCGGGGAACCGGACGAAGGACAAGGTGATCATCCAGGCCTTTGACGGCAGCCGCAAGGTGGAGGACTGCGGCACGGAGGAGGAGGCCTTTAACCTGGCGGGGACGCAGCAGGTGGCAGCCAATTACGGCGGCTCCAACTCGGGCCTGACGGTGGAAAAGATCATCCGGGCGAAGAAGATCCTGGATGAGAATGAGGTGGATGACGGGGACCGCTTTTTTGTGGTGGCCTCCCACCAGCTCAATGAGGACATGCTGACCTCGGAGAAGATCACCAGCGGGGATTACATGCAGGTGAAGGCGCTCATTGACGGGCAGGTGGACAGGTTCGCCGGGTTCACGTTTGTGCGCTCGGAGCAGCTGCCGAAGAGCGGGCAGATCCGCTCGGCCTTTGCCTACCACAAGTCCGGCATCAAGTGGGCGGACAACGGGCGCTCCACGCATGTGGACATCCGTGCGGACAAGAACCATGCGGTGCAGATGCGGGCGGTGTACCGCATGGGGGCGGTGCGCACGGAGGACAAACGAATCGTCCGCGTGCTGTGCGACGAGGCTCCGTGAGCTCGTGCCTGGCTGAACTGAAACGGCTAACCAAAGGGATGACCGGGGGCGGTGTGAGAGCCGCCCCTGGGAGTCCGGTCAAAATTTAACGAAACACTGCAAAATAACAGATTACGATTATGGCTAATGTTTACACAGACTACGCGGAGGCGCAAAAGGCGGCGCTGAAGGACTTTTCGGCAGCTCCGAACCTTCGCCAGCATGGCGGGGATTTGAAGTTCATGGATGTGGAGGTCACGGCTGTCATGGATACGGACGATCCTCTCCACCTGCTGCGCCTGCCAAAGGGGGCACGGCTGGTGCCGGAGCTTTGCTCGGTGACTTTTGGCAACCCTGGCGCGGCGCTGACGGGCAAGATCGGGCTCTTCACGGATGAGGGGGTGCAAGTGGGCGTGGATGCCATCCTGACCACGCTGGCCACGGGGGGTGCGGCGGGCCACAAACGCTTCGATGAAGCCACGACCAAGGGGCCTTACTGGCTGGCTCCGGTGCCGATGGCGGATGATGCCTGGGTGGTGGTGACCTGGACCGAGGCCAGTACGACGCAGCTGTCCCACAAGCAGACCTGGCACCTGGCCTATGTGATGGGCTGATCCCCGCCGCAGACGGCTGGCGGTGAGGACGGGCGCGTGCAATGGCCCGCAGGGGGTGATGACCCTGCGGGCCCTCTTTCAAGGATGATGCAATGCGATGCCAAGCGATATTAACTGATGCACAAGGAAAGGTAACGGACGATGACTGAAACTGAAATCGCCAATCTGGCCCTGTCCTTTCTGGGCTCCAGGCTGCAGACGGCGGATGTGGCCACGGAGACGACGAAGGAGGCGGTGACCTGCCGCAAGTGGCTCGCGGCGGCGCGGGATGAGTGCCTGATCTCGCACCCGTGGAATTTTGCGATGGTGAGGAAGCGCCTGGCGGTCGCGTTCCAGGCCATTGAAACCATTGAGGACTCCGCACCGCCGCCTCCGCCTGAGGAAGGCCTCCTGCATGTGCCGGGGGCGATTTTGGTGGAGGTGACGGATCATGGACTGGTGACGGGGGACCGTGTCTGCATCCGGGATGCGGGGAGGGCGGACGGGCGGTATTTCATCACCCGGGTGGACGATGATTACTTCACGCTGGATGGCACTGTCCATAGCGGCACGTATGCGGCGGGCGGCAGGGCGGCCCGGGTGCCGCCGTTCGGCTGGGCGTGGCGGTTTGACCTGCCGGCGGACTGCCTGGCGGTGCGCACGGTGAATGGTGGTGAGGGCAATGAGGAGGACTCCGTGCCGTATGAAATCGAGGGCCGGGTGCTGCTGATGGACGCTGAAATCCTGGAGCTGAAATACACGGCGCAGATCACCGATACTGCCCTGTGGAGCCAGAACTTCACCAATGCCTTTGCGCTGCTGCTGGCGTCCTGCATCGCGCAGGATCTGACGGGGCCTGCGGGCCGGGCGATGGAGCTGCGGCAGCAGTATGAGCGGGTGGTCGCGCCGCTGGCCAAGTCGAAGGATTCCAAGCAGGGGAAGGGCCGGGTGCGTGACCCGGATTACAACTCCCGCGTGCTGGCGGCGCGGCGCGGGGCGGGATTCCTGGGCGGTGCGGACTGATCTTTTTTTTCTCTATTTTATGGCCTACGTTCACTTACTGAAAGAGTCCTTCAACGGCGGTGAGATCTCGCCCCTGCTGACGGCGCGTGTTTCCTCACCGGCGCACGCCAATGGCTGCGCGAAGCTGGAAAATTTCATTCCGCGCGTGCAGGGCGGGGTGTTTAAGCGGCCGGGTCTGGAGTACATCGGCCGGCCCAAGGGTGGCGATGGCGCAGCAACGCGCCTGTTCGGCTTCAAGCGCAGCACGGACATCAATTACATGCTGGAGATCGGGACAGAATACATCCGCATCTGGAGCGGCGGGGCCTCTCCGGCCATTGTGCCCGTGACAATCAATACCACGCCAGGGACCACGGTGCCTGACAATGCGAATCCTTGGTTAGGCAGTGCCAGCAGCGGGGCCTGGGCAAACAGTACGTCCTATGCCGTGGATGACCAGGTGACCAGCAGCGGCACGGTCTTCCGGTGCCGTCGTGCGCATGGCTCCGACCCAACCACAAGGCCTGGTACTGCTGCGGAGCATCGCTGGGGGAGATACTGGCAGGAGATTCCCTTTTATAAGGTGGGGGACATGGTGAGCAGCGGCGGCAACGCGTACTACTGCACCACCCGGCATTATCCTTCCGCCGTGTTTGCCACGGATGCGGCCTTCTGGCGGGTGATGGTGGACATTCCGGCCACGACCACGGCGGTGTATGAAATCCCGACGCCCTATCAGATGGATGAGCTTGACGACCTGAAGTTCTGCCAGCTCAATGACGTGCTTTTCATCGCGCATCCAAACCACCCGCCCGCCCGGCTGACGCGGCGCGGTGAGAATAACTGGGAGTTTGTGCCCGTGCCGTTTTCATACGCCCCGGCTCTGGATGTGAATGAGACGTCCACCAGCCTGCAGGTGCAGTTTGACGGCATCCCCAACTTTGGCCTGCCCTGGGTGGCAGGAACGGTCTATGTGGAGGGCGACCGCGTGCATGGAAGGGAAGGCTCAAGCGTTGCAAACTCAGTCTATGAATGCATTGACGGCCATACGGCATCCGCTGCGGGCACGGTTGGCAATGAGCCCGGAGTCGGCGTTTCCGGCACCGGCTCGCCCTGGACGGACAAATGGACGCTCATCTCCGCCTCCGGTTATGACCCGGGCGACCGGGTGATCGCTGTGGACACCACGGTATCCAATCCTTTCAACGGCCAGGTCTTCACCTGCCACACAGGCTACAATCCCGGCAGCACGGCCAATGATGAACCGGGGATCGGCTCCGCGTGGCAGAACTATTGGAACGAGGGCACCAGCAAGGTGGCGTATGCAGTCTGGAAGACCAATGTGGACTACGAGGTGGGAGACTTCGCCCGCGATGGCAAAGTGGTCTATGAGTGCATCCGTGATCATAAGTCACGGGCGGCTTCCGCCATCACGGGCAGCGGCGGGCGCGTGGGCACCCAGACCGTGCCAGGAAACCGCCCAGGTAAAGGCAAGGGCTGGGTGCGCTTCTGGCGTGTGGCACGGTCAGACACCGACCTCGAGGGCTTGAAATTTGCCCTCTTTGCCACGGAGGAGGTGTTCACCGCTGAAGATGTGGGGACGATCTGGCAGCTGGAGCTGGGCACGGGCGGCATCTATGAGAGCCTGACCGTTCCGGACTCAGACAGGGCCGATACGGGTAACCACCCGCTTTTCATTCAGGGCGGCTTCACCCTGGAGACTGCATGGGCAACGTCGGATTCCATGGAGGGGGCCCTGACTCTTGAAGAGTCTGTGGACGGCGTGAACTGGAACGTGGTGAAGCAGTGGACCATCGCCAGCAAGACGGAACTGAACATCTCCTACGCCGGGGAAAGCCCGTCTGTGGGCGCATGGTACCGGGTGGCGGCGAATGCGCTCACGCCGAATGCGCAGACCAAGATCAAGCTCCAGGCAGCGGAAAGCGTTTACAAGCTGCCTTTCCGCATCACTGGTTATGTAGAGGGGACGAAGGTGACCGGAGATCTGATCATGCCGAATGACCGCCTGCCGCCCGGCATGGCCATCGGCGTGTCCACCACCCTGTGGCGCAAGCCCGCGTTCAGTGCAGAGAACGGCTATCCTTCCACCGTGGCCTTTCATGAATCCCGCCTGTGGTGGGGCGGCACGGCCGGGCATCCCACACGCATCTGGGGCAGCCATGTGGATGACTTTTATATCTATTTGTTAGGCGGGCTGGATACGGACGGCATTGATATCAGCCTCGCCGCCGTGGAGGCCAATCAGATCCTGTGGATGACCAGCTTTAACCGCGCCCTGGTCATCGGCACCAGCGGGGATGAATGGACGGTGGACGGCGGGGAAACAGACGAGGCCTTGAAGCCGTCCAACATCCGCGCCCGCCGCCGCACGCGCTATGGATCGTCTGGACTGGCACCCATCCTGACCGGGGATGCGCTGCTGTGGGTGCAGCGGGGAGGGACAAGGCTGCGGGAGTTTACGTATGTTTTTCAGAAAGATGGCTATGAGGCACCGGATCTCACGGCGCTGGCGGAGCACATCAGTGCAGAGGGCGCATTTTCAGTCATCGCTCTACAGTCTGCGCCAGAACCTATTGTTTGGGCAACAAACGGGCTATATCTTTTCAGTTTTTCATACAACCGAGAACAGCAGGTAACCGCTTGGGCGCGACACATCGTTACAGGAGGCGTTCAGGGGCTGGGCGTTATGTATAGCAACGACATAGCCTGTGATGAAGTCTGGGTGGCTACCGAAAATCAGGGGTTATTGAGATTTAATCGCCGCACAATGCTGACGTTTTTCGGACCTTCGAAAGACCTGTTAAACAACGATCCAACCGAATCTTGCTTCGTGGACTTAGGTAGCCTGGTTGAAGGGGATGGAATATCATTCCCTCTCCCTGAGAATTTAACCGCTTATGACGCGCAGTCGCTTAGATTTTGGGATGGCATCACAGCCGCCGTGCCAACCTCTATTGATTATGAGGAAGGGACATTCACTGTGGATAATTTCGGCGTCTCGCCAGGATGGATTGGACTGCCGATAATATCTTTGATGGAAACTTCCGAAATCGCATTCCCGCTTAAGAATGGGACATCTTACGGGCGCCCTATGCGCCTTATCTCTGTGGACCTTGGGCTATTTAAGTCGTTGGGAGGCAGCGTTGCGGTGCCTGTTTATGACCCGCTGACGTATGACGTAACGCAGTACCAGCCCATTCTTTACGATGCCAACAACAATCAGACATTTGGCAATTTCTCAGGAAAGACGGGCAGTCAGGCTTTAGGAGCGAACTACACCAGAACCCTTAAAGTCAGAGTGAGGTCCGATGACGGCGCCCCCTTCAACCTCCTCTCCATGGTCGTCAAAACCGAAGTGGAGGAGACTTGACAAGCCGTAAGTTGATCCGCCTGATGCCTCTCATGATCCACGTACGCCAGGTCACACCGCAGGACATGCCCATGCTGCGCGGCTGGGCAGCGCAGCGCGGGCTGGAGCTGCATGACCCGCTGCTTTCCCCTTACGGCTTCCTGGCCACGGGTGCGGATGATGCGCCCGTCATGGCCGTCTGGGCTTACATGATTCTGGACGTACCCATCATTCAGTTAGACCACCTGCTCTCCGCCCCCGGCTCCAACATGGCCGGCATCCGCGAGGCCTGGTCCGCCATCGCAGACGCCGTGGCCGCGTGGATGCGGGAGCTCAATGCCAGGTCCGCCCTCGGTTACTGCCTCATCCGCGCCTTCACCGCCCCCCGCATCGCTGCGGAGGCCGCCCGCCACGGCTGGCACCACGCAGATTCACCCCTTCACTGCATCCATTATGTCCTTTGACCTCCTCTTCCACTTCACGCCCCTGCTGGGCACCTTTGGCATCACCGAGATCCCCGCCCTCATCGCCCTGTATTCAGGCATCGCCAGCGCCGCCGCGGGCGGCTACAGCGCCTATGCCTCCAGCCAGGCGCAAAAGACCCAGGCGGAGCAGACGCAGATGAATGCCGAGGCGCAGCGGGATGCCCTGGTCACCGAGCGCGCCCGCAAGGCGCAGGAGGCCGCCGAAAACTCCCGCCGCCTGGCCCTCCAGGAGCGCCGGGAGCGCGCCTCCGTGCTGGCAGAGCAGGGGGCCAGCGGCGTCATGACCACCACCGGCACGCCCCTGGCCATCATGGCGGATACGCTCGCCTTCCAGCAGGAGCGGCGTGCGGACATCGTCAACCGCGCCCGGCTGGACCAGTGGCAGCTCGGGGCGGAGGGGCAGGCGCTCATGCAGGAGGCCGGCAGCCACGCCCGCTCCCTGCGCAGCCAGGCCGGGGCCTCCCTCGTCAGCGGCATCCTCGGCGCAGCCCAGTCCGGCCTCAGCACCTATGACCGCCTGGCCCCGGCCAGAAAGACCACCCTCCCCGCCACCACCCCAGGCACCGTCGGCTGACCCGCCTGCCACCGCCATACCGCACCTCCCGTTAGGCCAGCCTTGAAAAAAGCACCCAGGACCAGGGCAGGAGTCATCATCATAAAATCACACTTTCCAATAGAATCCTATGGCAAACATCCCCCTCTTTCATCCCGGCTCCCGGCTGGTGGACAGCGGCCAGCGCACCGCCCGCGTCGCCCAGCTCACCGCAGACACCTCCGGTGCCGCCTGGGGCCAGGTGGCCGCGCAGGCCGGGCGCATGGTCACGGACCATGCCATGGAGCGGCGGCGGGAAAAGGACGCCGTGGTCATGATCGGCCTGGAGGGAAAGATGCAGGAGATGGCCCTGCAGCAGCGGCAGTTCCAGCAGCAGGAGCCGGACCCCGACCAGTGGGAGACGCACTGGCAGAAGCTGAAGACCGACTTTGAAAGCCAGGCGCTGGGCCAGGCGGACCTCTCCCGCGCCGCCAGCCGCGCCATGGCCCACACCCTGGCCCGCTACTCCCAGGGCCACGCCCTGCGCATCCGCGAAGCCGCCGGCCACCAGTCCCGGCAGCGCCTGGCCGCCGCCGTCACCGCCCGCATCCAGGCCGCCCGGACGCCGGAGGAAGTCGCCCAAGTCCGCCCCCTGGCCCACCTTGGCGGCATGGCCGATGAGGACTTTGACGCCCTCGCCATCCCTGCCCAAAAGGAAAAGGGGCTGCAGCAGGTGCGGGCAGGATCCCTGGCTCTGGTCAGGAAAAACGGCATGGCCGGGCTGGCGCAGGCCCAGAGCCTCGTGGACGGCAGCCCTTACCTTTCACCGGGAGAAAAGGAGGCGATGAATAACGAGATCGGTCATGAGGCCAGGAAGTCTGACATCCTGGCCACGGTGCGTGAAAATCCGCATGCAGCCCTCCAGCAGGCAAAAGCGCTCGGCGGCGCTGCGGAAAAGGAGATCCAAAATCTGGCTGCGGGGCGCATCCAGGAGCTGCGCGCCGAGACGCTGGGCCGCTACAAGGAAAGCATCTACCAGGGCGGGCTGCCAGACAGGAAGGAACTGGAGTCAGACCCCAACCTCACGCCCTATGACCGGGCGGTCATCATGGACTTTGCCAGCTCCGGGCCCGCCAATGACCCGGTGGGATACGCCAGCCTTTATGCAGAGGCGGCCGGTTTCCAGGGCAGTGAAGGCTCGCCCGGCTATGCCGTCCTGGACCAGCGCATCCACATGGCCCTGGACGGGGAGCCGAAGACCATGCTCCAGACCCGGCTCCGGGAGAGTGTGAACGGGAAAAAGCATCCTGCGATGAAGAACTCCAGAAGGGAGATCTATGCCATGATGAAAGCCGACATGAAGGCCGGCCGGTTCGGCACCTGGGAAAGGCCGCTGCTGCAGGCCCGGGGCCTGTCCCAGACCATGCGCAGCAAGGTGGATGCAATGAAAGCCACGCTGGAAAAGGAGAAAGGCGCCCTGTGGTGGACGGAAAAGAAAGACCCTGATGAACTGGAGCGGGAGGCACGCAGCGCTGTCTATCAGCAGGAGGTGGCCGGGCGGCCCGGGCCGCCGCCGGTGGAGACCTTCATGGTCATTGACGAAGACCTGAAATCCCAGGCTCTGCACCGCTACCAGGACCTGGTGATGGCCATGGAACAGTGGGAGGCGGACCATCCCAAAGCCATGCCCCAGGACCTGCGCGCGGCCTATGGCCGGCTCACGGTCAGGTATCGCTCCTTCGCCCCCCTGGCACCCCCGGAGACGCCGCCTTTGCCCCATTTAAGCGCATCGGGAGCCATCCCGGCCAATGATCTGAAGCAAGCCTACAAAGCCCTCAATTATGCCCCACCTGGAAACTGACGCCCTCGCCATCAGCCGGTCCTTTGACAGCATGCCGGAGGACGCAAAGCTCCTGGCATCCCGCTGGATGAAAGGCTACCGCGACCAGCAGTTTGAGCTGGGAGAGCCATTGTTTCCATCCCAGGAAAGAGCCCTCATGGAGCGCCGCGACACCCTTCGCAGCCTTTATACCGGCGGCCTTGAGGCCGTGCCCGTTGAGGTCTCCCCTTGGAGCCAGGACCCGGACTTCGAGCGCGCCACCACCGCCAACGTTCAGTTCCTCCAGTCCCGATACCCGGATTACCATCCCGACCGGCATGAATACTTTCTGGCCGATTATGGGCTGCAAAAATTCCAGGACCCGGATCTGGATGACAAAGCCTTTTACGGCGCGGTGCAGGGTGTGATGAAGCAGGAGGTGAAGGTGGAGGGGATGCAGATCGGCGCGGCCCAGGCTGCTTATGATGCCGTCACCATCGGCAAGCCCATGCTCACGGCCTTGAACGAATGGCAGGGCGTGGACCAGGGCCCGCAGACGCAGGACAAGCTGGACATGACACCGCTGTTCATGCAGGCTTATACCAGTTTCGCCAGTGACCTGGGCAAGCTCAAGGGCACCGTGGACTGGCTGGAGAAGGAGCTGAAGCTGGTGTCCAAACAGGAGGATTACACCCCGGAATACGTCCGTTATCTCCAGTATGGCGGAGACATTGCGCCAGACAAGCTGCCTAACAACAGGCACTTCGATTTTAAGCCGTCCATCCAGGCGTTGCTGGCCGTCCCCAGAGAACACCGGGAGAAGGTTCTGGATGCTCTCGCACGCAGGCAGCCGGATGCGGCCAAGGATGACAATGCGGCTGCACGCCTGGCGCAGTTCTTTGAGCGCGGCGTGGAATCACTGCTTGTGGAGGGCGGGACGGGTTTGAAAAACATGGCGCTTGATCTGATCACGTTTCCTGGGCTGGCACCAGAGGACATGCCTGATTATGATGAAGAGGACGCGGCGGAAGATGCCCGCCAAAGGGACTACGAGACCCTCCGTGTCCAGTTGCGGGAGATCGGCCAGCGCCTGGCACCGATCAAAGACGTGCGTGCGCTGAGCCTGAACTTTGGCGGGGCGGCGCAGTCCGCGCCCACCACCCTGGCCGCCTTTGTCCCCTATGCCGGTCCTGCCATGATCATCGGCCAGTTCCGCCAGGAGGGCATCGCCAAACTGCTGCAGGACAATCCGGGCATGGATTACGAGACGGCGGCGGGCATTTCCAATATCGCAGCTCCCATCCAGGGGCTGTCTTCGGTCTTTGTCAGCAAGCTGACCTTTGGCAGGACACCCGCCTTTGGCGCGTTTTTGAACTCGCCCATGCTGACCGCTCGCGGGCTGGCCACGCGTTTTGGCAGCCGCGTCGTGGTGGGAACAGGTGGGGAATATGTGGATGAAAACCTCCAGTTTGTGACCCCACTTTTTTTGCAGGAAGCGGCCGCCGCCCTGTCCCAGGACATTCCGCATGTGAACTGGCCTGCCCGGCTTGCCGAGCTGAAGGGCATGCAATGGGAGATCATCTCCACCGCGCTGCCGCTGGTGCTCATCGGCTCCGGAGCAGGCTCCATCCGGGACCTCAACAACGGCCGTTCCCTCGTGCGTGACCGGGAGGCCCTCATCGCCGCCGGGTACGCGCCGGAGGTGGCTGCCACCATCCGCAGAACGGTGGAGGGGGGCGACCTGCGCGCTGCCGAAGCGATGATGCGCGAGCAGATGGATACCGCCACCCCAGAGCAGCGGCAGGCAGCGGCGAATGAGTACATGCGCCGGCTGAATGTGCAAACACGGGCCGTGGGGCAACTGGAGCTCAACGGCACCCTGGCCACCGTGCGGCCCACCGCCAACGGCTGGCAGGTGCGCCGTGAGCAGCGCGCCGTCGCCGAGTTTCCCACCTTCGAGGCAGCCGATGCCGCCCGCTGGGCAGACGCTCGCGAGCGCAACCTGCATGTCCATGACCTCTACCGGGAGACCATTTCCCGCATCGAGCGCCAACTCAAGGAAGGCCAGGAAAACATCATCATCTTTTCGGATGAAAGGATGACGCCGGAGACCGCCGTGGAGCGCGGCCTGGCCAAGCCGGAGCAGCTCACCAGACGCCAGGCCCAAAGCCGGGCGCTGGATGAAGGCCGGCTGGAAAACGACACCTACCGCCAAGCCACCGCCGAGGCCGCTGCTGAAGGCGACCCCACCCCCGCCTACGTCATCCTCGGGGCCAACTCCATCGAGCATGCCGACGGCGTCTCCCGCGCCATCATCCGGCTTTTCAAAGGAGCCACCCCGCATGACCTCATCGAGGAGTTTGCCGAAGTCGGTGTCAAACGCGCCACCACTCCAGAAGCACGGCGGGACCTGCTGGCTGACCTGCGCGATGCCGAGGCCAAAATCCAGGCCGCCGAGACCGCCGCCGGAGAGACCGCCACGCCGCTCTTCCGCACGCAGAACGATGCAGAGATTGAAGACTCCGACCTCATCGAGGCCTTCAGCCACCTGGCCAAAAGCTACTACAGCAACGAGGCATCGGGCAAACACACTCAACGTTATGTCCAGGCCCTGCGCCAGGCCGTGACCGGCTCCGGAGCCTTCAAATGGATAAGCGCCCTGGGGTCCAAGCTGGGCAACGTACTGAAGCGCGCCGAGATGATCCGCCAGGTGCAAAACGGCCCCGGCTTCACCCCCGAGCTAGAGACCCTCATCCGCCAGTCCGTGGGCCTGAAGGACCGGGTGGTCTCCCCGTCGGCTGTGACGCCTAACCAAAAGCAGTCGCACCTGGAGGCGGTTGCGCAGGTAGTGGAGGGGATTAGCGGCGTGACGTTTAGCCTGCGTCCAAGGCTTGAGCAGACGGAGTTTAACCAGCCAGCCAAAGCGCCTCCTGTTCAGGGTATCCAGCCCATCGGTATTGAGGATCTCAGGGGTAAAGCAGCGATGGATGCTGGGCGGGTATGGCTCAAACAAGAGGGAAAGAGGCTTGCGGCATCCATGCCATCCCCCTTTGTGCTTTCGGGCCAGGGTTTGGGTAAACTGGCACGCGTAAAATTGGAGGGGGGGGAGCTGGTGAACGCACACTTTCAAGCCATCGGTGCGCTGCCTGAATTGCTTGCGAATTCTGAAGTGATGGCCCGCACTCCCGACCGAGAGGGAGGTGATAGTGTGGCCTTTTATGAGCGTCGTTATGCCTGGGCCCTTTTTCCTGATGGCCAGCGGCGGCATGTTTTGATGACGGTGCGATATCTGCTGGAAACAGCAGAGCCCCCAAGGATGTATTCCCTGGAGGCCCTGGAGGTCCGCGACGCATCGGAAGCTTTCCGCGATGGGATGTCGCGCGGACAAACGACCCCGCCATCGGCTGCAACCGAGCTTGATGTTAATTTGGCAGATTTCATGGCAGGAGTCAAGCCGGAGCATAAAGAAGCCACCGCAAGCGAAACCACTTTTTCCCTGTCCCGCGCCGACGACCTGGGAGCCGTCTCCGCCGCCCTGGATGAGCGCAGCGCCGCCGACCCACAGATGCGGCCCACCCTGCTTCAGCGTGGGGCGGAGCACCTGGCCGCCGCCCGCAGCGCCTGGACCGCGCACCTGGAAAAACCCGCCACCGGGCCTAACCAACAGTCTGCCCAGGAGCAGGCCCTGCGCAGCCTGGATGCCATCCACACCCTGCTGCCGCCGGAAGCCCGCGCCCGCCTCGGCGGCTTCATCCAGACCGATGCCCTGGCCACCCCCGAAGCCCGCCACACCGAGATCGAAAAACGCTTCACCCAGCTCGCCAGTCTGCTACCGCAGGCCGCACATCAGTCGTTTGACACAGCCGATGTGGCACCCATAAGACCCGCAGGCGAAAACAGCCCCCTGCTTGGTGCAAACAAAAAAATCATCGAGGTCTTTGGCGGGAAGTCCAGCAAGATCCCAGGTGCAACAAACGTGGACATCATCGCCGAAAACGGGATTAGAGATTCCGCAGCCAATTTAGCCAGTCATTTTCCGCCGGAAAGCCAGGATGTCATCGTGGCCAGCAATCCGCGAGGCATCATGCTAAATGACTGGCTCAAGAATGCGGCGAGTGTACTGAAACCAGACGGGCGCATTGTAATTAATGGGACAAAGTCAAATAAGTGCATTCGTCTGCCATCGGATGCTGAACTTAGTGCGATGGGCCTGGAAATCGTTGAGAAGTGGATACCTCTTTCCGAAGAGTTTAAAGGACAAACGTTCCACAGAATTGAAGGTGGAAGCATTCCTTCAGCCTCCATTCGGACTTGTATTTTGCGCAGGAAAAAGTAACTGTAGAAAAACTCTATGAAGATATTTGCGAACCACTTTGATGATCTGGATTTCATGGATTGCACCTACGCTGGAATCACCGTCGGACGTGATCTCACACGCATTGAAGTTGTCGGGGGACTGCTGATCGAGCCAGGCCATCCAGCGTTTGCAAGTAAGGGAGCCAATGCGGCATCGGCCGTGCTTGTCTTTCGCGGTGTGTCCAGATGGCACAAGGTATCTCATCCCTATTTGAAGACGCTGAACGAAGCGGAATTTGGCGATCAGGTGACTGAGGTTTTTGAATGGCCGCCTAATCCGGCGGCACCCGCCGGACAACAATATTCCATCGAAGGTATTCACAATGGGAAACCAGCTTCCTGGGTGGACATTGACATCACCGCAGAAGGTTTCGAATTGCACCTGCATGAATAGTCGGAACGCTGTCGAATCTTGACAGAATTGATATTCCGATGCTTGCCTTTTGATAGGGGGAAACGTTGTTCTAAGCTGACCCCATTTCATTTGAAAGTGGTGGCCGTTCCCTGCTGGGCTGCCTCAGCGCTTAATCATCTCCAGTTGCGCCACTGTGATGACTTGGTCCGTGATGGCGGTCATAAATATGAAAGGAGGCAAAAGGGGTTCAGAGAACCGATATTTGTAAGCCCGAGCAGTACCTGCCCTTTCAAGGACATGGCCTCGCCCTGGTTCACAAAACTCATTTATGTGTTTTTGAAAAGTCGCAATAGATACGTTCGGCCGACTCAGAATTGCAGCTAATGGCTTGATCACATCAGTAGGATGAAAGTATCCTAAAGCATCAGTGGCCGAGCCAGAAGCACTTGCGCATGCCAATATGACCTTTTCATAAAGGGCGTCCTTGTGCGCACTATAAAAATGGTTATTCCGACTTTTCCGTGTGATCGATCTGGGCCAAAAACGCCTGGAAACAGCCTGGGGCCGTCATCCTGGAGCAATCTCAGTGCCTTTCATCTGACGCTCCGCACCCCGGCTGCATTCCCCTCGAAACCCCAGCGGCAAGCCTGTACTTATGGGGTTTCGAGGAGAATACAGCCCCTCCAAAGCCACCGATCAATCACACGCTAATCTCGGAAGAACCATAAAAATTGTCCAAGTATGCTTCGTGAAAGGGAAAGAAAACGGGTTCAGGCGACACGAAACCTGACCAGAATAGCACTGCATTAAAGTCGCTTTGGGATCAGGTGGAACCGCTGGTGCGCATGTTCAGGGAGGCGATTAGGCAAATGAGTGTTACGATAATAATCATGATGGAGTAACCCCGCGACAGCAGGTCCCCGAATTTTGCGCCTGATGGCAGATATAAGCCCAGTAGAAAGAAGACAACCATGAAGGATAAAAAGGCCAATCCCAAGAACGCACCACCTGCCTGGACAATGGTCTCCTCGAAAGCGCTGCGAGTAAGCCCCAAACGATCTATCGGCGAGTTAGACCCTGAGAGCACAGAAGCGAGAAACAGTGCGGCACTCAAAAGCGTGGCATTCACGGGACGCGTCAACCAGAAACCCCTTTGTTTCTGTGGTGGCTCGTCCTGCGGCCCATCTAATGAATGCGGTGATTCGGCATCTGGTGCAATTGCCCTGGCCGTGACCTCCCATTCACAGGCCGGGCAGGTGACCTTAATGCCTGCCATGTGATCTGGAACCTCAATGGGTCTGGCGCAGTGAATGCAACAAAACTTCAGCATAGCGGTGAACAAAAGTGGAATTTGATCTATGGAACTGCGATCAATAAGGCGTCTATAAGGCGGAAAGTCAAAAAAATGGTTACTCAGACCTTTTGTGGGGCAAATGGGGTCATGAATACGGATCATGGCCAGCGGCACGGCATCCACCTTGACCACGGCCATTCCGCTGGCCACCGGCATCGGCGTGCCATCCGTGGCGCTGGGTTATGTGAACATGGAAGCCAATGAGCTGCTCACGGAGTATCCGGACCTGGACCCGGCGGATGCCCTGAAAGTGGCGGTTCCCAGCGGGCTCATCCAGGCGGGCATGGACAAGGCGCAACTGTTCGGCGCATTCCAATATGCCCCGAATGTGAGGCAGCTCTTCACAGGTCATGCCACCAAAGAAATGATGAAGCGGATGGCGCTCCAAGGGGGTGCCCTGGCGGCGGGTGAAAACATCGTCGAGGGCGCGCAGGACCTCACCACCCCGGTGATCCACCAGCTTGTGGCGGACCTCACCCAGTCCCTGCCGGACAGGGACTGGGTGCTTGAAAACGAGAGGTTCTGGAAGAGCCGGCCTGATGTCGCCCTCGGGATGCTGCCGCTCTTATTGTTAGGCGTCGGAGGCAATACGATGGCTAACCGGGCGGACATCAACGCCCTCCTCAGCAACAACCTGGAACTGGCCTCCGCCGGATTCATTGAGTCCGACCGCATCCCCATCATGGAGCTGGCCGCAGAGGGGCGGACGGAAGAGGCGCAGGCGCTTTTGCAGGATGCCTACAGCCGCCGCTCACCCGAGTTAGCGGCGCAGATGGGGAATGAGCAGGCGGCCAATGTGATCTCTGCGCAGAAGGCCGTGGCTGCCGCTGAGGCCGCCGGAAAACGGGGTCAGTGTGCGGCAATTGACAGAATTAATATTTCGATGCCTTGCCATTAGATTGAGGCATTCGTCGGGCTCACAGCGGTCTGCCTTTTCTGTCAAAAGTCGCACACTGGAAACGGGGTCAGTGGAAACGGGGTCAGTGGAAACGCCCATTCCCCACGGTGTCAGGGTGCGACAATTGACAGATTTAATATTTTGATGCCTTGCCATTAGATTGGCATTGGTCGGTCTCACAGCAGTCTGCCATTTTGTCAAAAGTCGCACACTGACCCGAATGGCACTGAATTAAGGCCGCTTTGGGATAAAATCGAGCATGGTTTTTCCGTGTCGATTCGTTGAGGATCAATGGCTGCGCATACGAAGTTCTTTCCCTCGTTTCACCGGCATCTTTTCGGGCGGCCACCGCTCAGTGGCAGACAGCAGATTGAGCGCAAAGCACGCGAGGCTGACCAGCTCTGTCTGACTCAGTTGCTCACGCTCTTTGAAGAGGTCCTGCCTCCGTCTCTGGCAGGCTACAAGACGAGCCATGGCTGCAACAGTCGCAACCGCATCTACACGCCGCTGGTCACTTTCTGGGCCTTCCTCTCGCAGACTCTGGATGCCGATGGCAGTTGCCGCCGTGCGGTCACGCGCGTGCAGACCTTGTGCTCCGCACTCGGAATGAAGCTTCCCGACCAGGACACGGGCGCTTACTGCACGGCACGGGCACGGCTGCCCATTCGCCTGCTCATCAAGGTTCACACGCACATTGTTGAGAAGCTCGGAGCAATGCCGCGTGAAGGCCGTCGTGTGCTGGTGATGGATGGCACCAGCATCCGCATGCCTGACACCAAGGAGAACGCCGCTGTCTACGCGCAGGCCCCGCAGCAAAAGCCCGGCTGCGGGTTCCCGCTGATGCCAGTTCTGGGACTCTTCGATCTCCATGGCGGCACCTGGATCGCTGCGGTCAAAAGCAAGCCGAGAGCGCACGATGCATTGCTGGCCTGGCGCATGCTCAAGCATCTGCGCAGTGGCGACATCCTGCTGGCTGATCGTGCCTTTGGCTCTTACGCCTTCATCGCCGCGTGCAAGGCGCGTGGCGTCGATGTGGTCATGCGGCTGCATCAGGCGCGGGACCCGCAGCTGGAAAAGGGCAAACGCATGGGCGACAACGACTGGCACGTCACCTGGAATCGCCCGCTGCAAGCGCCCAAGGGACAGCACAAAGCACGTCATGCCGCACTGCCCGCCACGCTGGAGCTGCGCCTGGTCAAGGTGCAAAGCACCAGCCCCGGCTTCCGCACGCAGGAACTGCAGGTCGTCACCACGCTGCGCGACACCACGGCGATCTGCGGCGTGCAGATCGCCGCGTGGTATCGGCAGCGCTGGCAGGTGGAACTCTACTTTGATGACATCAAGACCAGCCTGCACATGCACGCGCTGCGCTGCAAGACACCGCACATGGTCGTGCGCGAACTGCTCATGCACATGATCGCCTACAACCTCGTGCGGCATCTCATGGTCAGCGCCGAACCGATGCGTGAACTCAAGGCCAAAGGTGTTCTGTCGTTTAAAGGCACCCTGGACCGGCTCGACCAATGGCAGTGGGCCATCTGGAGTGCACCGAGCGCCAAACAAGCCCGTCAACGGCGTGACGTGCTGCTGCAAACCATCGCCGATGACGCGGTGCCACTAAGACCCGGAAGAAAGGAACCACGCGTATGCAAAGACCGGCAAAACAAATACACCTTCATGACCAAACCACGTCACCTTTACGACCTCCAAGATGACCTTGCCCATGCGTCCTAATCCGGCCTTAATTCAGTGCCATTCCACACTGACCCCATTCCCCATGCTGAAGCAGCCGGGTTTGACAGGAAAAACTTCGGCGGGCAGATGATCTCCCATCTGGACAAGGAAATCCTGGCCATGGCCAACCGTGTGGGCACATCGGCCGGAGCGGCCAAAGATTTTTTCCAATACATCTGGGAGGCACCTGGCAACATCATGGGGCAGCTTTCCTCCCCGTTCCATGGCAAGCCGGAAAACCCGGACTACACGGAAAAGCGATACCGGCTGAGCGAGGCCCGCGATGAATTGTGGAACCTGGTCAATTCAGACATTGATCCGCTGAGACCCACCGTCGGCTGGCTGAATGATACCGTGGAGATGGGGCTGGTGCAGGCGCCCGGGGCCGTGCTGCCATCCGTCGCGGTTTCTTTGACAGGGCCCTATGCCGCCATCCCCCTGTTTGCGCTTGATTTTACCGAGGCAAACCGCCTGGAGGCTTTGCGGCGCGGCGTGGACCGTGAGCATGCGCCCGTCATCGGCGCGGTCGCCGCCCCGTTGCAGGCTGCCACAGAATATCTTTCCATGATATTCAGTCTCGGCAGGTTCAAGCCTTTGGCAAAAGCCCTGTCTCGCTTCAGCGCTCCCACCAGCTGGTCGGTGGGCCGTTATTTGCAGAATGCCGGGGCCTCCCTGGCGGTCGAGTTTCCGACAGAGCAGTTGCAGGGCAATGCCATCCTGCCCGCCGTCCAGGAGGGGGGGAACGGGGTCAGGGTGCGACAATTGACAGATTTAATATTTCGATGCTTTGCCATTAGATTGAGACATTCGTCATTCTCACAGCAGTCTGCCATTTTGTCAAAAGTCGCACCCTTCTCTGAAAAAAAGGCGTCAAGCGGAAAATGGCTGGATCCTTGATTTTATGCGGCTTCGAGCGTCGTGAACCGTGCGCGTCGTGAATACTCTCCAT